>SHYV01000079.1 GCA_009692605.1 Myxococcales bacterium
ATCGACTTATGGTGAGACGTTCGTAATGTGCACTGGCTCGCCACGATGACGATGGCGAGCTGATCTGCGGGGACCCAGCTCCACATTACCGACCGGGTAGCCGTTGCGCCGGTGCCGATCTTGGCCCCGATGCCAACGAGGCCCGATGCTCAAAGACTTGTTTCCCCGCGTTCACCAACGATATTCCTCTCTCCCCGTCCTCGGCCTGATCCTTGCCGACTACGCCCGTTGGCTGTTCGCCGGGGGCTACCCGCGACATCGCGTGCTGGCGCACTTGCGCAGCTCGGTGCGGCTTGACGCCCTGCTGGTCGCGCGGGGCGTGGCGTCGCTCGACGCCCTCGACTCCGCCGGGCTGATGGCGTGCCGGCCGGCCGATTCGCAGGTGGACTGCGAACTGACGGCGCTCGTTCGGGCCTTGCACCTCCACTTCTTGGCGACCGGGCGGGTTTCCGTCCCGCCAGCCTCGCGCGTCGTGACCAAGGTCGCCGAGTACCGGCTGCACATGGAGCGTGTCCGTGGACTGTCGGGGTCCACGATGACCTTTCACGCGCGAACGGTCACCGATTTCCTGATCGCGTTGGAGCACGAGACGCAGCCGAACCATCTCGCGCAGCTCAAGCCCTCCGAGATCGAGGACTTCATGCGTGCGACCGGAACCCGAATCAGCCGCGCGTCTCTCCAGCACGTTGTCTCGCACCTTCGGGGGTTCCTGCGCTTCCTCATCGCTCGTGGCGAGACGCAGCCGGGCCTCGATGCATCGATCGACACGCCCCGGCTGTATCGGGGTGAACACCTCCCACGTGCGTTGCCGTGGGACACCGTCCGCGCGTTGTTGCGCGCCATCGACCGCGACACCGGGATGGGGCGCCGCGATTACGCGATCTTCCTGCTCGTGGCCACCTACGGATTGCGGCCCAGCGACATCGTGGCGCTCAAGCTCGAAGACATCGGGTGGCGGACGGGGACGATCCAGATCTGCCAGCGGAAGACCGGGGTCCCTCTGCTGCTGCCGCTCACGGACGAGGTGGGATCCGCGCTGGTGGCGCACCTGCGCGGCGGTCGTCCCGTGCAGGGCCATCGCGAGGTGTTCCTCCGCGACCGCGCTCCTGTCGGCGTGCTGAAGCCAACGGCGGTGGGCGAGGCCTTTCAGGCGTTGTGTCGCAACAGCGGGCTGATCCCATCCCAGGGCGTGCACTGCCTGCGACACTCGTTCGCCGTCCACCTGCTCCGAGAGGGAACCGCGCTCCGCATCATCGGCGATCTGCTCGGCCACCGGACGGCTGAGGCGACGTGCGTCTACCTCCGACTCGCGGTCGACGACCTGCGAGATGTCAGCATCCCGCTGCCGGTCGCATCCTCCCGCCTCGTGCTGGATGGCCGGAAATGAGCCCCAATTCCTTTGAATCATCGCTCGGACCGACCATTCTCCGGCACGTCACGCTCAAGGCGGCGCTCGGCCGCCACTACGATTCGGAACGGTGGAACTTGGCGCATCTGGACCGGTTTCTGGCCGCCCACGGCGGCACGGAGCTGACCGTGACCACCTTCGCCGCGTGGTGCCGCACGTTCACCCACCTCAAGTCTGGCGTGCGTCGCGCGCGGATGCAGGCCGCTCGAAAGCTCTGTCTGTACCGACGACGCACGGAGCCGGGCTGCTTCGTGCCCGACGCAACGCAGTTCCCGGCGCTGCACCAGCGGCTTCGGCCGCACATCTTCACCGAGGACGAGGTGGTCCGCGTCCTGAAGGCGGCCGAGGGGCTGGAGCCGTCGTACAACTCCCCCTTGCACCGGGAGGTCTTCCGGCTGGCGGTCGTGCTGCTCTACACCACCGGCCTCCGCCGTCGGGAGCTGATCCGGCTGACCATCGCCGATTGGGATCCGGTCGAACGAACCCTGCTGGTCCGCACCTCGAAGTTCTACAAGTCCCGCCTCGTGCCACTTTCCAAGGATGCAAGCAGCGAGTTGATCGCCTACCTCGCGATTCTGGCGGGACATGTCCCCTTGTTGGCAGACACCCCGTTGCTGTGGCACCGATCTGCGCAGGGGCGCGCGTACAGCGGGGGCGGGATGGGAGACGCCCTGCGGCGTCTGTTCCGGGCGGCGGGGGTCCAAAACGATGCCGGTGGCCCCCCGCGCACGCACGACCTCAGGCACACCTTCGCCGTGCATGCGTTGCTCCGCTGGTACCGGGCGGGCGACGACGTCCAGGCCAAGTTGCCCTACCTATCGACGTTCATGGGCCACGTCTCCATCGACTCCACCCGGTACTACCTGCACTTCGTACAGCCGCTCGCCGACGCGGCGAGCAAGCGATTTGCGGACCATTGCGGCGCGCTTGTCGTAGTCGCGCCGACGACGGGAGCCGCATCATGACCACGTCCATGCCCAACGCGCTGGCGCGCGCACTCCGAGACTTCTTCACCGACCACCTGCCGCTACTGCGTGGCGTCAGCCCGCACACGGTGCACAGCTACCGAGACAGCCTGACGCTCCTCCTGCGCTTTGTGGCCGTGCATCGAGATCGTGAGGTCGCTACCCTGGACATCTGCGACCTGACCCCAGCCGAGATCACGGACTTCCTGCACCACCTGGAGACGGACCGGCACAACTGCGCGGCGACCCGAAACGTCCGCCTGGCTGCCATCCATGCGTTCTTCCGGCATGTCGCAACCCTGCATCCCGCCGAGCTGGAGCACTGTCAGCGCGTCCTCGCGGTGCCGTTCAAGCGCGCGCGCCAGCGGACGGTCGAGTATCTGGAGTACGAGGAGATGCAGGCCGTGCTCGGTGCCGTGGACCGCACCACCGCAGACGGTCGACGCGACTACGCGCTGCTCGCCGCCATGTTCAACACGGGCGCGAGGGTGCAGGAGATCCTCGATGTTCGGCCCCGAGACCTTCAGCTTGTTCGCCCACTTCAGGTGCGTCTCATGGGCAAAGGACGCAAGGAGCGACTCTGTCCGCTGTGGCCGCAGACCGCCGAGGTTCTGCGGCTGCATCTGAGCGAGCAGGGCGTTGACGCGGGATCAGCCGAGCCGTTCTTCCGCAACCATCGCGGCGAGCCGCTCAGCCGCTTCGGCGTCCGCTACATCCTCGGGAAGTACTGCGATCAAGCCCGAGCTGTGGCACCGACTCTGGGCAAGAAACGGCTTCACCCGCACAGCATGCGCCACAGCACGGCCGTCCACCTGTTGCAGGCCGGCGTCGACGTGGTCACGATCAGCCACTGGCTGGGACACGCCAGCGTCACCGTCACGAACCGGTACGCGACCGTCGATCTCAAGATGAAGCGTGAGGCGATCGCAAAGGCAAAACCGATCGGGGATGACGGGCAGGTCCCAGCTTCGTGGCGTGCAGACGCATCAATCATCGATTGGCTGGCGAAGCTGTAGACGAGGCCCGGATCGTAATGTGGAGTGACTCGTCCGGAGATCAGCCGAGAAAGCTGACAAACGCACGTCGCGCCACATTACGAACGTCTCACCATAAGTCCACGATGAGCACGTCGGGCAGGACCCACTCGGCCGTTGCCTCACGCAGGCGGCCGGCGCGGGAGGCTGCGCTCAGCTCGTCGATGAGCGCGCTCGCGCCGACGAACCGCGCGGTCAACCCGTTCTGGATGGCGCGGTAGCCGATGGCGACGGCCAGGTGTGTCTTTCCGCGGCCCGGTTGACCTGGGTCAGCCTTCGGCGGGCGCCCCAGCCGGGGCCCGTCGGGAAGCTTGCCGGCGATCACGTCCGCGCGGGTCGGCACGGGCTCGGCGAGGATCCGCTGGACGCCGCGCACAGGAACGCCGCATTCCGCGGAGATGTCGGCCTGGGAGGTTCCTTTGGAGGCCATGTTGTGGACTTTGAGGCGGGTCATGACGTCGAACACCTTGAGGGTCTCCAGAGGACACCCGCCGGCTACCGGAGACCGAGAGCGGCTGACGGGTCAGGACCCGCCAGCTTTTCCGGATCTCAACCCGCCATCTTTTCCGGATTCCACAACTTGAACTCCCACTGTCCGCCTTCTCCACCCAAAACCGAAAACGCCCGCCTTTCCACATTGGAAAAACGGGCGCTCTCTGGTCTGGTGGGGGTCAACTGGATGACTATAGAAACTTCTGGCTCGAGCCCTCGGGGATGGAGCCGGACCGGTTGATGGCGTTCAAGGAGGCGTTTGGGGCGGGGTAGTGGCGGAGGCCATGCCGGCGTGTAAGATCAGCTCATGGGCCTTCCCCTGCGCCAGATCCGCGACGAAGCCATGCAGCTCCCGGAGCAGGAGCGGCGTGCGCTTGCCGAGGATCTCTTCGACAGCGTCGAGGTGCCGCATGACCAAGGTGCCTGGGACGACGCTTGGCTGGCCGAACTTCGGCGGCGGAGCGCGGAGGGGCACGAAGACGCGCGCCCGTGGCCCGAGGTGAAGGCGGAGATCCTGCGGCGCATCGGCAAGTCGTGACCCGCACGCTGGTCGTCCGTGCTGCGGCGGGGGCGGAGATCGAGGCGGCCGCGGGGTGGTACGAGCGCCGGCAGCCGGACCTCGGCGGGGACTTCGTTGTCGAGGTCGAGGCAACGTTCGCTCGTGTCCTCAACGCTCCGTTCCAGTTCGCCGTGCTCAAGGCCGGAGACCCTTTCAGGCGGGCGCTGGTCGAGCGGTTCCCGTACCACGTGTTCTTCGAGGTCCTCGAGGACCGCGTCGTGGTTGTCGCAGTCGCGCACGAGCGGCGGCGGCCCGGCTACTGGCGACGTCGGGATCCGGGCTGACCGTTGCTGGACGCTTGAACCCCAGAAGCGGGCTGCCCAGAAGGGAAAAGGCCGAACGCCCGCTCCCGCACAAGGCGAAAACGGGCGTTCCATTGATGGTGGGCCCGGCTGGATTTGAACCAGCGACCAGACGGATATAAGCCGTCGGCTCTGACCCCTGAGCTACGGGCCCGTGCGGAGCGGCTAACCGGGCGTCCGCTCCAGCATCGTCATCCGGAAGATCTCTTCGCCCTGACGCTCGATGGTGTACACGACAGGCGGACCGGGCAGGGCTCTGGCGAACTCGAAGTGTTTGACAAGCATCACCCCGTCGCCGCCCGGCACGGTCACGGTGTAGAGCCAAACGTCCAGCGGGCCCAGCGGTCCGCTTGAGACGCCCTCCCCGCGCTCGGTGTTCGCCGCCGGGAAGCTCGCGTGTTTCTCCAGTTCGGCCCAAGATGTGGTGGATTCACCCTCGTCCTTGATGAGCACACCCGCAGCGTCGTGCACCGTCGAGCGGATTGTCGCGTCCGTCGCGGTGCATCTGGCAAACTCCCACCGCTGCTCGACGGTTATCTCGCCCGCTGACTCAATCCGCAGACGGATCCTCGTCCCCTGAGGGATGCCGGCGGCCAGAGCCAAAGCGTCGAAGGGGCGCGGGGCCAGAACCTCTGGCACGTCAAGGAGCGCGACAGGACCCGCGACCAGCGGCGCGGGCGCCCCAAGATGCGGAGCACACGCGAAGAACACGAGAAGGAGGATCAGCGCAGCCGCTTATGCCCACCCGGCCAGGAAACAAGGCGGGCCGGGCTACGTTCCTCTCGGGAGCCGCCCATGCCCGCCTTCGTGGTCGAGTCCGACAGAATCCGCACGCCGGCCGACACCTTCGCGTACATGATCAACGTCGAGAACTGGCCAGGCTGCACAGGCCATGGCCCCCTCCGCGGGATCGTTCGGGCCTCATCCCCGGGTGGCACGATGGCGGTGGGCACCCTGGTGCGCTGCTGCTCAAGCCTGCGGTGACGAAGCACGACCGCTTCGTCACCGCAGCGCTCGGGCGAGCGGCCGCCTGATCGGCCCGCCCCTTTGAGCCTTCGCTACCTACCGAGGACCTCGGCCATCTTTCGGCCCATCTCGGCGGGGCTGCGGACGATGTGGATGCCCGCAGCGATCATCGCCTCGAACTTCGCCTCGGCTGTCCCCTGCCCTCCCGAGATGATGGCCCCGGCGTGGCCCATCCTTCGTCCGGGCGGCGCGGTCGCACCCGCGATGAACCCGACGATCGGCTTGGTCATGTTCGCCTTCGCCCAGGCCGCGGCCTCCTCCTCGTTCGTCCCGCCGATCTCACCGATCATGATCACCGCGTCAGTGTCGGGATCCTCGTGGAACAGCTTAAGCGCATCGATGTGACGGGTGCCGATGATCGGGTCGCCGCCGATCCCGATGGCCGTCGACTGACCGAGCCCCACGCGCGAAAGTTGCCCAACCGCCTCGTAGGTGAGCGTCCCGGAGCGAGAGAGCACCCCGATGCGCCCCGGCGTGTGGATGTGACCGGGCATAATGCCAATCTTGCACTCGCCGGGGGTGATGATCCCCGGGCAATTCGGGCCGATCATACGTGTGTTCTTGCCTTGCAGGTAACGCCAGGCCACGATCATATCCTTGACCGGCACGCCCTCAGTGATGGGCACGACCAGTCGGAGCTCTGCGTCCACCGCCTCCATGATGGCGTCCGCTGCGAACGGCGGTGGCACGAAGATCACGCTCGCGTCGGCGCCGGTCGCTTCGACCGCCTCCTTGACCGTATTGAAGATCGGCACGCGGAACGATCCCGACTCGAAAAATGTCCCGCCCTTGCCGGGGGTCACGCCTCCAACCAACTTCGTCCCGTAGGCGAGCATCTGGCCGGAGTGGAACGCGCCCGCTGCGCCGGTGATGCCTTGGCAGATGACCCGGGTGTCCTTGTTGACGAGGATGCTCATCGTGCGCTCCCAACGCTGGACTCATCCAGACGAAGATTGTAGGTGTTGACGGCGCTGACGATCTTCTCGGCGGCGTCCGCCATGGTGTCAGCAGGGATGACCGCGAGCCCGCTCTCGGCGAGGATCTTCTTGCCGAGGTCCACGTTAGTGCCCTCAAGGCGGACAACAAGCGGGACCTGAAGTCCTGTCTCCCGGACGGCGGCGAGCACGCCCTCAGCGATGACGTCGCACTTCATGATGCCGCCGAAGATGTTCACCAAGATCCCCTTCACAGCGGGGTCTGCGGTGATGATCTTGAACGCAGCGGTCACCTTTTCTTTGTTCGCTCCTCCCCCAACGTCCAGGAAATTAGCGGGCTCTGCTCCGTACAGCTTGATGATGTCCATGGTGGCCATCGCGAGTCCAGCGCCGTTTACCAGACAGCCGATCTCGCCATCGAGCTTCACATAGGAGAGGTCGTACCGTGAGGCCTCGATCTCCTGCGCATCCTCCTCCTCCAGATCCCGCATCGCTACGATCTCTGGGTGGCGGAACAGGCCGTTTTCGTCGAACGTCATCTTCGCATCGAGCGCCAGGCATTCACCCTCCTCGGTGACGATGAGCGGATTGATCTCGAGCATGCTGGCATCCGTGGCGTCGTAGGCGCGGCAAAGCCCAGCCAGCAGCTTCACGAAGCTGTTGACGGTCTTCCCCGTCATACCGAGCTGGAACGCGAGCTCGCGCGCCTGCCAGCTGCCGAGGCCACAGACCGGGTCGACCCAGACCTTCAAGATCTTTTCCGGCGAGTGCGCCGCGACCTCTTCGATTTCTGTGCCGCCCTCCGCCGAGGCCATGATCAGCACCCGGGCCACGGTGCGGTCGAGCAGAATGGCAAGGTAAAGCTCCCGGGCGATACGACAGCCCGCCTCCACGTACACCTTTCGTACCTTGGACCCTTGCGGTCCAGTCTGCTTGGTGACCAGCGTATTTCCGAGCAGGTCTTTGGCGGCTTCTTCGGCCGCCTCGGCGGTCTTGACGACCCGGACACCACCTTTGCCGGGAACGTTCTCCTCGCCTCGCAGCACCTGCGCCAGCACCTCAGCGGTCGAATGTTCCTTGATGCGTCCTTTCCCACGACCGCCAGCGTGCACCTGCGACTTGACCACCACCACAGGCACTCCCGTACCCTCAGTCAGACGCTTCGCTGCGTCTCGCGCCTCTGCCGGGCTGAAGGCAACGTAGCCCTCGAGCGTGGACACGCCGTACTTTCTCAGGACTTCTTTGCCTTGGTATTCGTGAATCTTCATGGTCGCTCGCTGGAAGGACGTGAACCGGCGTAGGCGCCAACGGCGCCTCAGACAGCCGGGCCGATTAGCGGGTTGAAAGCGGCGCCGCCAACCGGGCTGGCCCCGGGGTGCCCACCGGGCTGGCCTCGAAATTACCCTTCCGCGCAGAACATGATACGTGCTTTACGCAGCACTATGCAGGAGAGCAGCGTGGCAGTCTCTCAACTCAAGCAAGGCGACGTGATCGCCAAGAAATACGAAATCGACGCCGTACTCGGTCAAGGGCCGGCGGGGCAGACGTGCACCGCACGTGCCATGTCGACCGGAAAAAAGGTCGTCCTGAAATGGCTCAACGTCCAGATCGACGATCTCGGTCCCCTACAGGTGATGTTCGACAGGATCCGGGCGGTGAAGGCAGAGAGCCTGCCGATCATGATCGACATCGGGCTCCACATCGGAAGGCCGTTCGTCGTTCAGGAGTTGCAGGAGGGCGAGTCCCTGCGGCGCCTGATGGACCAGTACGCTGGCGAAAAGAAGGTGTTCAGCCTTCAGGAAGCCGCTGTCATCGTGGTGAAGGTCCTTGAAGCCGCCGAGGCTGCGCATGCCGCAGGCCTGATCCACAGGCACATCAAGCCGACGAACGTGCTGATCCAGTCCCGGGCGGTTGGTCCAGGGCAGGGCAAGACGGTGAGGTCGGTGTTGTTGTCCGGGCTCGGGCTCGCTGAAATGATCCCGGCCGCAGCGTTGACCGACGGGATCTCCGAGCTCGCCGTGAGCCGGTATATGGGCCCTGAGCTCACCGTCCCGAACTCGGGTGGCGGACCCCAGACGGATGTGTACTCCTGCGGCGTGCTGCTCTACGAGCTGCTCACCGGGCAGACCCCGCAAGGCACGTACCTGTCGCCATCCCAGATCCGTGAGGACCTACCGCCGGGAGTAGACGACATCGTCGATCTGGCTCTGGCGTCCAACGCCGAGGATCGCTTCCCGACCCCGCGCGACATGATCAACGCGATTCAACGCTCATTTCAAGACGATGCGCCTGCTGAGGCGGGTGTCTCCCGACGGCTGATCGTCGCTCTGGCAGCTACGACCTTGGGGCTGCTGGGCATCATCACCGTGGCTATGTACACGAACGACCCGCTCGCCGAGGCCCGAGGGTCCGACCAGAAGGTTCGTGCGATGTTGGTCAAGGGGAACCCGCTGCCCGACGAGGCCACCATGCGGGAGAAGCTCGCAGGCCACACGGACATGACGTACATCCCGGCAGGCACATTCCTCCGTGGCCGCTTGAACGCCGAGTCCCCTCGCCTCGCGAAGGCGACCGAGCCGCTCGCTCAGGTCGGAAAGACCAAGGCCTTCTACATCGACCGACTTGAGTGGCCCAACAGCAAGGGAGAGCGCCCGGTCGTGAACCTGAGCATGGCCGTAGCCAACGAGCACTGTGCCACCGTCGGGAAGCGACTGTGCACCTCGGACGAGTGGGAGCGCGCCTGCAAGGGCCCCGAGTCCCACGTGTACACCTACGGCGACCTCTACGCCGAGCCGAAGTGCGGGGGAGAGCCGTCGACCGACGCGAACAAGGACGGGCTCGCGGATCGGGCCGCAGGCAGTCTGGAGGAGTGCCAAAGTGGCTGGGGCGCCTACGACATGAGCGGTGGCGTTCGCGAGTGGACCAGCTCAGCGGACTCGAGTCAGGCCAAGTTCCGGGTAGTGAAGGGTGGCAAAGCGGGGGACCCCGAGAGCGGGTCGCGCTGCGCATACGGGGACTCCCGGAACCCCGACCTGACCGATCGGTCGATTGGCTTTCGGTGCTGCCTTGACGGTGCGGTGGCCGCAGTGCCCGCCCCCGATGTCCCCGCTGCGCCCGAGGGCGCGCCGGTGGATGGCGCAGTGCCGCCGGCGGTCCCCGCTGTTCCCGACGGTGCGCCGGTTGGCGGCACAGCGCCACCGGCGGTCCCCGTCCCGGCGGTCCCCGCCCCCGCAGCACCGTAGTCGGGGGCAAGAGCAGTCGGTCCATGAGACTCAGGAGAGCCGATTACGTCGGTTTCTCCCAAACGCCGGCGTGCTCCCACCGAACGCTGTCAAACCCGGCATCCCATCGCTGGACGCTGCTACGCGACAGCCAGCGGAGGCCTTGAGCGCGGGCTGCTTCGTCGTGGATCGTCCATGAGTCGATCCGCCGAGCACCCACCTGCCCGTCCCCCACGATCACGCACAGACGGCCGCCGGGCACGAGCGAGCGAGCCGCGGCCTTGATCCATTTGCTGGTGTCGGCCTTCCACTCGGTCAACGCCTCGGCGCGGCCGGCACGGAACGCGCGACGGCTGCCGATCTCATCGCGCAACGTGTGCGTGTCGTCGAGCCCGAGCCAGTAGCGCCGGAGCCCCTGGATCGGCGCGTAATCGTAGACCCCCGGGTAGGGCGGCGACGTGATCACCAGGCCGTAACCATCGAGCCGCAGCTCGCGCGCATCCTCGCGGTGGATCCGCGCTGATCCGGGCAACACCTCGATAGCCTCCAGCATTCGGGCGAACTCTCGCGCCTTCTTGTGAAACAGCGTGGCGGTGGTCCCGACCGGCCGCTCGTCCTCTACAAGCTCCTGATGCGTATCGGAAGCCCGGCGGCTCACCTTGATGGCGATGGCGGAGAAAACCGCCTTGAGCAGAGGGTCGTTCCCAATCGCCTGACGGATGGCCTGAAGCTCACCCGCGACGTGAGGCTCATAGGCCCGGCGCACATCGGGCGGCGCGTCCTCCGGAGGTTCACCCCCGCGCAGCGCGATCTCGGCTGCGGCTCGGGCGCGGGTTCGAAGCGACGTGCGCCCCGCTTCATCGGTCTTGGCAGTGCGGGCGCGCGCCACCAGGCAAGGGACCGCTCCGAGGTCGCAGCCGAGCGCCTCGCGGCCGGCTGCCATGGCCTCAAGCGGCACGGTGCCACCGCCGCAAAACGGATCGAGCACCTTCCCCTCCCCGAGGGAGAGCAGGTCACGCGCGGCGTCTGGGTGTAAAGCCGCCGGGTAGCTGTGAAAGCCATGCGTATACCGCTCGTTTCGCTCGCTGTGGCGCAGCGCCGCCTCCAATACACGGGCGATGTCGCTGTCCCCGGCGCGCATCCCTTCCCCCGCGGGCGCCTGCCGCGAGGTGCGGCCAGCTCCCGGGCCCGGCTCACCCGCCTGCGTCGTGGACGTCAGCCCCTTCGCCGCTGTGCCAGAGCTGGAGACCAGCCCCAACAGCTCAGAGGTCTCCTTCTCAAACCGGGCGGCCCTCTGTCGTCGAGACTCACCCACTCCACACCTCATCCTGTTGAATGTCGCTCAACACCCAGTCGAACGCACCCGACGTGATCTTCGCTTCGCAGTAACCACAGATGCCTGCCTCGTTCACCCGGTCGAGCGCCGCACCGCAGCTCGGGCACTGCGTCGGAATCCCCGCCGGCGATCCGCTGCCGGAGGCCGGCCCCGGGCGCGCGTTCAGCGAACGGACGAAGGTCCAGTACTCACTGAACACGCGGGCGTCGTCCTTACTGCCCCCGACCACCATTCGCTCCCTGTCTTCGGTCCAGTCCAGCATCGAGACGAACAACCGCAGGGTGACGCTCACCACGTAGGCGTCGACTGTGACCTTCACCAAGACCAGGCTCCGAACCTCTACGTCCTGAGCCCGGTTGCGTACCCCCGCCTGCGCGTACCGCTCCAGCCAGTAACGATGCTGCTGGTAGAGGAAGTCTGACTCAAGCGGTCGCAGGTCGTACAGGCGGCCTGCCGACCAGGCATTCTGGATGGCCAGAAATGTCGCTCGGACCCGCGCTCCGAAGACCCCGGCATCGAAGTCGGGCTGAACGGCGATCAACCGGCGAAGGTTGGCGCCAAGATCCGGGTCGGGGCGGGTCGGGCGCTCGGTGCCCGCCTCGACGCCGCCGCCGAGCGAGAGCCCGAGACCGGGCAGCTGCTTCGAACCTCTGACCTCGATGCCCTGAACGACCCACTGGAGGCGACCGTCGTTTATGACGGTGTCGCAGCGCGTGCAGGTGCCGTCGCGCCGCGCCTCAGAGGGGTTGCCGCAGCTCGGGCACCGAAGCTCCTGCATGCGGTCGGGGCCGGGAGAGAGCACGCCGGAGCGTCTCGCGAAGGTCCACTGCTCGGTGCGCACATGCTGGACCGGCCTACCTCCTTGGGGGGTTCGGAGCACGTTGCTGACGAATTGCACCGATAGCTGGTGGCCTTGCCCGGTCGCCCGAAGCCCGACCAGCGCGGTGGACCCGATGCACACGCCGGAGATGCTGTCCCTCCCCACGAACTGCTCGACCACCTGCCGCGCCGCCGGCGAGAGCCACGCGCTCATAACGTCGAGGCGGGCCCCTTCTTCCATCGCGCGGGTGTAGACCAGCCGAGCCAAGTCAAGGAACAGGGGCAGAGAAAATCCAGGATCGGCCTGAAGAAGCGGAGCGAGGTTGACGCGGGGACCACGAGGCGCGACTTCGACGTACGGCTGCTGTTCGCTCCGAGAGACACTCCGTCCACCGAATTCCCGCTGCTGTGACTTCTGCCACACCGTGACGACGAGGATGACCACCACCACCGGGACCCCGATGGCCGGGTACTGAACGACCAGCCAGATCAGGCCGGCAACCGCGTCACCGCCGCCGCTGTTGGAGCCTCCGCTGCTGTAGGAGCGAGAGCCGCCGGATGAGCTGCCGCCTCCGCTCGAGAACGAACTTCCACCGCCTGCTCTCGCGAAGGCGTCAGGCGAGTAGAGAGTAAGCGCCAGTACGGCGAGCGCCAACAGCACCGGCCCCGCCAGCAGCAGCGCTCCGGCCCATCGGCGGCTGATCCGCGCAGGCTTCCATGGCGGGCCGTTCATACGCGCACCCGGGGCTCGTCGGGGGACTCGTTCACATCGTCGTGCTCCCGAGGAAGGTGCGCAGACAGGACCCTGCCCAGCGCCCGGAACGCGACGGCGAACGGCTCGGGCGCCACACCAGCGCCCTCGACCGCGGCGACCGCGGGCACCCACTCAGCCCCCGGCACCGCCGCGACGATCCCGCTGTCAGCATGCAGGATGACCCTCCGCTCCAACACGCTCACGTAGACGAGCACCCCCGTCCGGCCTCGCGTCGCATGAACGGCTTCCTGCCAGAATGCGGCGTCCGCAGCCAGCCGAACGGCAGCAGCCGGCTCGGTGCCGCCTGCCAGCCAGACCCGTAGCCTCTCGTTGGTCGCGACCAGGACCGCGGCGGCGGCGGCGACCACGAGCACGTCGATCGGAATCCACCGGTCATCGAACACCCACGGGCTCCAGCAAAAAAAGGCTGCCGCGGCGAGCCCGAAGCCGACAGCGACCCACGCGGTGACCCAACGGTAGGTCGACGAGCGCCCCGCGACCACCACGATGAGCTCAGCGCTCGTCCCGGACTCGACCTCCTTGACCAGAGCCTCGACGCGATCTGCAAGCTGGGTTGCCTCAGGGATCCTCGCCATGCTCAAGCCCTCCCGGGAGACGACAGGTAGCTGGACAGCGACACGTTCATCTGCTCCAGGTTCGGCGTGACGAGCGACACGATGAACTTCTCAACGGCCGGCTTCACCGTGCCAGCGAGGATCCGGGGCACTCCGGGGATCTCTTTCAGGTCGATGTCGAGGCTGCCAAGCACAAGGACACGGGTGCTCGACGGTCCGTCCGCAAGCAGCCGGGTAGTGCCCGAGCACCGCACGGAATCGCGGAAGACGCGCACCTTGAGCTCCCAGCGGCACGCCCATGTCGCCTCATCCCACTCGGCGTAGTCGTCCCACCGGATCATCTCCGGCTTGACGATGCCCTGAACCGCGCGCGGGATTTCGCCCCGGCCTACCCATTCGTTGTGCAGCGTCACCCGTAACGGCCCTTTGCCGACCGAGGGGCTATCGCAGAACTCCTCGCGTTTGATCACGTTAATGGCGTCCACGTTGGTCATGAATGGCACCACCTCCGTGAGTTCGTCGCGGTAGGCGGCGAACACCCTCGGGCGTGGGTGATGGATGACCGATGAGCTGCTGATCTGCACGGGGGAGGGATAATTGGTCTTCGACGGCGGCGGGGGCCCGGAACGCTCGGCGCGACGCGGTACCTTGTCAATGCGTGAACCTGCTCCTGTACGCCCTCGCCGCCGTGCTCGCCGGGGTGTTCGCGATTCGCGTCCCACACGGTGACCGGCGGGACCCCGCACGGCGAGCGTTTGCGCTCCTTTGCACAACCATATCGCTCGGGTACGGCGGGTTCGCGCTGTATCTCATCCCCGGCCTCGGTTGGTTCAAGTATGTGAACGGCGCCGCCGCCGCCTTCGTACCGCCTGCCCTGCTGGCTGTCGTCGAGACCTGTTTTGTGCAGGGAAACCGCCCACGGGACCGCCGCCTTGCCCGGCTCACCGTGGCCTCGCCCCCGATCGCGATCGCGTTCGTGATCCTCGACGCCGTGTACTTCTACGGAACGCCCCGGGCCAGCATCCCGGAGGTCATGCTCACCATCTACGTGTTCGGCGGGCTGCTGATCTCCGTGCGCCGCCTCTGGGAGCTGCAGCGCGCATCGTCGGACCCCGCGGAGCGCACGCGAGTCCGATACACCCTTGGTCTGGTGAGCGCCGTCATCGGCTTCTCGGCGCTGGAGGCGCTGATCCGGGCGTTCGTTATGGAGACGAATGACCTGCCGATCTCAGTGCGACCGGTCGTCGTTCAGGGAGCATTTCCGCCGCTCGGATGTGTATTCACAAGCTTCTTACTGTACTTTCTTGCACAAATGATCACCTCGTGGCGCCTGTTGGACATGGGCGTGCTGTCGGCCCGGCTGGCGGCGGTGGTCGGCGCAGCCTTCCTGTTGGTTGGGATCGACGTATTCGCGGCGGGCATGCTGTTCGGGGCCTACCCGATCCACGGGTTCTTTCAGGTCTTCATGGCGTCCGCGATCTTCCTGCTGGCCTACGAGCCGCTCTCCAAGCAGCTGGAGATGTGGGCTGGGCGCGCGCTGAACACCCGCGGTCAGCGATTGGTGGACGCCCTCGCAGAGACCGAGCTCGGATTGGCGCGCGTCATCTCCATGCAAGGGCTCCGGGTCGAGCTAACCGCGCGCCTGCTCGCGAGCGGGCGGGTCCGGGCCACCTCGATGTACCTCTGGGAAGCGGCGCGACGCGCCTACCGACTAGACCACGAGTCCGGAGTGCACGAGGAGCCGCCCGTGCTGCAAGTGGGCCGGCAGCCGTTCGCCGACGGGTTCGTAGACGGGCCCTTCGTTCGGATCGAACATCAACACATGTTGCGCATCGAAGCGGCCGGCGCCGAACAGCTTGAGCCGAGGCTCAAGACCATGCGGGCGATGAACGCCGATGTCGTCGTCCCGTTTCGATCAGGGGACGTCGTGCTGGGCTGGCTCGCGCTGCGCGACGCAGACGACGTCGGATTCACCGAGGCCGAGGTGGTCCGGCTCGCGAAGGTGGTGGACCGCGCGAGCGTGATCCTCGAGAACCTGCGAGGCTTCGAGCAGCTCAAGGAGGAGCACCGCTTGGCTGCGCTGGGGACGATGGCCGCTGGGCTGGCGCACGAGATTCGCAACCCGCTCGCGGGGATCAAGGGAGCCGCTCAGTACCTGCAGGGCAGCGCCCGGGAGGCCGATGACGCCGAGATGGTCAAGGTGATCATCGATGAGGTGGACCGCCTGTCCAACGTGGTGTCCCAGTTCCTGGACTACTCCCGGCCGCTGCAGGCGGACCGGCAGCCGACCAGCGCAGAAGCACTGGTGGCGCAGGTTGTCGGCCTGCTCAAGGCGCAAGGCGTAGCCACCGAGCTCGTTCAGCAGCACGACGACCTCCAACCCGTAAACCTCGACGCCGGCAAGATCGCGCAGGTGCTACTGAACCTCGGCCAGAACGCGATCATGGCCGCCGGACCGACCGGCAAGGTCACTCTGGCCACCCGGATGGGCCGGATGCGAGACCCCAAGGCGCGGCAGGCCGCTGCGGTCGAATTCGTCGTCACCGACAACGGGGCCGGCATCGCCCCCAGCGAGATCGACAAGCTGTTCGTTCCGTTCTACACGACCCGCCACGAGGGCACCGGGCTGGGGCTCGCGATCTCCCGCCGCATCGCGTTGGCCCACGCTGGCGAGCTGGATGTCCGGAGCACGGTAGGCGTCGGCAGCGTATTCACCCTGCGCGTGCCGATGGCATAGGGCCGCCGGGACGCTCGTTGCGGTTCCCCACCGGACCCACGTCCAGCACCCTTAGGCCCTCCGCCAACGAGAGCACCGAGCGGTTGGCCGCGGCGTGATCGCCCGCCCGCTGACGCAGCGCGGCCGGCCAGACTCCGCACAGGGGTGAGTCCGACGAGATCGCGCGCGCCTCACACAGCTGCCGGACCGCTCCTTCGGTCAACCAAACCGCGTCGCAGGGGCAGACGAAGACCTCGTCGTCCCCCTCGATGGCCGCGAGTCCCCAGAGCGGGTGTCGCATGTCGCCGATCGGACCCGCCTCGATCAGCTCCGGCAGGCCGAGATCCGGCCGCGACACCCGCCACACCACGCTACCCACCAAGCCGGCCGCCTCCATCCTCCGCACCAGCGCGACCACCGCAGGCTGCCCGTCGATCTCCGCCACCGCCTTGTCGCTGCCAAACCGGCGGGACAGCCCCCCGGCGAGCACGAACCCACGGGTGATCCGACGCCCCGGCACGCCGGTCAGGTCCACCGGTACCCGGGGTCCGGCGACGCACCGAAGGTCGGGTCGAACACCTGCACGCTCACCTCCCCGTTGACCTCTGAGGTCTCGGCGCCGACCAGCATCAGGCCGTGGGCCATCGCCATCCCGGCGAGGTGCGCGCTGCCCTGCACGCCAACCACGGAGGCGACAACGGCGCCAGCAGGTCGGACGGCGAGCCGCACCCGCACAAGCTCGGCGCGCCCGGGCTTCCGCCGCCAAGGCTGGTCAAGGCGCGCCTGAATCACCGGCAAGAAGGGCCGCGGGTCACCCAACATCGTGCGCACGACCGGCCGCACGAACTGGAGGAAGTTCACCATGCAGCTCACCGGATTGCCCGGCAGTCCGAAGACGGGTCGCCCTCCGATGAAGCCGTACGCGAGGGGTTTTCCGGGCTTCATCGCCACTCGCCAGAACTCAACCCCGCCGCCGCCGTCCCCACCCAGGCCGGCCATCACCTGCTTCACGTGGTCAAAGTCGCCGACGCTCACGCCGCCCGTCGAGACCACCAGATCGCAGCGCAGGGCCCGCCGAAACGCGGCGGCGGTCGCCACCGGATCATCCGAGACGTTGCCGAGGTACACCGGATCAGCCCCCGCGTCTTCGCAGAGCGCGGCCAGCGCATGCAAGTTGGAGGACCAAATCTGGCCCGCGCCCAGCGGAAATCCGGGCTCGACCACTTCGTCCCCTGTCGAGAGTAGCCCCACTCGCGGCCTCACCCACACCGCGACGGTGGGATGGCCCAGCGCCGCGAGCACCCCGAGCGCCCCGAACCCGAGCACGACGCCCGGAACCAGCAGCTCGGACCCTGCGGCGATCTCGCTGCCGGCCGGGCGTATGTGTTGCCCGGGCGTCGCGCCGCAGCGGACGCGCACGCGGGCTTCCCCGCCGCGCTCGATTGACTCGGTGTCCTCCACCATGACGACCGCGTCCGCGCCAGCCGGTACCGGCGCGCCCGTCATGATGCGGGAGGCTGTCCCCGCCCCCACGGCCACCGTCGGCACCCTACCGGCGGCGATCGTCTCGACCACGCGAAGATCGCCCGGCACGTCCGCGGCGCGCACAGCAAAGCCATCCATCGCCGAACCCGCCCATGGTGGCAGGTCCACGCCGGCAGTCACGACCTCCGCGAGCACCCTCCCACGCGCAGACTGAAGCGGAACACGCTCGGTCGCATTGGTGGGCACACGGGCCAGTACACGCTCAAGGGCTTCTTCAACGGTCAGCATGTGCCCGCCCTATCAAACTACTCCACCTTCGCCCTCACCGCGCCGCGCGCAAACCGCAGCCCAACGAGCGCACCGGGCGACAAGTGCGAGGCGTCACGAACCACCTCGCCCTTGGACTCGTCGTGCACGATGGCGTAGCCGCGGTCGAGCACAGCGACCGGAGACAGCGCTGCGAGAGCGGTCTCAGCCCGATGCAGGCGCTCACGTCGGACCGAAAATCCCCGCGCAGCGGCCGGCTCCACCCGCACCTCGACGCCGCCGAGCCGGGTCGCTTGCGCCCTCGTCAGCCGCCGCACAGCGCCGTCAAGCCGCACCAGGAGTGAATCACAGTCACGCCGGGTCCGAGCAAGCCGGTCGCTCGGATGCAGCAGGCGCAGCGCGTTCACCTTCTCCCTGTGCCGCCGAACGGCCTGCGCGATGAGCTTGTCCAAGCGATCCTGAGTGGCGTCCAGATCGCGCGCCAGATCGTGGGCGTCCGGCACGACCATCTCCGCCGCGGCGGTGGGGGTCGGCGCGCGCTCGTCCGCCGCGAGATCGCACAGGCACTGATCCTTCTCGTGCCCGACGGCGCTCACGATGGGAACCCGGCTCGCAGCGACGGCGCGGACCAGCACCTCCTCGTTGAACGCGAACAGATCCTCGGCGGACCCACCGCCCCGACCGGCGATGATCACATCCACCATGGGTGAGCTGTTGAGCCAGCGGATCGCCCGAGCCACGTCGGCCGCCGCCCCATCCCCCTGAACGCGGCACGGTGCGAGCACGATCTGCACGTGGGGCGCTCGATCGCGGATGATCCGCACCATGTCCCCAATCGCGGCGCCGTCCGCCGCCGTCGCGAGGCCCACGGCCCGCGGATACCGAGGCAATACACGCCTTTTTGCAGGGTCGAACAGGCCCTCGGCCGAGAGCCGCTCCCGCAAGGCCTCGAGCCGCTGCGCGAGCGTCCCCTCCCCGGCCCGTTCAATGCGCTGGGCCTGGAAAGAGTAGGTCCCACGTGACTCGTAGACCCGCACGTCGCCAAACAGGCGGACCTTTTCCCCCACTCGAAGCGGGCCCTTTTGCCGATGCGCGTCGGACTTCCACATCGTGCAGTCGAGGCAGGAGCGATCGTCCTTGAGCTTGAAATACCAGTGTCCGGAAGAGTGCGCGTTGAAGGCGCTCACTTCTCCCTCTACCACCCGTGCGCTGAAGCAGTCCACGAAAGCGGCAGCGATGTACCGGTTGAGCTCGGTGACAGAATGGACCACGATCGCAGGCTCAGTCATCGATTCATCTCCCTATTGGTCGAAAGGACAGCGCCAGCGCCCACGTTGACATCGCCGCGAACAAGGCGGCGGCTGGCCAAACGAGGGCCCCCGGCACGCCGGGGTCGAACGTGAAGCGCACGGTGTGAGCGCCCTCGGGCACATTCACAGCCCGAAATAGCAGGTCAGCCCGAATGATGGGCGCCGGCTCCCCGTCGAGGGTCGCCGACCAGCCCGGATACCAGGTGTCGGCGAGCACCAGCGTGCCGGGCCCGGTCGCGGTCATGTCGACCTGCTGGTCGGTGTACGAGGTGATCGTCGCGGAGAGGCCAGCAGCGCCCACCGCCCGCTCGGCTTCAGCCCCGACGCACTCGGCGTCGTCGGCGTCTTCGGGGCGCTCCACGAGCACGGCCTTCCTCGGATCGGTCGTGGGCATCGCCGTGAATATCGCGTTGGCGACCGAATCGGACAGGTCCCGGGCCGATGAGCCGCCGCCGGCATGGGCCGGGGAGACGTACAGCCGGCAAGGCACCATCCGTGCCCTCGGCAGGGTCTCGTCGTCCTGACCGACCTGGATCGCGCCGCTCCGAAGCAGCTTGACCCCGGTGATCGGCCAAGTGCTCACCACCCACTTCACGGCCATCCGGCGCGCGATGTCGATGTGGCTCGTGTAGCGGGCGATCTTGATCGCGCCGGTCTCGCCCACGTCCATCCCGGCGATGCCGAGCATGGCGTCATTGCGGAGGATCAACAACGGGCTCGGGACCAGCACTTCGTTCGAGCCCCAGAGCAGGTTCAAGCTCGCCGTGCCGACCTGTGCGTCCAGCTCCGGACGGATGCGCCGGTCGAGGATGGCGGTGCGAAATCCGCCCAGCTCGGTCATCTCGGGCTGCAGCCAAACCGGACGCTCGCGCGTCTGCGCCTCAGGCAGGCGCGGGTGGTAAGCATGTCCGAAGACCCAGAGATCAAGCACCACAACCGCGACCAGCGCCCGATGCCGCCCAAGGCAGGCCGCGGTGAGCAGCAGCAGGAAAAACGGCGTCCAGGTCCGGCTGGAGAGCATCGACGTGGTCAGACAGAGCTGATTGTAGATCTGGTCGACCTTCGCGGGGACCTGAGCCGGCGAGATCAGCTCGGGAGGCGGCAGCGCCGCCATGTGCAGAGGATCCGAAGGTGGTGGAGAAAAACCGGCTGTAAACACCGGAAGCTCCGTCTTGGCCAGATAGTGCCGGGTCAGCACGGACCGGATCGGACCCTCCTGGCTGCGGACGCCCAGTCCCCCCAGCACCAAGCCGAAGAGCAGGACGAACGCAAAGCGTCGCACAGCCCGGGTGGGCGCTCGGACGTCGCGCGTCA
>SHYV01000080.1 GCA_009692605.1 Myxococcales bacterium
GCGCCCGATGGCGGGGAGAGGTGAACGACCGTCCCGACCGTCCCGACCGTTCCGAATGTGCGTAGCAGGCGCACTTTTGCGGGGACGGTTGGAAAGAGAGACCGTCCCGCGACCGTCCCCACGGAGCGGGAACGCTGACCTGCGGAAATGTCGACCGCGCCGCCATTCCCTACGGCAGCCCAGCACCCGCCTTGAAGGCCTCGATCTCGGCAGCAAGGCCGGCCGTCCGAGCGCGCTCGGCTTCGAGGGCGGTAGCCAGATCGCGGGCTCGGTCTCGCAGCACGGCCCGGTCGGTACTGACGGAACGAACGGTGTACGCGGATTATCGGCGTTCTACCGTTCGGGGGACGGATCTTTCCAAACCGTGTCAATCAGGAGCGCCCCGGACAGGTCCGCCCCGGTCAGGGTCGCTCCCCACAGGTTCGCTCTGGACAGGTCCGCCCCGGTCAGGTTCGCTCCGGTCAGGTTCGCCAGGGTCAGGTACGCCTCGGTCAGGTTCGCCTCGGTCAGGTTCGCCTCGGTCAGGTTCGCCTCGGTCAGGTTCGCCATGGACAGGTTCGCCCCGGACAGGTCCGCCTGGAACAGGTTCGCCTGGAACAGGTCCGCCCCGGACAGGTCCGCCAAGAACAGGTCCGCCTCGGTCAGGTCCGCCCCGGTCAGGTTCGCCCAGGACAGGTTCGCACCGGACAGGTTCGCCTCGGTCAGGTTCGCCTCGGTCAGGTCCGCTCCCCACAGGTTCGCCTCGGTCAGGTCCGCTCCGGACAGGTTCACTCCCTTCAGAGACATGGGCCGTCTGCTCATGTGGCATCCTTCCGCCTGCCAGCGGGAGAGTTCAGCGAGTGCTTCCTGCAGTTCCGAGGCGGTCATAGGAGGCAGGGGCATAGTCCCCTCTATCGGGCCGTTCGCCGTCGCGGGTCCTCGGACGCGGCGGGCTGATTCTGGAGAGCGTAGGGGCATTAGAACCCGGCCTTTTAGAGCCTTACAGAACGAACGGTTGACGCGGATTATCCGCGTTCTACCGTTCGGCGCCCCTTACCACCGAACCGCGCAGGTCAGGGTCGCGCCTTCCAGGCGAGCGCCACTCGACGGGGTGCAGTTCTCGGACGTGTAATCGGGGACGTTACCGGCTGTAACCTCGCTGCTACAGGCAATCCGGCACATTGAGGATGATTCAGGTAAGCAGTACCACCCAGTCGCAATGCGACACCCCCAAGGTCGCCGGCCCGGGCGCCGGCGTACTGGCGCTCGACGCCCGGGACTTCGACATCGTCGACCTCACGGTCGGTGGCACCGCTGGCACCTTGTTCGACGTCTACGACGACCTCGGCAACTGGCGCACCGACGGCATCGTCGGCGAGCCGGTCGAGCTCGATGGCAACTCAGTCCTGTACATCGAGCTCGGCGGATAGGCCCCCGCGCCCCCCCCGTGGGCACGGCCGTTCGCCGTCGCGGGTCCTCGGACGCGGCGGGCTGATTCTGGAGAGCGCCGGGGCACCAGAACCCGGCCTTAGAGCAGAAGCACAGCAGGCGAGGGGGGTGATCACCGGGCGAGGGGTATCAGAACCGCCGTCAGCACCCCCATACCAGCCGTCAGCATCCCCCCTGCCAACGCCGCGATCAATGGGTGCCAGCCAGCACCCCCCCAGGCGAGCGGTCACGCCGTCAACGGGCGCGCGTCCGGGGGTAGCAGCGGCACGGGGCGATGGGTGCCAACGGGCGCGGCGAGGGGTACCAGCGAGGGTCCTACGCTTCTCCGGTCCCCGGAAGCCGGGGGGTACTCATGCTCAGCAGCCGGCGCCACCAAGGCATGCCAGCATCCCCCCTCAAAGCGTCCAGCTCGGCAGCGAGACCGGCCACTCGGGCGCGCTCTGCTTCGAGGGCGGTAGCCAGGTCGCGGGCTCGGTCTCGCAGCGCGGGACTCGTAGTTCCCGTCGTCCTGAAAGTTCACGGCGCCCGTGCGCCCGTCGTGGATGCGAAATGCGTGCTCGTCAGCGTAGAGCACCTCCAGAGCCCCATCTGCGTCGAGGTCGTAGCCGGCACAAGCGGCCTGCCCCGCGTAGTTGGCCACGTCGATCGGGGCGTACCAGACGTTTCGGACGTCCACGTCCCAAACGTAGAACCCGTCGTAGGCCCCGTAGGCGAGCTCGGGCTGTCCGTCTCCGTCGAAGTCACCGACGCACGGCCCTCCGGACCAGTTGCGCGCGAACGTCGGCGAGCGGATGAGCGTGGTGCCATCGTCGTCGGAGAGGACCAGGTTCGCGCCGAGCGTGATGACCTCGGCCTCGTCGTCGGCATCGAGCTGGACCAGCGCGGACCACACGCCGTCCTCCACGCCCTCCCCGGAGTACCAGACCTCGTTCCCATCTGCGTCGAAGACGCGGCCGGCAGCGAGGATCTCCTGATCGCCGTCGCCGTCGATGTCACCGACGGTGGGCGCGCGGTGCTGGTGTGTCGCGGTGTCGACGGAGAGCGCATCTTCGCCAAGACCGATAGCGACGACGCGCTTCGGGCGGAGCTGCGGGAGCGACCCATGGACTCGCTCACCCAGTCCGGCAGGCTGTCCAACGCGCCCAGAGAGGTCTTCGACATCCGCTACGCCTCGGGTTGGTACGAGTCCGTGGACTACGTGCTGATGCTGCTCGCGGCGGGCCGACTCCCCCTCGGGCTAACGAGTACCATCCCGGCGTCGCCGTTCCCGTCCCGCCGCACCTCACCGATGGTTCTCATATCCGGGGGGTACCGGGCTACGCCTACGACTACCACACCATCGCTGGACAGGAGCGATTGGAGCGGTGGAGCGCCGAGAATCCCGACAAGGAGATCCGTATGGGCGTGGACACCGGCGACGTCGATCTCCGTTGGGCAGGTGGGCTCATGACAAGCTTCTGGCGGTTCGAGGCGTTCAGGCAGGTCGGCTCCACCGAGGCGATGGATCGGCTCAAATGGTGTGAGGTTGGGCGTACCGAGAGGTGGGACAGGCTGTGCTCCTGGAACGACGACTGGCCGTGAGGCCGGCGTGCTCAAAGACCCGCATCTCGAGCGCCCGCATCGGGTCGCGGTCAATGCAGGCAGTTACCCGGCCGGAAGCACAACCTCGTCCCCAACCTCGATCAGGTGCGGGTTGGGGAAGCGTGACTTGTTGAGCTCCCAGACCTCCTTCCAACGGGCTGTGCCGCCGAGCTCGCGGTTGGCGATGCCGGACAGCGTATCTCCCGGCTTCACCTTCACCTTACGCGCGGCTACGTCCGTGATGACCGCTGCTTCTCCACCCTTCAAGTAGCGCTTCACTGCCTGCGCGTACCCATCCGACCCCCGCCAGGTGTCGATGGTCCGATCGACCAGGTCGAGCAGATCCGCCTCGCCGGCCCGTACCCCGACCGCGTAGGTCGAGTCCGTCAGGTTGTACTGTGCGATCCGGAAGGCACCCGCCTTGGCAGGGTTCGCGGCATACCACCCAGCGATCTCGGCGGCTGCGTAGGGATAGTCGTAGATGAACGCGTCGAAGTCGCCCCGCGCCAGAGCATCCCAATACCCGTTCTCCATACGCGTCATCGCGGTGTAGCCCTTCACCAGCTTGCGAACGTCCTCGGCTGCGGCGTCGTCGTCGAAGATCCCGACCTTCTTGCCGAACAAGTCCGCGGTGGTCTGAACCCCCGACCGGGCGGTCACCACGAGACAGAGCCCGTACTCAAGGTATGGCTTGGACCACGCGATCCCGTCTGTCTCGGTTGGCGAGTACCCGGAGATCAACACGTCCGCCCCAGCAGACGGGTCCACGAGCCGGTCCTCGGCTCCGGAGTAGGCGACATGCACCAGCTCGACGTCGCTCACGCCGGCTGCGTCGGCGATCTTGCGCGCAAGCGCGTAGTCGAACCCGTCGCGCCCGCCCTGCGCGTCCACGAAGAACATCGGCGGTGTGCCGGACAGCGGCGGCTCCCCGGTGTCCATCGCCACAAGCAGCCGCCCCCGGGCCTTGATGCGGGCGAGCGCCGCACCGGGCGCCGCGGTCCGCTGTACACCGACTTCCTTGGGGCCTAAAGTGGGCGACCCGTCGGTCACGGGACCCGCTACGCTCTTGGTAGAACGCTCATCCCCGCTGGAGAGCAGGAACATAGCCGCCGCCACCGTGATCACCGCTAGCGCGCCCAGAAAACTGACGACGATGCAGCCCTTGGCCGCCATGGATCCGCCCGGTTCGCTCATCTGACCTCCTCCAGCGTAGCCTGCGCCGCGCGTTCAAGTGTATACAAGCGGGAAGCAACTCCCTTGATCTGGTCCCGCAATTGGCCCCCGGCGTCGGCCGAGCCGGGGTCGTCCAGCGTCATGCGGGCAACACGGACGTTGATCTCGTCCATGGCGGCGTCAGCCGCGACCAGCTCGGCTGAGATGCGGCTGGCGAGGGTCGCGAGCGACTGCCAGGTCTCGATTTCCCTTGTCTTGGCCTCCGACGCGGCGGTCAGCGAACGGCGAACCTCAGCGTCAGTGGCGGCGCGTGCTTCGCGTGCCCGCAGATCCCGCTCCAGGCGGAGCTCGTCTCGGTCGACGCCGGCGAGCATGGCGAGCACAGCGTCCCCTCGCTTCGCCGCGCCAGTGGCCGCGTCGATGAGGTGCTGACACTCGGCGTTCAGCTCGACCAGAGAGGGAGTAAGGACGCCCTCGTGGCCCTTGATTCGCTCGCGCACGGAGGCGCCCACGGCGTTCAGGCTGTCGAGGTGGGCCTGAAGCCTAGGGGAGAGGGAGCTCACCACCGGTCGTGGGGTAGCCTCAGCCTTGGGTACGCTGACCAGATCCCAGGCCACAAGCGCAGCCCATGCGCCGAAGGAGATGGCGCCGACCGCGACTGCGAGGGGAGGCAGGCCCCCCAGAAGGAGGCCTGTGGCCGTGATCCCACCGAGCGCCACGGGGAGCAGGTTCAGGGGTTTGGCTGCGGCGCCGATGAGCCGGCTACCGGGGGCGTGAGGCACGAGAGCATCGTAGCTCGTCAGGGTGCAGCTGCGGGCCCCACGCAACGCCGTCAGCCATAGAACTGCTGGCACCAAGCCCGGTAGCGGCCGATGGGGCCGTCCCCGTCCACCAGCAACGGCCGCGCGACGTGGATCTTGTGTTCCCAGACCTCGCGGTCCTGCATCACGTCCTCCACGTAGGTGCGATGTGCCCTGCCCGCGACCCAGCCGTCAAAGAACCAGCGAGGAACGGCGTTCAGCCGCCAGTCGGCCTCGGGCGCACGGCGCAGCGCCATCCCCAGCCGAAGAGCGGTGAGCCGCGGCGCGACCGGCGTGGGCAACACATACTGCCGGGTGTGCAGCCCCAGAGCGGGCAGCACCACGTCCACGAACGAGAAGCCGAGGCCCCACACATGAACGGAGATCTCCACACGGAGATCGCGTCCGAGGCCGGGAAAACCCTGAGGCCGCACGAACGTGTACCGGGTGTGCAGGTGCGGCCCCTCGGTGACGAACGCGTGAAGCTCCATGTCGCGGTAGCCATGGACAAACGCAAAGTGGCCAAGGTCGACGCTATTTTCGGTGGTCTCCTGCGGGTGCGTGCGCAGCTCGGTGAGCGTGCACTGGACCGGCGTATACTCGTCCATCGAGAGCTGCGGGGGATGCCAGGACGGGGGAGCCGCCTGAGGATGGAACCAAGCGAAGACCCAACCGCCGGTCTCGACCACCGCGTGGCAGGTCAACCCTACGCTGCGGGGCGGCTTCGAGCCATACCCGGTTCCTACACAGGACCCATCCGGAGCGAACCGGAAGCCGTGGAACGGGCAGACCAGCACACCTTCCCGGATCACGCCGCCGTGACCAAGGTGCGCACCGAGGTGGGGGCAATGAGCGTCCAGCGCGTGGGCAACGCCGGTCTCCCCGCGAAAGAGCACGAGCTCGCGCCCCGCCAACTGCGCCGGCTGGACCTGACCGGCGCGCAGATCCGCGCCGCGGGCGAGCACGAACCATCCGGAGGGAAACGGAAGGTCGGCCAGAGTCACGCCTTCAGTGTAGCCCGCCGGGCCAGAAACGCACCAACCGTCCTACGGGGACAAGCCTGCAGTCGCATCAGCAGCGCGTGGTCGGGGTGTGGAACACCATAGTCGTGCCGCACGTCGTGGAGGCTGCGGATCCAGAGAGAGGCCGCCATCTCGGCGTCAGCCAGCGCGCGGTGGGCAGCGCCGGGGCGAGGGAGCTGGTGAAGGTCCACGAGGGTCGCGAGCTTGTGGTTCGCCGCTTGCGGGTAGAGCCGGCGGGCCAGCCGCATCGTGCAGGCGAACCGGTGCGCGGACGGGATGCCGACCCGGTCGAGCTCCGCCGTCCAGAACCGCTTGTCAAAGGCCGCATTGTGCGCCACCATCGGGATAGACCCCACGAATCGGGCGGCATCGGCCATGACAGCCGCAGCCGGTGGAGCGGCCTTCACCATCGCGTTCGTGATCCCGGTAAGATCAGTGATGAACGCCGGGAGCTTCACGCCAGCGTTCATCAGGCTGGCGAACCGGTCCACCACCTCACCGGCCTCGACGATGACCACGGCGATTTCAGTGGCTCGGTCGCCGTCATCCGGCGACAACCCCGTGGTTTCGAAGTCGATCACTGCGACGCGGCACATCCGCGAGGCATATCCGCTGGGGGCCGACGGGGCTGGCCCGAACTGCAAGGCGCACGCCGTTCCAGCGCACCACTCCCTCGTCGGATAGGCGCCCCCGGTGAACCACATCCTCGTCAGTCAGGATCTCCGCGCGCTCGTCCAGGAAGGTGGAATCACGGCCCTTCGCCCGGTTCGACCGTCACAGATCCAGCCCAGCTCAATCGATCTACGCCTCGGCGCCCGGGCGTGGCCGCTGCTGTCGAGCTTCCTGCCCGGCGCGACGGGCATCGAGCGAAAGCTCGGCAGGCTCGCGCTGGACGAGCTGCGCCTGGACACCGAAAAACCAGTCTTGTTCCAACAGGACACGGTCTACCTCGTAGAGGTCGAAGAGGTGCTTGAGCTGCCGCCCGACGTGTGGGGCCGTGCCAACCCAAAGAGCTCATCGGGCCGGCTGGACATCTTCGTGCGCCTGCTCACCGAGCACGGCTATGCCTTCGACACAGTGCCCGCCGGCTACCGCGGCCGGCTGTACGTCGAGGTCACGCCGCAGTCCTTCCACACCCTCGTCCGCCGGGGCGATACGCTAGGGCAGCTGCGGCTCGCGCGCGGTCGACCCCGCCTCGACGCGGCGGCGCTCGCAAGCGTTCAGGCCGCCACCCCGGTCATCCGGTGGTCGGACGGCCGACCGGGCCCGGTCGCTGACGAGGACTCGCCGGGGGTGCAGATGTCCGTCGACCTCCACGATGGCGATGGCAAGGGGATCGTCGGCTATCAGGCCCGGCTGCATCGCCCGCCGATCGACCTCGCCAGGCGAGACTACGACCGGGAGCGATACTGGTCGCCGATCCCCTCCGACCCCAGCGGCGAAGGTGTGGTGCTCGAACCAGAGCAGTTCTACATCTTCGCCACCCGCGAGCGACTGTGGATCCCCCCCGGACTCTGCGCCGAGCTGATCCCGTTCGACGCCACCAAGGGCGAGCTGAGAACACACTACGCTGGTTTTATCGACTCCGGCTTCGGCTTTCGGGAAGGCCCGCCCACCGAACAAGACGGGGCGCGTCTCGTCCTTGAGATCCGTACCCGCGATGTGCCGTTCCTGCTCGAACATGGTCAACCGCTTTTTCGAGTGGAGCTGCTCAGAAACCGAGTGGACCCCGATGTGCTCTACGGGCAGGACCTCTCAAGCAACTACCAGATGCAGGGATTGAAGCTCGCCAAGCAGTTTCAGTAGGAGGCCTGCACCAGCGCAAGGGCCGTGGCGGGAGCGGGGCCGCCGCAGGAGCGGGGCCGCCGCAGGAGCGGGGCCGCGGCAGGAGTGGGACCGCGGCGGAACCGGGGCCGGGATCAGCAGCCTGCCGGCTTCCAGCCTGCAAAGCGAAGCGAAACAGGCTACCCCTGCGCCTCATCGTTCAGCCGGAGCGTCATGGCCACCATCAACTTCGCCCGTCGCGAAATTGAAGCAAAGATTGTGTATGTTGGTCCTGCACTTTCTGGCAAGACGACTAATGTTCAGATTTTGCACCGGCTCGTGCCGAAGGGCCAACGAGGGGAGTTGCACCAGCTCTCCACCGACACCGACCGTACGCTGTTCTTCGATTTCATCCCCGTTGAGCTCGGTCAGATCGCTGGGTTTACGGCACACTTCAAGCTGTTCACCGTGCCCGGCCAGGTCTACTACCAGCAGACACGGCGAGCGGTCCTGCAAGGTGCAGACGGCGTAGTCTTTGTCGCCGACTCGAGCGCCGGAAGGGCTCAGGCGAACCTCGACGCGATGATCGACCTCGAGCAGAACTTGCGCGCGCACGGTCTGGATCTCGCCAGCATCCCGCTCGTCGTACAGCTGAACAAGCGCGATGTAGAAGACGCCCTGCCCGTGAAGAGCCTCGCGGCCGAGCTGAACCCCTTCGACGTGCCGGTCGTCGAGTCGATCGCCGCCAGCGGGTACGGTGTGCTCGACACGCTCTACAAAATCACTGAGATCGCAACGCGGCGCATTCGCGAAAACCTCTCCGGACAGAAGAACGCCGTTCGGCTGCAGGCCGTCCAGCGAGACGAGCGCGAGAGCGAGCAGCAAGTGGTGGACGACTACCTCTCGCGGATCCACAAGTTCCGTCATGAGGAAGAGGCCAGCGCCGAGCGCATGAAGTCGGCCGGCCGGATGCGCCCCGACGACGTGGACAGCTTCCTGCTCGAGTTCGTTGACCGGGACGACGATCTGTCGCTCGACGATGCCCTTCCCGCCGACGTGGCCGGGTTCCCCCAGCCGGGTCGGGAGATCGGAGCCCCGCCGACCTTCGCCACCGCAGATCCCGCTCCGCGAGACGCGCAACCGACAGCCCCCCCCCCTTCGAACGCAGGGCCACCGTCCGTGCGCGTCGCGGAGACGAAAAAGGGTCGCGGCGGCCGCGCGGATCCCCGGCCGGCCGAACCCGAGGCCAAGCCAGCCGAACCGCCACGCGAAGTGGCTCGCCCGGTCGACGGCCCCCCCGTGAGGCCGCTTGAGGTGGCACGGCCGCCAGAGCCGAGGCCGCCTGAGATCCCGCGAACGGTAGAGCCGGTTCGCGCCCCGATCGTGGAGACAGCTCGACCCGCCCCCCCCGAACACCTGCGGAGCGCCGCCACCAAGCAGCGGTACCCCGAGGGGCCGCCCATAGAGGCTCATGTGGACGCCCAAGCCCTCACCGGGGTGCTACTGCGCGAGGTGCTCGGTTCGAACGTGGGCGCCGACGGCAGCGCGATGATCGAGATCGTGCTCGAGCGCGGCGGAATTGCGCGCCGCCACCTGCTCCGGTTCGTCCCTTCGGCGCCCCAGACGCCGTGGGGGCTGCTGGCGGTCATCGGCCTGACGGCGCTGGTCGCCGGGCTGTTAGCCGGAGTGCTGATCGGTTGGAAGTTGTTGTAGCCCGTGTCCCACTCTTGGACTGGAAAACGATGGGCGGCCCGCCCCTCGGCTCCGACAGGCGGTTTGCCCCTCGCCGATCGCATCCTCGCCGGGCGCGGGCTCGTCGGGCCCGATGCGGCGGAGTTCCTGAACCCCGGACGCCACCACCTGCTGGACCCGGCAGGCCTGCTGGGGATGGACCGCGCCCTCGACCGGCTGGAGCGCGCACTCGCAGAGGGTGAGCACCTGCGGCTGGTCACCGACTACGACGCGGATGGCACGACGTCGTGCCTCATCCTCCACGCGGCCCTAGACCGGCGAATCGCCACACGGTCGGGGAGCCCGGGGTCGGGGACCAACGGCGGCCCGCGCGTCTCGTACCACATCCCCGACCGGATGACCGAGGGCTATGGGCTCTCGGAGCGGGCGGTGAGGGCGGCAGCCAGCGACGGCGCGCGGCTGATCGTGACCGCCGACATCGGCGTGAGGGACCACGCGACGGTCTCGCTGGCGCGCAGCCTCGGGGTCGACGTCGTCGTGCTCGATCACCACCTGCCCGCCGGGGAGACGGTGCCCGCCGATGCGGTCGCTGTCGTCTGTCCCCCGCAGCCGGGGTGCACCTACGCGAACAAGGCGTTGGCCGCCTGCGGTGTCTCCACGAAGCTGGCGACCGCGCTGCTCGCGAACGATCCGCGCCGGGACACGTTCTTGCCGTCGCTGTGGAAGCTCGCCGCGATCGGCACGGTGGCAGACATCGTGGACCTCTCTACCTTGGAGAACCGCGCGTTGGTGGCGCTAGGACTGGCCGAGCTCAACCGCGGGCCGCACGGCGCAGGGCTCAGCGCGCTCCTCTCGGTAGCGGGGGCGAAACCCGGCCAGATCACCGCCCACACGCTCGGCTTCATGGTCGGGCCGCGCATCAACGCTGCCGGCCGCCTCAAGGACGCGAACGCGATCGTCGAGCTGCTGCGGCTGCGCGACCCGGTCGAAGCGATGACACAGGCCAGAGCGATCAACGAGCTGAACCTCGAGCGCCGGGAAATCCAGGCCCAGATGGTCGAACAGTCGCAGGCGATGGTCGCGAGGGCGATGGAGCAGGACGGCGTCCGCAAGGCGTTCATCGTGGTGGGCGGCCGCGAGGACGAGGGCTGGCACCGCGGCGTGAACGGCATCGTAGCGGCCCGGATCCGCGACGAGTTTCACCGTCCGTGCGCCGTGCTGTCGGTGTCTGGAGAGCTGGTGACTGGCAGCGTCCGGTCCGTCCCCAGAGTGCACGCGGTCAAGGCGCTCGACGCGGTGTCGGATCTGCTGGTCCGCTACGGGGGACACCCCGTGGCAGCGGGGTTCAGCCTGCGCGCTGCGGATCTCGATGCGTTCACCAGCCGCCTCGACGCGTTCGTCCGTGCGCACCACGACGACGAAGCGTTGATCCCGGTCGAGGAGTACGACGTTGAGGCCGACCCGCGGGAATGCACCATGGCCGCGGTGCGGCAGTTGGACGCCCTTGGCCCCTGTGGAAAGGGCAACCCCGACCCGCGCGTGGTGGTCTCGGGCCCCATCCAGAACGTGAAGATCGTGAAGGACCGGTTTGTCTTCGGGCGCATCGGGCCCCTGCCCTTCGTATGGTGGGATGGCGTGGCCCCGATGAAGTCTGCAGGCCCGCGCGCAGCCCTGTTGGGCCGGCTAGAGATCGCGGAGGACCGGGGGCTTGAGGGGGTCCGCCTCGTCGTCAGCGACGGCAGGGACACGGCGTGAACGACCGAGGCGCTCTCACCCCGACTAAAGGCTTCCACTAGCAGCGTTCGGGGAAACGGGCTGGTAACCACACCAGAAGCCGCGTCAGACGTGCGCAGGGAACAGCCGACTGACCACATCCGGGGTGCGCCGGACTACTCGGCGTGCTGGGCCAGCCGTGCGATCTGGGCAGGCGCCGGCGCCCAGACACAAGGCAGGACTCGCTTGCCCGCTCCGACGTCGCAGCACATCGTGATCACCTGCTCCTTCTCCTGCGCGTAGGGGATGACGCTGGCGACGAGGAGGCTCAGCGGGTTCCTGCTGGGGTGATGCGGAAGCTCGGACCCGGTCCCGGGGTTCCCGTGGCCGCTGCAACAAGAGTTTTACACGTCCAGAACGGGCCCCAGCGCTATATTTCGCCGCCCCGTCGTTCCGCTCGCTTCGAAGCCTGGAGAAATATAGATGATCCGACTAGTATTGACGACACCCGTGCTCGGACTGCTCAGCGTGCTCGGCGTCCTCGCCGGGCCCGCTCACGCATCCACGCTCAAGCCGACGTGGTCCTCCTCCTCCTCCGCGCCGATCGCCGACGGGGTCAGCTACGATGCCGTAAATCTGGGCGACGGCAAGGGCGCCAGCGCGTGGTTTGAGGGGGCGGAGGGCAGCGGGCTGAACGAGTGGGTCCAGGCCGATCTGGGCGGCGACAAGGCGGTCGCCGGCTTCACCATCTGGTCGGGCTGGTGGTACACGGCCTCGCAGTGGACGCACTACAGCCGCCCGAAGACGCTTCAAGTCGAGTTCTCGGACGGCACGACGCAGGAGTTCACGCTGCAAGACAGCTACGCGCCCCAGTCCTTCGACCTGTCGAGCGCCAAGAAGAGCTCGACGATGAAGTTCAAGATCAAGAGCGCGTTCACCTCGGACGCCTACGCCGACACGGCGATCTCCGAGATTCAGGTCCGCGACACCGCGAAGAGCTCGGCCGCAGCGGTGCGCTCGATGAGCGCCAGCACCACATTCCCAGCGGACGGCGACGGTAACTACGAAGCCAAAAATGTCCACGACGGCATGCTCGACACGGTCTGGTGCGAGGGCAACCCCACGGGCGACGGCACCGGGGACTGGCTGGAGTTCTCGTTCGCCAGCAACCAGAGCATCGCCAGCCTCGATCTGCGCAACGGCAACGCCTACAACTTCGGCGTGTTCATGAAGTCCAACCGCACCACCGCCGCCACGCTCACCTTCGGCGACGGCAGCACCACCGCGATCGTCGTCAAGGACACGCTCACCAGCCAGAAGATCGCCTTCCCAGCGCACACCACCGACCGCGTGCGGCTGTCCTTCGACACCGTGAAGAGGGGCAGCGAGTACAACGACCTGTGCGTGGCCGAAGCGTCGTTCTCCCCCTGATCAGGGGTTACCCGCCCGCATGCTCCCCCGCGCGCTCCCTTGGCTCCTCGGTGTCTTCGTCTGGTCGTGGGTGTGGGCGGCGATCATCGCGATGCTACGCCTGCCGACGGTCGGCGTGGGCTTCTTCATCCTCGCGCTGCCCTACGTGCTGGGACCGGCGTTGATCACCGCCGTCTGGCGGCGCCGGGTCGTGCACGAGGCCCCGTTCGAGGACCTGAACGTGCTGCGCATCGGCAACCCCGCGCTGGCAGGCTGGCTCGGCGCGATCGGCTTCGTCTGGCTGGCCGCGCTGATCGCGTCGCTCTGCGGGTGGGGGACCTTCGACCTGACCGGCGCGGCCATCGCCCAACGGATGTCGGAAGTGCAGGGTCCCGAGAAGGCATCGGAGGCGCTGATCGCCATGCGGGCCGGTCCCCTGCCCTACGCGCTGCTGGCCAGCCTGCAGGCGCTCATGATCGGGCTCCTGTACGCCCCGGTGCGGGTCGCCGAGGAGCTTGGTTTTCGCGGCGTGCTCCCCCGGGAGTTAGGTGCGCTCGGCCCGAAGAGCGCGGCGCTGGTGGCCGGCCTGCTTTGGGGTGTTTGGCGGATCCCATTGGTCTGGATGGGCGGGTACTTCGCAGATGCCCCGGTGGCTGGCACGGTCGCGATGGTGGCGGCCAGCATCCCGCAGGCGGTGCTGTTGGTCGCGCTGGCACGGTGGGCAAAGACGGTGTGGGCGCCGGCCATCGCGCAAGGCGTGCTCACCGCCATCGGCCCGTTCCAGGAGCTGGTGCTGATCGGCGGAGACCCCGTGCTCACCAGCCCAATGGGCGCCGCCGGCGGCGTGGCCGCGCTCGTCGGGGTGCTCGTCCTGTGGTCCAGCGAAGCGGCGGTGGCGCGTCGGCTCCCGCCCACCGGCTGAAATACCGCACTGAACGGTGTAAGCCCGTGGTTGGCGAGCCGTTACACTGGCGCTCCCCCGGAGGGTCTGCGATATGCCCAGCAGTACGCCCAGCAGTACGCCCAGCAGCATGCCCAGCAGCGGCCGATCGCCCCGATCGAGGGCTGCGCTCCCCACCATCCTGCTCGTCGCCCTCGGCACTCCGTGCGCGGCGGTGCTGGCCTGCGCCGGCCTGTTCGGCCCCTGCTGGAGCGCCTGGGCGCTGCAGGGCGTACTGCTCGACGAGTGCCCGGCCGGAGACGTACGGCCTGCCGCGTGGGCTCGGGTGTCCGATGTGGGTCGTCTGGACAAGGGCACCATCACGGTCGGCATGACCGGCTGGTACGCCGACCGCTGGAACAACGTCCAGCAGACCGCCATCCGGCGGTTCGACACCACGCTCACCGCCATCGACCCGCTCGGCAAGGAGCATCGCATCGAGCAGGACGACACCGCCAGCTGGAACTTCGAGCACACCGGCCTCATCGTCCTCCCCGACGGCCCGGATGGCGACTGGACGCTGCGCGTCGATGTCGATTCCCCCGCGGGCCCGTCCACCACCGAGCTGACCCTCCCGTTGTACGCCCCTGCGCGTGTGCACGTGCTGACCGACTCACCGCTCTACAAGCCCGGCCAGACCATCCGGTTCCGCGCCGTCGTCCTCTCCGACAAGGATCTCAGCCCCCTCGAGGACCGTCCGGGCAGCTGGATCGTCCGAGACAGCTCGGGCGAGACGCTGCTGGAGGAGACGACCCGCACCGGGCCGTTCGGCGTCACCGAAAGCACCATCCCCATCGATACGCTCGCGGAGTCGGGCAGCTGGACAGTCAGCTTCCGTACCGGAGCCAACGAAGCCGCCCGAACGGTGCCCGTGCACCCGTTTCAGCTCCCCCGATTCACGGTCGAGACCCGCGCCAACAAGCCCTGGTACGGCTTCGGAGATGCGCCTCGCATCGAGACCACCGTGCGCTACACGTCCGGGACGCCGGTGCGGAACGCCCCCGTCGATGTAGCGTTCTTCGATCAGGGCCGGCCGGCCGACGACGGCGCACCAGCCTGGCCCATCCCCGCCAGCTGGCTTGAACCCCAGACCCTCAGCACCGACGCCCAGGGCAAGCTCACGGTCACGCTGCCGGCGGTGCCGGGCGACCTGGTCGGCAAGGGACGGGTCACCGTCCAAATCTCCGCGCGCGACGAGACCGGCGACGTCGCGGTCGGCAGCGCGAGCCTGTCATTCACGCAGGACAAGATCGCGGTCTCGGCGGTCACCGAGCTGGCCGACGGCGTAGTCCCCTCGGCGAACAACCGGATCTTCGTGCGGGCCACCACGCCGGACGGCACCCCGCTGCGCAACGCCACGCTCGCCCTGTGGCCCAGCGGGTACACCCGCAAGGACGCCACCATCGAGAAGACCGACGCCGACGGTGTCGCCCGCTTCCAGCTGGACCCGGGCGAGCCGATCACGGTGGTCATTCCCGCGCTGCCCTGGCGCCCACCGGTGCTGCGCACCACCCCGCGGTTGACGGTGAACGCGGTCACCGACTCGCTCACCGGAGTGAGCCCGCAGCTCACCACGCGATCGTTGCTGGACCGATGGGCGAGCCGGGCGACGTCATGCGGGTCACTGATCGAAGGAGCCGAGCGTGTCAACGTGAGCGTCGCCGTCCTGGTGGATGGGGGCGGGCGCGTCCAGCGCGCCAGCTCGGGCGGCGAAGACCCGCTGCTCGCAGGCTGCGCTGCTTCGGCGCTCACCGGGCAGGCCCCCGCGGACGGACACGATCACCTGTGGCGGCTCTCCCTGTCCTTCGAGGGTCCAGAGACCCCGTGGCTCACGGCGTCGTCGGCCTCCGCGAACGGCAACGACAGCTCAAGCGAAGTGGCCGCGATCGCGTCGTCCGCGCTCCGACGGGCCCGGGGCTGCACGGCTGGGCTCGACGACAACATCTCCGAGCTTGGCGCCGCGTGGGTGTGGTTCACTCGCGGGGGAGCCACCGCGATCGAGCTACGGCAAGTGCGCGTCGAGACCGAGGAGGGCACCGCCAGCGCCGGGGTTCAGGCCTGCGTCGCGCGCGCCCTCGGCGGCTGGACGCTCGATGAGCCCGCTGGGAGCGACGGCTCAGGCACCCTGACCGTGGACGTCAACTTCCCGAGCCCGCCGGGCAGCGACAAACCGCAGCCCACCACCTGGCCCGGCTACGCGTTCCAGGTGGCCGCCTACGAGGGCGACGCGCTGGACGCGGCGCACGAAATCGGCGTGTCTACCCTCCGCCTGCACCCCGGCACGCTCCCTGACCTTCGGCTCCGTTTCTCGGACATCCTGGTCAAGCCCGGCGACACCCTCCAGTTGCTCGCCCTTCGGGGCCCGAACTTCGGCAGCGAGCTCCCCAAGAAGATGGTGTTGCAATCCGGCGACCGCACCCTCCAGACCTTCGATTTCGACCCCAAGAAGCGCACGGGCACAGTGACCATCCCTCTGGACGCCCGCGGCTTCGTGCACGTCAACTGGAACGGTGCCCGGGCGGTCGCATACGTCCTGGACGACTCGGCGCTCAGCCTCACGCTCGCGACCGACAAGGCCCAATACCGCCCCGGCGACGTCGGGGTGCTCACCGTGACCTCCACCGTCGGAGGAAAGCCAACCACGGCTGGAGTCACGCTGGCGGGGGTGGACCAAACGCTCGGTGTGCTGGCGCCCCTCGACGGGCCGGACGGGCTGGCCGGACTGGTGGTCACCGCCGACACAGCCGCCCCGGCCTTCGGCGATCTGGACGCACGCGCTCTCCAAACGGGGCAGATCGCAGGCCACAACGCCGCCGCCGCGACGATCCTCCGGGTCACCGGGCTGCCCCCGGCTGCCCCCGGCTCCACCCGTGTATCGACCGAATCACGAGTGGTCTTCGACGCCAACGCCGCAGTCGCCGACGCGTTCTACACCTTCTACCCAGAGGTCAAGACCGCGGTTCGCGCCTGGGAGCAGACCGCCACCGAAGGGCAGGCGATGACCCCGAAGATCATGGTGGGAATATGGAATACGACGCTGTCGGCGCATCCAACGAACGACCCGTTCGGCCGGCCGCTGCGCCTCTCCGTCCTGCCCGCTGACCTGCTGGCCTTCACCGACCCGCGCGTGATGGTCTCGAACGCAGCGCTCCTCCCCGAGGACATTGAGAATTGGCCCACGTATGTCGCTTCGGAGAGCCCATGACCCGCCTCACCCTCTGTTCGTTCGTGGGCACGTTCGTGGGCGCGCCCGCGCTCCTGTCCTGCGGCACCATGGAAAATCTGTCCACCAAGAATGCACCGAAGATGCAGGAAAAATCGGTGGACGAGCCCGCGATGGACGCCCCGGGGTCGGCCGCGCCCGCGCCCGCCAGATCAGCCCCCACAAAGCCGATGGGCGAGTCCGCAGCGGCCAGCCCTGCGCCCAACGAAGCCGACCTGGACGGGGGCTACGGCGCGGGCGAGGCCGAGGCCAAAGGCGAGGCCGACAAGGAAGAGAGCCCCGCCGATGGCCTGCTCGCAACCGGCGCAGGGCCCGAGCAAGCTGCGGTTCGAGCATGGTTTCCGGAGAGCTTCCTGTGGGTCCCGATCGTCGAGACAGACAGCACGGGCACCAGCACCCTGCCGTTCACCGTGCCAGACACGCTGACGACCTGGCGGATCCTCGCGCTCGGGCAGACCCGGCAGGGCTCGCAGGGAGGGACAACCCACACCTTTCTCTCGACCTTGCCGGCGTACGTGGACGTAGCGGCCCCGCTGAAGCTGCGCGTCGGCGACGTGGTCGACCTGCCGTTGCAGGTGGTGAATCAGGCGGCGGTTCCGCTCCGCGGCGTGCTCGCGGTCAAGGTGAGCGGAGGGCTGGGTCAGGGGGGGGGCGCGGTGAACGTCGCGGCCTGGGGCTCGACCCCATCCACGGTGCGCACGGTCGCGAACCACGCCGGCACGCTCGTCGTGGAGGCAGCGCTGTCGGGCGGAGGCGAGGCGATCGACACCGTCCGGAAGTCGGTCAGCGTCACGCCCGTGGGGCGACCGGTCACCCAGTCCCGCGCAGGATCGCTGGCCGGCCCCAGAACCGTGACCTTCGACGCGGTGGGGAATTCTCTGGATGGAAACATCGCGATCACCGTGTTCCCGGGGGCGCTATCGGTGGTGCGCTCCGAGATCGCGCTGGCCGGGGGCCGGGGTGGCGATGTGGGCTCGGCCGCGTACGCATTTCGGGTCAGCCAGTCCGCAGCTCCGCTGATCGCGGACAAGCAGGTGGACGCCGGGGCGGCCCGCGACCTCGGGCTCGTGGCGCTCCAACGCCTGATGCGGGTCACCCGAAGCGCCGGCACCGACCCCGCCGGAGCATCGGTGGCCGCGCTGGCGCTCGCAGGCCTCGGCCATCCGGACGGAGACGGGCTCGACGCCCACCTCGCTGGGCGCATGCGTGACCTCGTGACGCAGGCCCAGCAGCCGGACGGCCTGTGGTCGTCGGAGTCGGGCCACGGCCTCGATGATCAGCTGATCGTCAGCGCAAGACACCTGTGGGCGCTCCGGCAGTCGGAGGCAGTTGGGCCCGGCTCGACCGGCAAGGAGTCAAGCGGGGTCAAAGGCGCGCGGCTGAGGTTCTCGGGGGCGCTCGAACGATTCGCCGACCGACTCACCGACCCCTACGTGGCCGCGTGGGCGCTGGCGTCCGGCGGCGCGGAGGGGCTATACGGGGAGCAGCGCGCCAAGCTCCTGAAGACAGTTGAGGACGCCTTGATCAGGAACGCAGATGGGAGCCTTAAGCTCGACCCCACGTTGGGGGTGTCGTCGATGCGGGTGCTCGGCTCATCCACGGCCGAGGCGACCGCTGTCGCGCTCCTTGCCGTTCAAGGCGGGGGGGCACCCGACGCGGAGACCGTGACCCGGATCGCCGATCTCGCCACGGGTGTGCTGGGACGCTGGTCCCCGGGCGCGGGCTTCGGGGGCGGCTGGGCGGGCCTGACCGCCCTTCCCGCGCTCGCCGGGGCGATGGGCGGCGAGATCCCGGACCACGTCACCCTCCAGCTGTACGCGGACGACAAGCCGGTCGGCCAGGGCGCGCTCGACCCGAAGCAGAAGCACGCGCCTGTGCTGCTCTCCGTGCCCGGGGCCGCGCACACCCTGCGACTCGAAGCAAACCCCGCTGTGCCCGGGCTCGCCTTCACCGCCGTCGCCACGAGCTGGGTGCCCTGGGTCGCCCAGTCCCCGCACGGCCTCGATCTGCGGGTGACTCCCCCGGCCAGCCCGCGCGTCGGTGTCCGCGACACGCTGCAGCTCGACATCTCGGGGCCGACCGGCGCGACCGCCGACGTCGACCTTTCCCTTCCCGCCGGCGTGGACATGGGCGATGTGACCGCCCTCACGGCCGCCCTCGCGCGCGCCGGCACCGGATCGGCCACTACCGAGGAGGGCGCGCTGCACCTGCGGGGGGTCACCCTTCAGAACGGCCTGTGGTCCGCCGCCTTGCCGGTCACCATGACGCTCGCAGGCTCGCTCCAGGCCGGCGCCTCCATCGTCACCCTGACCGACGGCGAGACCTACTCCGCAGTGCCCTCCACCTGGGTGGTGCGTTGATCGCTGCCGCCGCGGAGCCGACGCAATGACCGGGCCAACCGGCGCATGACCACCTTCGCGCAGCTTGGCTACTGGCGGGTCGGTGGGCCGATGGAGCGCTTCGAGACCGTCGAGGCAGCGCAGCAGCTCATGCAATTGGTGCGCGGCGGGGAGCACCCAGGAGGGGTCTTTGTGCTTGGCAACGGGTCCAACCTGCTCGTCTCCGATTCGGGCCTGGCGGGCACGACCATCCGTTTGGCGGGCGAGTTCAAGGCCGCCGAGGTGCTCGAAGCGCGCGGCGACGAAGTGCACCTACGCGTGGGCGCCGGGCTGCTCAACGCCGTGCTGCTCAACCGGTACCTCGGAAAGCTCGCCGGGCTCGGGCCGTTGGTGGGCGTGCCGGGGTCTATGGGAGGGGCAGTCGCGATGAACGCCGGCACGGCGCTGGGGGAGATCGGCGACGTCCTCCTCCGCGTGGAGGGCTGCGATCAGCACGGCCATCCTGCGGTGATCGAGCGAGCGGACCTCCGGGTGCGCTACCGCGAAGGGGGCCTGCCCGCTGGCTTCGTCGCCACGGCGGCGGTGCTCCGCCTGTCGAGGGCGGGCGCGGAGGACGAGCATGCGCGGGCGCAACACCACCTGACGCGCCGCAAGGCGACACAGCCACTGGACCTGCCAAGCTGCGGGTCGGTGTTCCGGAACCCGCCGGCGGCGGAGGGCTGCCCCCCGATGGCGGCCGGACAGCTCATCGAGTCGGTGGGCCTGAAAGGCTGGCGACATGGAGGGGCGCAGATCAGCGAAAAACACGCAAACTTCATCGTGAATCTCGGCAATGCCAGCGCCACCGACGTGATGATGTGTATCTGGAAGGCGTACGCCAGCGTGCGCGACGAGCGGGGGATCGAACTCACGCCAGAGGTGCACGTCGTCGGCCATTGGGGAAAAAACTTGTGGCCACTCCCACGGGTTTCGGAGTAGAAGGCAAAACTCGGAGTTTCCTATGGTTCGTTTTCTGTCTTCCTCTGTGCTTGCTCTCGCTCTCTCAGGCATCACTGTGTTCGGCGGCTGCTCCGGCAAAGAAGACACCGACTCCAGCGCCGACCCGGCCGATACCGACACCGATACGGACACCGATACG
>SHYV01000081.1 GCA_009692605.1 Myxococcales bacterium
GATCGTGTGCTCGCTCGCGATCACCGTCCCGGCCCTCCTGTACCCCCCGTCGCTCCCCATACAGCGCGGCGCCCTCTGGCTAGTCTTCGAGCTGATGTTCATGCGCATGCTCGACGTATGCTCAGAGGCGCGGTGCCCGCTGCCCTTCCGGCTGGCGCTGGCCCTGCTCGCCTTCGACCCGCGGGACATGAAGCGGAGCGCCCCCCGACTTGACGCGCCAGCGCTGGGCCGCGCCGTGATGTGGGGTGGCCTGTTCCTCGCGAGCGCGCTCATCGCGCTCCAGTTGGCGGCGCGGGGGCTCGGAGCACAGGGGGCCACCGGGTGGCTGGCCTACGCCGGGTGGCCCGTGGCGTGGGGGGTGGGAGCGATCGCCATCTACGCGCTGGTGGATGGTCTCGGAGCATTCGTAGGTGTGCTGTTCGGGACGTTGGGATTGACGATAAAGCCGTTCCAACGGACGCCGATCCTGTCCAGAACGCTGGCGGAGTTCTGGGGTCGGCGATGGAACCGGGAGGTCGGTCGGTGGCTTCATCGATGGTGTTTCTTGCCGCTGGCCCGACGGGGACGGGACGGACTGGGTCTCGCAGCCGCGTTCGGGTTCAGCGCGCTGTTTCACGGGGTCTTCGCGCTCGCCGCGCTGGGGTGGACCGGGGCGCTGCCGATGTTCGCCTTTTTCATCGTTCAGGGCGTGCTGGTCGGGATCGAGAGAGCCCTCGGGGTCTCCCGTTGGCGGCCGGCGCTGGGCCGGCTGTGGACGCTCGGGATGTTCGGGCTGACGATGCCGTTGTTCGTCCAGCCGGCGCTCCACCTCATCGGGCTGGGCCCGACCGCCGGGCTCCCGGGGTTCCACCTGCCGGGCACCCCGTAGGCGCGAAGTGGCGGGGTTACCCTGTCGCCATGTCCACCGGCCCGATCGAAAATCAGCTTCCAGCGCCCATCGAGGTGTCCGTTCGCCGGATCCTTCGCCGCGACCTGAACCGCACGTGGGAGTTCCTCAAGCTGGTGTTCCGAGGCGTGAACAAGCAGACGGTGGAATACCAGCGTCCGAGGTCAAAAGCGCGTTTTGTCGAGGTGTACGAGGATGACGGCATCGAGCAGCTGCTCTTCGAGGTCTCCGCTCCGGGGGGCGACGTGATCGTGGGCTACGCCGAGTGCGCCTACGAGATCTCCGGCAGCGACAACTGGATGAACGAGCGGTACTTCAACAACCGGGAGATGCGACCGCTGTTCGTCGACGAGCTGGCGGTGCACCCCGGCTACCAGGGGCAGGGCGTCGGCCGGTTCGTGCTCGAGCAGATCGACCATCTGGCGCGGCTGCGAGGGTGCACCCACCTCGTGCTCGAAGTCGCCGAAAACAATGAGAACGCGCTCCGGTTCTACCGCGGGCGTCAGTTCTACAAGCTCGACGCCGCCATCTTCATGGCCAAAAAGGTCGAAGTCGCGCCCGACCTCCTGCCGCCGCGTCAGTTGGCGAACAGACCGCCCGCCCTCAAGGCGCCCTCTGGCAAAGCGCCCGCTGCCAAAGCGCCCGCGAAGACAGCCACCAAACCGGCCGCGAAGCGGGCGGTGAAGCCGGCTGGAGGCGGCGCGAAGGGCCCCGGGCGCTAACCCGCGCTATCCCAGCCCGGCCCAGCCCGGGATTCGCCTGTCGGCCAGCAGCGGGCCCACCTTCGCGGGCGGCAGAGCCCTTGAGATCAAGTAGCCCTGCCCTCGCACACACCCAAGCTGCTTCAGGCCCTGAAGCTGCTCGACCGTCTCGATGCCCTCGGCGGACACGGACAACCCCAGAGTCGCAGCCAGCGTCAGGATCATCTGCAGCACACGATCAGCGGCGTTCCGACCGTCGAGGTTGCGCACCAGCGTCCGGTCGAGCTTGAGGCCAGCGACCGGCAGCTCGGACAAGAAGCCCAGCGACGACGCGCCAACGCCAAAATCATCAAGAATCGTGCACACGCCGAGCGCCCGAAGCTCAGCGAGCACGCTGGCGATCCGCACCAGCCCACCTGCGACTGCGGTCTCGGTGATCTCGAGGTTCAAACAGGCCGGAGCGAGCCCCGACTCCGCCAGCGCCCCCGTCACAGTCGCGATGAACGCGCTGTCCTGAAGCTGCTTCATCGACATGTTGAGGTTCACCGTGAGACCGGGGGCGCCGTACGCCACCTGCCATTCCCGGACTTGCCGGCACCCCTCGTACAACACCCAGCTCCCCAACGGCAGGATGATGCCGGTCTCCTCCGCCAGCCGAATGAACTGGTCGGGCACGAGCACGCCGCGGGTCGGGTGGTTCCAGCGCACGAGCGCTTCGAACCCGAGCAGGGTGCCGTCCTCGAGCGAGACCATCGGCTGGTATTCCAGCCCAAGCTCACGCTCCTTCACGGCGCGCCGCAGCTCGATCTCCAGCTGAAAGCGCTCCACCGCCGCCGCGTGCATCGAGGGGTCGAAGATCTCGTACCGCCCCTTGCCCGCGCGCTTGGCCTGGTACATCGCGGTGTCGGCGTCCCGCACCATCTCGTCCGGCCCCTCGAACCCCGTGCTGCTCAGCGCGATCCCGATGCTGGTCCCGATCACCGCCTCCTGACCCGCCAGATCGAAGGCCAGGGCGATCGACGAACGGATACGCTCGGCGATGCGGATCGCGTCCGCCGGGATCGTCAGGTGGGGGAGCAGCAGGATGAACTCGTCGCCCCCGATCCGGGCAACGGTGTCCCCGATTCGGGCGCAGCGCTCGAGCCGTCGGGCCACCTGAACCAGCAGCAGGTCACCCGCCCGATGGCCCAAACTGTCATTCACCACCTTGAACCGGTCGAGATCCAGGAAAAGAACGGCAAACAGGTCGCACTTGCGGTCGTTGGACAGCATCGCACGCCCGAGACGCTCCACGAACAGCCTGCGGTTGGGCAGGCCGGTGAGCACATCGTAGTGGGCAACGCGGGCGAGCTCCTCCTCCGCGGCCTTCCGATCGGTGATGATCGTGAACGCAGAGACGACCTCGGAGATCTCCCCTTCGTCGTTGCAGAAGGCGATCGAGCTGACCAGCGTGGGGGTGCCCCCCTCGCCCCCGCACCGCAGCTCCACCTCGAATCGCGACTCCCCGTCGGCGAGCGTGAGCAGGGTCGGGATGTCCCCGACGCCGGCCTCGCTGCCGTCTGGAAGGCGGAAGCGGCCAGACCGCGCCCAGCCAGCGGCATCGGTCCCGGCGGTCGCCCCCAGCAATCGGCGAGCGGACTGGTTCACGATCTTCAGCTTTCCCTGCGCGTCCACGACGATGATGCCGACCGGGACGGTATCGAGCACCGCGTCCAGGGTCGCCCTGACCCCGTCCCGCTCCCGCTGAAGCGCGCCGCGCAGGTTCACCACGTCCTGAAAAGCATCCAGCAGCACACTCTCGACCTGACTCGGATCGGTCGACAGCTGAAATTGCTCGCCAGAGAAGTCGACCGTCCGACGCTCCCGAACCGGCTTACGAACTCCGGACAGCAGCAGACGCTCAATGCGAGCGAGCACGTCCTGCGGCGCAGGGCCCTCGGTCAGGAATCCGTCGGCCCCAGCCTCCAACCCCCGCAACACGTGCAGCGGCTCTGCGGTGAACAGCAGCACCGGCAAGCTCGCAAGCCGCGGATCGGCCTTGATGCTTCGGCACAGCTCAAACCCGGTCGTTCCGGTGCGCCCAACATCGGTGATCACCAGATCGAACGGCTGGCCACCGGCGCAACAAAGCGCCGCGTCCGCATCGCCGACCACCTTCACCTCGAACCCGCCCTGATCGAGGATGCCCGTCAATACCGCGGCCGGGGACGGGCCGTCCGCCACAAGCAGCACCTGCCGCCTCAACGCGGGAACCGAACTTCCATCCTTAGGGAGCGAGCGCACGCTGAGAGATTAGCCCAATACGGGGACGCGTGGAGGTCTGGTTAGGAGCCGTTATGGTGCCAGAACCTACTCGCGACGTCGGCTGCCCGCTCTGCGGCCGGGTACCTGAACCCGGCGCGCGCGGGACGACCATCGAAGAGAACGGCTACACCGCCGGCCGATGTGAGCCCTGCGGGCTGCTCTTCGTGTCGCCCCGGCCGTCGGAGCGCGAGGTGCTCGCCGTCTACGAGCACGACGCTTCGCAGACCGCCGCGCGGGTGCACGTCGCCAAGACCAGGGACCCGTTCGCCGTCGCGCATGCCCGCCACCTCCTTGGGCTGCTCCGACCGCACCTCCCGCCCCGCCCGCCAGGGACGCTGCGCGTCCTCGAAGTGGGCGCAGGCGGCGGCGTGCTGCTCGCGGAAGCGCGGTCCGTCGGGCTGGACGTGGCGGCGATCGAGCCGAACCCGGTGCTCGCGGCGTTCATGGCGGACCGGGGGATCGCGTGCGAGGCCGCCCCGCTCGGTCCCGGCTCGTTTCCCGGGCTCGAGTTCGATGCGATCGTCCACTGCAACGTGCTCTCCCATTTCGACGACCCGCTCGCCAGCCTCGTCGCCATGGCCAGCCGTCTCGCTCCCGGCGGACTGATGATGGTGGAGACCGGCAACTTCGCAGACACCGACCCCCGCTTCCACGCGATCATCCGGGCTACCGAGCGGTTTCAGCTCCCGGAGCACCTCACCTTTTTCGGCGAGCGGTCGCTGACCGCGCTCGTGCGGGCCGCCGGCTTCGAGCCCCTCGCCTGCCACCGGTACTCGCGGGTCCCCGAAAAGCTCGGCCCCAGCGTGCTCCGCGCCATCGGGCTCGGCGGCCTGACCAACCGGCTGCGCTTCTGGCTCAAGTACCGGCTCGGCGCGTGGTTCCCCAAGCGGGGGAGGCCGCTGTCGCTGGTGCTTGTGGCCAGAAGAATCGAATAGTCAACCGGCAAGCGGGATAGGCGGTGCGATGACCTTCCAACGTCCGGCTCTGGGCGCGCTCGTCGCCCTCGCCGCCTGTACACATCGCCCCGGCCCGCCGGCGACAGTGCTCCCCGAATCCCCTTTGCCCATGTCGCCGACGCCCGCCCCGCGCCCGATCGTCGCCACGCTCCCCCGAGGCCTCGTTCAGGAGGACCCGGACGACGCCGTCGTGGGTCCAGGCACGGCACCCATGGCGGTGCTGGAGTGGTCGGACCTCCAGTGCCCCTTTTGCGGTCCCTCCTATGGCCTCTTGTCGGCGTACGTGAAGCAGCACGACGACGTGCGGCTCGTGCTCAAGCACTACCCGATCAGCGGGCAGTGCAACCCAAACGTGAGCGGGGAGCGCCACGAGCACGCCTGTGCCGCAGCGCGGGCGGTCATCTGCGCGAACCAGCAGGGACGGTTCGACGAGCTCGCCGGCCTGCTCTTCGCCAATCAGGCCACGCTCGCGGACTCCGACATCGACGCGTTCGCCAGGCAGGTCGATGTCTACAACCCGCGCTTTACCGCCTGTATGCAGGATCCCGCCACGGCGGCGATCATCCTACGCGACGTGAAGGCGGCCGAGGCCGCCAACGTGCAGGGCACCCCGACGCTCTTCGTCCATGGGGTGTGGGGCCCACGCTGGGTGCAGGTCCACGGAGGCGCGCCGGCGGTCATGGCGGTGCTCGATGCGGCACGCGCCCACGAGCCCCTGCCGGCGTTGAGCGCACCCGAGCCCTGATCGTCACAAGCCGGCGAGGACCGCCTGCTCGTCGGGGTCGAGCGTGAGCCCGGTGCAGGCCAGATCGGCGCGCATGTGGGCGGAGTCGGTCGTGCCGGTCAGCGGCAAAATGCCTATGTGCATGGCGTAGCGCAGCACGACCTGCGCCGGCGTACACCCGTGGTTCCGGGCGATGGGGTGCAGGGCCTTGTGCCCCCAGATCTCACGGTTCGCGGTGAGGAGGGAGAAGCCCTGGTAGACGACGTCGTTGCCGTCACACAGCGCGCGAACGCCGCGGTCGCAGGCCTCCGCGTAGGGGCCGGGGCGAAAATAGTAGCGGTTCTGGACGAACGCCGGGGGAATGCGGGCGATCCGCAGCAGCTCGCCCAGCTGGTCCGCCCGGATGTTGCTGACCCCGATCAGCCGCACGAGGCCTGCGTCGTGGAGAGACTCCATGGTCCGCCAAACCTCGATGTCGCCCACGGAGAGCCCGCGGTCGGCCTCCGGCCCGTGCAGCAGGTAGGAGTCGATCCGGTCGACGCCCAGATGCGCGAGCGAACTGCTGAACGACTGGCGGACCTGCACGCCGAGCGGGGCGTCCGGGTCGTACGGCAGCCGCTCGTCTTGCCCCCGGCGGTAGGTGAATTTCGTCTGGAGGAAGGGTCGGGCGACCTGCTCGAGCGCACACGGGTCAGAGCCGCTGGCGCCAGGGGCGCGATGGGCACGCAGGGCCCGGCCGACGTCCTCCTCGCAGTAGTGCTTACGCTGGTTTGCCGTATCGATCCCAGCGAACCCGGCGCAGAGGGCCTCCGCGACCAGACGCTCTGTCTGCGCCTCCTTCCACGCCGTTCCGTACAGCATCGTCGGCACCGGGACACCACGAACATCCATCGTGCGGGCTAGACCAAGGTCCACAGGGCAGCTCCAGCTTATGCTCGCCCGTGTACCCCGTGTTCACCGTCCCGTTCAACGGCGAACGTCGTGTTCGTGTGTACGTCCCCACCGGGATCGAGGCGCGGGCGCCCGTTCTGATCCTGTTCGACGGCCAGAACATCTTCGACGATGAGTCAAGCTATGCAGGAGGTTGGCACGCCGACCGCGCAGCCGAGCGGCTACCGTCCACCGTGCGCCGCCCGATCATCGTGGGGGTGGACAACGGCGGCGAAGCGCGCATCCACGAGCTCTGGCAAGGGCTAGACCCGCTGCTGCGCTGCATCGTGGAGGACGTATTGCCCGGGATCGCAACGCGATGCCCGGTGGAGCCGGGCTGCGTGATCGGCGGCTCGTCGATGGGCGGACTCGCCTCATTGGCGGCGCTGATCCGCTACCCGGAGGTGTTTCACGGCGCAATGTGCATGTCGCCGTCGATTTGGTTGGCGCAGCCAGCCATCGTCACCGAGGTTTGCTCCCGGCCGATCCCCAAGACCGCGCGACTGTACATGGACGTGGGCGGACGGGAGAGCGCGGCGATGCAGCTCCACGCTACTGCGATGGCCTCGATGCTCACCTCGCGCGGCATCGACCTGATGTGGCGGCCGGACAAGCGCGGCGGGCACCATGAGCGACATTGGAGGAAGAGGCTGCCCAAGGCGCTGACGTTCTTGTTTCGGAGGTAGTCCTGGGCGACGATGCGTGAACCACCCCGACGCAAGCACGAGCAACGCGGCCATCATCGGGGCGGTGTCGCCGGTCGTCGTCAGCGAGCAGCACCGTCTCGGCGACCTGAACGGTCGCCATCGGCACGCCGAGGGTCCCCGCAAGTCAGGCGTTCGGGCAGGAGGTCGGGAGGGTAGCGCCTTGAGATGACGACCGACAATGGGTGCGGTGGACGGCGGCGAGGCGAATGGGGGTGTAGTTCTCCCACCAGAGACTTCGCTACCGTAACGAAGTGCGGCCGCGCCGCCCTTCCGCCGCCCGCCCTTCGATCTGTGCGGCGCGGGGCCGGCCCCGCCGTCACCGCCCCTCGTTCCCGGCGAGCGGTCCTCATCTGTTGCGGGCGCGTCTCCCACAAGCACCCGGATCTCGACCTCGCGCGTCTCGGTGTCCACGGTGACTCGCTGGATCAGCTCGGCGATGATGGCGCGCTGCTGGTCGCGGTCCACCGTCTCGACCGCGCCGCGCATGGACGCGAGCCGCTTGTCCACCGCAGCGAGCCGCGCGGAGCGCGCGCCATGATTGCGCTCGTCCGTTTGGGAGAGTTCGAGCCGGTTCAGGAGCGGGGCGCGCTCCCGCTCGATGGTCTCCAGCTCGGTCGCCAGCTCGTCCTCCGTGTAGAGCCCCTTCCGAAACGCCGCCTGGATCCTGCCGCGCTCCAAGGCGAGCCGCTCCAAGTCAGCGCGGAGGGTGCGCGCGACGTCGGCCCCGACCGCGTTCTTCTTCGCGTCGGCGTCCACCGCCCGCTCGACCTCGGCACGGAAGTAGCCGGGCTCGGTGATGAGCTGCTTGACGTACCGCCAGACCAGCGGCTCCAGCTCGTCGGCGCGGATGCTCTTTCGCCCCGTGCAGCGCTCGCAGTTTACCTGGTCGCGGTTTGCGAATTCGCAGCGGTAGCGGGCGACACCGTCCACGGTCGTCTGCCCCCGGAGCTTTTGGGTGCAATGCGAGCAGTACGCCACCGCGCGCAGGAGGTAGTCATACTTGAGGGGGCGCGCCGGGGGACGTGGACGGGCCCGAAGCGCGACGTTCGCCGCGTCCCATTCGGCGCGTGTGACGATCGGCTCGACCGACACCGTGAAGTTGGCGTCCCACCCCGGGTTCGGCGCCCAGTGGCCCGAGCAGAACACCGGGTTGGCGAGGATGTCCCGGATCGACCCCCGCACGATGAACTTCGTGCGGAGCTCCTTGGCCGTGCCTTTGGGCGTCCCCCGCGGGCGATAGCGCTGCATGCGCCCCGACGGCATGTTGCGACGCATCAGGTCGCGCTCGATCTGGAGCGGCCCCAGCCCCTCCGCTGCCAGCCGGAAGATCTCGCGGACCACGGCAGCTTCGACAGGCGCGGCGATGTACCCGTGCTTCTCCGGCGACCACTGCAAGCCGAGGGGCGTCTGGGTGAGCGGGCGACCGCCCTTCCGCAGCACCGCGTCTTTGCGGCCCCGCACGGTGCGCTCTCGGGTCTTCGAGCGCTCGTAAGATGCCACCGACGAGAGCATGTCCTGCGTCAGCTTCTCCTCGGGCGTGACGTCGCGGAGGATGCCCTTGGGCGTGGCCAGGAGGACGCCGTGATCCCGCAGCGCCTTCCGCACGATGGCGCGCTCGAACGGGTCCTCGGCACGCGAGGTGCGGTCGAGGTCGACAACGAGCAGGTAGTCCACGGCGCGGCTCTCGATGAGCCGCAGCGCGCGGCTCATGCCCGGCCGCTCCCAGGCGGGCACGGTGCCGCTGAACCCGTCGTCCTCCTCGATGGAGACGACCGTCCAGTCGTTGGTCCTCGCCGTCTGGATCAGCAGCTCGCGCTGGGACTCGATGGTGCCGGCCTCGCGCTGGCGGTCGGTGCTGACGCGGCAGTAGATGACGCACTTCATCGCTTTGCTCCTTTGGTCTTGGGTTGGGGCTTCGTCGGGGCGGGATCTTGAGGATCGTCCACCTTCCGTGGGGCGGTCCCGTCTGGCTTCCGGCTCAGGATGGCCTCGACCTCCTCCGGGGACCCCATGAGGTGCGTCTCCAGCTTGCGGGCGAACTCGATCCACTGGCGTTTGACGAGGGGCGGGATCAGCTCCAGCACGATGGCGTCCATCCGCATCGGGCGCAATGCCGGATGGGTGACCAGCCGAAGGAAGCGAGCGTCGATGCTCTCTTCCATCGATGCGATGTCGGCGGGGGTCTCGAACCGGAAGCCGGCCTCGTGCATGATCTCGCGGAGATCCCGGCCGTAGAACTTCGCGATCCGCTCAAGCACCTTGAGCGTGGGCGGCGTGGGCCGCTCGCCGGTCTCCAGCTTCGCGAGGTAGCTGAACGACACGTTCATCTCCTCGGAGGCGGCGCGCAGCGAGAGCCGAGCGGCGTCGCGCAGCCCGCGCAGGTAGGGGCCGAAGGAGGGACGCGCGTCCCAGGTGACGGCGGCGAAGCCGACGGGTTGGGCGCCGGGCGGCGCGTTCTTGAGGATCAGCTCGGTCGGGGATCGGGTGGGCATGCCGCTACCATAGCCCGAATTCTTCAGAAAGTACACAACTCCCTAAAGGGCGGGCCGAGTGTTGTGGACTATAGGGACACGGCGTGTAATCATGGAAACATGAACTCCACCCCGCGTCCTCTATGTCCTCTCTGCTCCTACCTCCTCCGCGGAAACCGCGTCCGCGCGCTGCTCGGTCGTCGCAACATGACGCTCACAGAGGGAGCGGAGAAGCTCGGCGTATCCCGCTCGTACTTCTCGCAGCTCCTCGCGGGGCGGCGCGCGTTGTCGCCAAAGGTTCGCCGACGGCTGCTCGCCAACGCGCCGTTCTCGGAACTCGGGGCTGAGGACCTCTGGCGCGCACCGCCGGAGGACCCGGAGGAGGAGGTGGCCCATGTCGCGTAGCGCGCGGCTCGTCGTCCGCGTGGTGTTCGTCCCCGGCGCAGGCGCGGCCGACGCTCGCCGCCGCGTCGCCGAGGTGCTCCTGCGCGCGGCGAGCGCTGCCGACGCTCCCTCCGAGACCCGCGCGCCGGAGACCCCGGCCAACCACGCTTCCCCTCCGCCCCGCGAAAAAGCCGCCTGAATCCTGATCATATGGCCTCCATATAATCGACCCATGACTCTCCCGAAAACCCGCTTCCCTCCCACAGGATCACCATGTCGAACCCCAATGACCGTCATATGAACCGGCTCGGCACATCGCCGACTCGTCCGCCCCTCGCCCCGCCCCGCGCCATCGAAACCTTGCCCATCCCGGCCGAGGCCGCGAGCGACACGGCCGTCCCGCGGCTCCCCACCACCGTCGTCTCCTCGTGGAAGGGCGGCGTCTGGAAGACGTGCATCTCCGCCAGCATCGCCGAGCGGCTCGCGTTCGCCGGGCTGGACGTGCTCTACCTGGTCACGGACGACCAACTCGACGCCCGCCGGCGGCTGGGCATCTCGGAGTCGGACCCGGATGTCGCCCGCGTGCAGCGCGGCTCCGGGAGCGTCACCGTCGTCGGTCTCGCTGGAGCGCACGCCGTGGACGTCCTCTACCGCTCCGGGCCGGGCCGCTTCGGGAAGTTCGACGCGATCATCGTGGACACCCCGCCGGTCAAGAAGGGCGGCTGCCTGCCCGGCGTCCTGCTCGTCGCTCCGACCGACGGCGACGACGCCTCGGCGAACCTGATCCGGATGCTGCGCGCCACGCCCGCGAACACCGACGTGGTGCTCGTCCGCATCGAGACCGTCCCGAACAAGGAGTGGGAGCGCGATGCGACGACGATCCACGATGCTTCGAACCATGTCGGAGGCTCCTACCTCCCTGGCCCGCTCCCGCGCACCGACGAGGTCCGGGAGGCGCTGAACCGCGGGCAGTCCGTTTGGACGCTGCCTCGGCGCGGCCCCACGCGCGAGTTCATCCAGGGTGTCGAATCGCTGGCCGGGGCGGCGTGGGCGCGCATCCGCCCTGACACCACGCTGCCGCCGCTGGCCGCCGCCGCTGCGTCCGCCGTCCACATCCCGGGCTGGGACGGTGCTTGATCCCGTCCGCGCGCGCGCCGAGGCCGATGCGGCGGAGCGCCGCGGGGCGGGGACGCTCTGGGCGGCGGGGCCGGTCGAATGGGATGCAGTCACGACCGGCACGGTGTCCCAGTCCGAGGTCGTGCCGGTGGTGGAGGACCCGGGCGGCGCGTCCGAGCGGGTCAGGCCGCGCGTTGCCGCGCTGCCTCGGCGCGACGCGCCTCCGGGGACGCAGGAGGTGCCGACGGCGCTGCTTGCGGCGATCGTCGCGCGTTTGGAGATGGCCCCTGCGGCGAGCGCCGGGGTGCCGACGTGGCTGATCGAGGCCGTCGGGAACCCGCTCACCTACGACGCGGCGGCGGCGAACCGGAAGGACGTATGCGCGCGGGTGGACCCGGGGCTGTACCGCAGGTTGCAGGCGATGAAAGAGCGACTCGGGCTGCGGACGACGGCGGGGGCGTGGGAATACGTCCTGCGGGCGGGGCTGGTGGTGGGGGAGCGGCGAGTAGGCAGGTAAGGCCTGGACAACACCGCGTTCCACAATCCACTGGCTCGGCCACGGGAGCGTTGGGCGCGCGTCGGCGAAGCGGTTCCACCGGTTTGCGAGTCCCGGGTCCCGTAGCCCCGGAGAGGAATTTGCGGCGTCACAACATTTTCGCTCGGCGACGCGGCGAGCATGTGCTAAACGAAAAGGCATGTCCAGCCCTCAAAGCACCTTAATCGGCGAGCCAGTAAAGGTCGAGCTGTCGCCCGAGGCCCGCGCGATGCTCCAGGAGGTCGTCGCGCAGTTGGAGCTCGCCGCTGCGCGCTTGGAGGCTGCACAAGCCCGCGTGCAGCTTCTGGAAGAGAAACGAAACCACATCCTGCAGGTCGAGTCGCTGCGTGCGGGCCTCGTCGGGGAGGCCCGTATCGACATTGCGGCGGGGGTCATCGTCGGCCGGCGTCGCGTCGAGGAGGCGAAATGAGCGACCTGATCCTGCAGGACGCTAGCAACGTCATGTTCCAGGTGAACGACGGGTCGGGCAGCTCCGGCGGCTACTACTTCCGCCTCCGGAAGTGGCAGAGCCCGTACACGACGACGATCTTCCAGGTCGATGAGGACGGCACGGTCACGACGTACGGCGACATGATCTGGCCCGGTCCGCCGGCGACCAACGCGAACAACGTGAGCGCGACGGAGATGCTCCACCTCCGCAGCGGCGGCAGTGATCGCTTGCAGGTCGTGGTGGCCGCGATGGGTTCCTACGACGTACAGGTCAAGACCACCGGCACCGACCAACTGGTGTTCGAAGTGACGGGCGACCAGCTCAACATCTTCCTGGACACCGACAGCGACGAGACGGCGTCGTTCCGCGTCCAGAATGGCCTGGGGTCCGACCTCTTCACGGTCCGCGAGGACGTGAAGATGACCTGGTATGACTCCGGCGCGAGCGCCCAGGTCCAGGCCGCTTGGGCGAGCCCCACCACAACGCTGACGGTCGGCCAGAACGCCGGGAAGCGCGGCATGATCCAGGCGTACCGTCGCCTTGAGTCGGGCACGAGATACGCCGGCGTGGTGGAATTGTACCCCGGCGGCGCGGTGGCGGCGAGCTTTCTCTGGGTGGACACTACCCTCAAGCTCCGCATCGGCACCGATCCCACCGCCGCCGGCACCATTGTCGGCACTCAGAGCTGAGGAGCGTGAATGTCTGATCTCATATTGACGACGGATTCGAGCCTGATCGTGGGGATCAACAAGGACGCGACGTCCGACCACTCTCCGTCGCCGGACTGGTTCCAGGTCAAGCACCTGCAGTACCCCTCGGACGTGATGATTTTCGAGGTCGACGAGATCGCCGTCGTGCAGGTTGTTGGGACGATCAAGCGGAGCGGGACCCTGGTTTTCAACAACACGACATCGGGGGACGGCACCATCCTCATCGTCGAGATGGCGGGTACAGGGAAGCTTGTGATTGACGCCCTGACCTCGGCTAGCTCCGCGATCAACATCGGTGCGCCGAACCTCGGTGACCTCGTGATGATCTCGGGAGGGAGCATGCGAGCCATCCTGGACTCGGACAACGACAGCGGGACGCTGGCGTTCACGGTCCGGAACAGCTCCGGCGCGATGCGCGCGGAGCTCAACAAGGACGGTGAGCTGTTCCTCGACAGCGCCACCGGCACCTCCGCGATGGTGATCCACGCGCTGACCGGCTCTGACACCCAGCTCGTGATCGGAAACCACTCCTCGGCGGCACACGGCGGCAAGCTCGTCTTGAAGGCCGATACCACAGCGGGAACCCCGGGTACGCTCGTGCTCCAGAGCGGCGACACCGGCGACAACCTGAACTACTTGTGGCTGGGGAGCGATGGCTACCTCTGGATCAACACCGCCGAGCCCACCACCACCGACAGCGGCACCAAGGTCTGCGACCAGCACGCGTAGACGGGAGAAAACATGCTCAGCAAAGTCAGCGCATCGAACATCATCGGCTGGATCAACAGCACGGGGACCGCCAACGCCGGGAAGCAATTCCAGGTACGAAAGTGGAGCACGTACGTCGAGCTGTTCGCCGTACACGAGGACGGCACGGTGACGCTCCACGGCCCTTGGCAGGACAGCGACACGGTCACCCTTGAGAACACGACCAGCGGCAGCGTGGACGTACTGTCGCTCAAGAAGAACGGCGCGGAGAAGCTGGTGATCGCCTACGATTCGAGCGCCGGCGAGGTGCACTTGCGGACGGGGAACAACGGCTCGACCGACCATCACCTCCAGTTGCGCGCGGCCTCGGATGTCGTGTTCGTGCTGGCAGGGGCGACACCGACGTTCACCATTGTGGACTACGCGGGCACGGTGATGTACCAGATCGACCACGACGGAACCTTCTCCATCAACAAGTCAGGCACCCCCTACGCGACGGTGGCCTACAGCGGTGGAGATGCGCAGGTTCTCGTAGGGGTGCAGGCGGCCGCCCGCGGCCGGATCACCATCGCGGATGACACCACCCCCGGAGACCCCGGCTGCATCGTGCTCGAGAGCCGAGACGTCGGCACAGACAGCACAAAGATCTGCTGCCTCTGGGTGAGCAGCGGCAAGCTCATGATCGCGAAGGGCAGCTCGCCGACCGGGGGCTACGTGGCGGGCAACCAGCCGGCACTGTGGCCACCGTGATGTGGATGCCTCGGCGCTGGCTGACGGGCTGGCCCGCGACGGTTGCCACGTTGGCCCTGACGGCTGTCGGCTGCACCTCCAAGAACGCAGACACGCCGTTGGACAGCGTGGAGAGCACGAACACGGATTCGGACACCGTCTGGGATTCAGGAGCCCACACGGATTCGGGCGCGGAGGCCGACTCCGGCGACGTGCCGGATTCTGACGTCCACACGGACTCCAGCGGCGACAGCGCCACGGACAGCGGCGCCGCACCTGACATGCCGTTCGTGGAGGTCCCGGCCAGCACCTTCGACATGGGTGACACCCCCGGGCAGCCGGACGACGGCACTATCTACGGCGTCCACACCATCACGCTGACCCACGCCTACCTGCTCGGAGTAACAGAGGTCACGCAGGCGCAGTTCGAGGCGGTGATGGGGTACAATCCCTCCCGCTTCACGGACTGCGACGGCTCCGGGCCGGACGACTGCCCAGTCGAGTATGTCGACTGGTTTGAAGCGGCGGCGTTCGCGAACGGCATGTCGCTGGAGGCGGGCCTCGAGGAGTGCTACGCGTGCATGGGGAGTGGCGACGAGGTGGAGTGCGATGTGTCGCTCGGACCGTACGACTGCACCGGGTACCGGCTGCCGACCGAGGCGGAGTGGGAAGGCGCGGCCCGGTGTGGCACTGACATGGCGTACGCCGGCTCGGATGATCCGGACGACGTCGCCTGGACGCTGGACAACGAAGACAATTACAGCACGCACATGGTCGCCTTGCTGGCGCCGAACGGGTGCGGGACCTACGACATGAGCGGCAACGACTTTGAGTGGGTGCAGGACTGGTATGCGGACTACCCGGCCGGGGGCGCCACGGACCCCGTCGGGCCGACCTCCGGCACGCATCGAGGCTTGCGGGGCGGAAACTTTGCGTCGAATGCGATCGCGGCGAGCGTGTCACCGCGCGAAAGCTACCAGCCTTGGGAGGGAGCATATACGGTCAGCTTCCGCCTGGCCAGAACGGAACCCTGAGCAGACGCAAGCCGTCCTTGACGCGACGACCGCTGGACCGATGCGGCTGACCCCGACTGCGCGGAGGCTCTGCGGAGGCTGGGTACAGCGCGACGTAGTGCAACGACGGGACGGACAACATGGGGACGGGCTCGTCGAGGCCTGACCCAGACTGCACGTCTGGAGCCGATACCTCGGAACGGGCCTGAACGGATCCCTGACCCGACTCTTCCCGTGATCCGCGAGTAGTGTGAGATCAGGCTCGGCGGGCGCGGCACGCTTGAGGTACTGCGTACTCTCGTCGCCGCCTCCGGCGGATGCGGGCGCGCTGCTGAGGGTCGAGCCGTGCTCCGCACCGCGAGTCATCCGCGATCGGCATCCGTGTTTATTTTCCTCTTTAAACCCCGCGTTCTGGTCACCGAAGGGATCGTCTCCGTTACGCAAAAAGAAACTCTCCCACTTTATCTACACGCCTATAACCCTCGGCCCCAACCTGCCCTGAACTCCGCCAAGAACGAGCCGTTCTATCGGCCGTGGCCTACTTCGCCGAAGTCCCCTCAAGCACGACTTCCTCGGCGGGCACCTCGAAGCGCCAAGGTTCCTCCGCGTCCTTCTCGATCACCTCGATCCGCACGATCTGGCGGCCTCGAATGCCGAGGTGGCCGCGGTCCTCGATCACGCGCGCGTGGATCGTCATCGCCCCGAACGGGAAGGTGACGAGGTCGCCGGGTCGAAGGTCGTGGGCGGTCATGGGCATCTCCTCTACGGTACTACCACGGTGGCCGACCGGCAAGGCCCGCGAGCCACGCACCGACCGCCGCATCCATCGTGGCCGCGAGTTGAGCGCAGGCTGCACGCCAGGCGTCCACGTCCGCGAGGCGGAGATCGACCCGGCCGGCACCGAGGTCGAGATCGGTCGGTGAGGTGAAGTCCTGGTGCGCGATGGCATTCCGCCAGCGGTTGAGTTGCTCCAAGAGCAGCTTCTGCCCTGCCGTATGGGCATTCAGGGCGACCATGCTCGGCCAAAGCTCCAGCCCGAACCGTTTGAAGTCCGAGCCGATATTGCCCGGGTTTGGGTTGCCCGTGTCGAGCTTTCGCCCCTCGATCAGGCGGGCGCGCAGCATCCACTGCACCCACACCGTCGGCACCTCGGCGCAGACGTGCTCGATGGCCTCCGAGTGGAGATCTCGGCAGAACCTCTGGAAGTGCGACGAGAGCAGCATCGCGTAGGCCTGGATGACCTGCTCCGTCGCCGCGTGACCGCCCGGCGTGGACGCAGCGACCGCGGCGTGCGCGCTCACGATCTCGTCGAGCTGCGAACGCGCGCCGGCTTGCCAGCGAAGGAGCGAGTTGGAGGGCACGGGCTGCTTTACCCCGCGGCGACCCCCGGTGCCCTGCTCGGCGCGCGTCGGTGATCGACCGGAGGCGAGCGCCGCGCGATGGCGGGACCGCCCGTCACACGCCGTCGCCCTCGCTGTGGATTCTGGCCTTGAAACCTCGCGTTCTCCGCTTCTCCGGGATCGTTTCGATTACGCAATAGGAAACTCTCCCACTTGAATGAAACCCCTGCGAAGTCGGCCGTGAGCCGGGCCATGCACCTGCTCGAGCGCCCATGGCTCTCGCAACCGGCCTTATCGGGGCTGGCGCCGGTCGACTGGTGTCGCCGCTCCCGTAACGAAGCGCCACGAGCGGCGACGGCAGGGTTGCCACGATCCGCATACGCGAGTAAGCTAAACGTATGAACGCGAAACGCCGACTCTCCGCCTCCGTGGATGCCGAGCTCCTGCAGGCGGCTGAAGCTGCCGTGTCCGGCGGCGAAGCCGGCAGCGTGAGCGCATGGGTAAACGAAGCGCTGCGCCTCAAGCTCAGTCACGACGCACGGCTGGCCGCGCTCGCCAGCTTCATAAGCACCTATGAGGCGGAACACGGTGAGATCACCGGCGACGAGATGCGGCTTGCAGCGCGGCGGGCCAGCGAATCCGCCATACCCGTTCGCGGTCCGGCGGCGACGAGGCGGTTCGGAGCCCACCGGTGAGTCTGGTTCTGGACGCCGGCGCGCTCGTCGCAGTCGAGAGGTCGGATCGCAGCGTTGTGGCGTTGCTGAAGCGGGAACTGCTCGCCGGCCGGGCGCCCCTTACCCACGGCGGGGTGGTGGGACAGGTGTGGCGTGGCGGGGCCGGGCGTCAGGCGAACCTTGCGAGACTCCTGCGCGGTGTGGAGGTCCGCGCGCTGGATGACGCGCTTGGGCGACGGGCCGGCGAACTTCTGGGCCTCGCTGGCGAGGTCGACGTGATCGATGCAGCGATTGCGCTCCTCGCCGTGGACGGGGACGTCATCCTCACCTCGGACCCGGGCGATCTTGCCGTGCTCGTGGCCGCAGCCGGAACCCACGCGGACATTGTGCTGGTCTGATCCGCTACGTCCGTTACGTCCGCTACGTCCGCGACGGGCGGCCGGCGCCACGGCTGCCACCGACACGCCTCACCGGGCGTCGCCCTCGCTCAGGATCCTCCCCTTGAAACCTCGCGTTCGGCGTTCAACGGGGATCACTTCGGTTACGCAAAACGAAACTGTCCCACTTGTTCCATACGCCCTCGTAACCGGAATTCACCATTCGAAGCCGTTAATTCGCCGCCTACTTCGCTGCCGCCGGGACGAGCGCGTCGCACGCGGCTATGATGCGGGCATGACCGCGTCCCCGCTCGCCCGAAAGGTTCTGGCCCTCCCCTACCGCGAGCGGGAGCGCTTGCTCGTGGAACTGCTCGACAGCCTCCACGACGGCGACCGGGGGGATGCCCTCGACGGCGAGGCTTGGGAGGGCTCGTGGGCGGCCGAGTTGGACGCGCGCCTGGACGGCGTCGAGGCTGGGACCGTGGCGACCTTGCCCGCCGATCAGGTGCTCGCGGAGATGGGGGCGGGCGTCTTAACTGCTCGCCGTTGAGTTCCACCCCGAGGCCCGCGCGGAGCTACTGGGGGAACGGGCTTGGTACCTTGAGCGGAGCGAGCAGGCTGCGCTAAGGTTTGACACCACCTTAGCCGCCACCGTCACGCTGATCGCGGAGACGCCGGAGGCAGCGCCGGTCTGGCCCCCGATGGCCCGCCGGTCCGTCCGTAAGTGGGCGCTGCGGCGCTACCCGTTCTGCCTGTTCTACGTCGTCGTGCACGCGCGCGCCGTTAATCTCGCCGTCGCCCATGTCCGGCGTCGGCCAGAATACTGGCGGAGCAGGCTGGAAATGTAGCCCCAGGCGATCCGCTGCGTCGACGCTCCGATGCCGCTGCCCTGGAAACCTCGTCACGGGCCAGGCCAGGCCGTTCATAAGGGGAATGGCCCGACCTCGGCCGGCACCCCCAATGGGGTGTTCCACTCCCGCGCTTGAAGAACCCGCAGGAACGAGGAGAAATGGGATGAGGCGGCCCGGCGGTAAGCACACTTCGGCAGCGTACAGCCTTCGGTACCCTGTCCGCAAGCCCGGCGGCCTCCGAATCCGGCCCTTCGGCTCCTCGACCGGCTTGGATTTCCCGCTCTGGACGCACCTGGGCCCTCCGCCTACCCGCTGGCGGACACGCGCGCCTCGGCGATCCGCTCCAGGAAGTCGAGCGCGATCCCGTCGATGCGGGCGGCGAAGGTGAAGCGCACCGCCTTCGGGAACTTCGCGGTGCGGTCGAGCAGGTCGCCGACGAGGCGCTCCCAGAGGACGAGCAGCGCGGGCTCGCCGCCGCACTCACCCGCCGGCGGACCCCCTTTCCACTGCACGAGCAGGATGGCACGGAGGCGCCGGCGAATGTGTGCGTCGAGTGCCTGCATTGTTCCTACTTCCCCGTCGCAGATGCCGAAGAAACCCATCCAGCCTCGAAGGTAGGCGTTGATCTTGAGTATACACGCCTTGAGCGTGCATCCCCAGTTTCGCGGCGTTCTTTCACGAATGGATGCCTTGATCCGCTCTTTCGAGCGGGTCGATAGGAGCACTTTCGTCTTCCCTGTCGCAGATACCAAGACTCGAAAGCCAAGAAAGTGTCGTTCTCCAGTCCGAGAGACAGCGCTCTTCTCCGCGTTCACCTTCAAGCGAAGCCGCTTGGAAATGAACCCAGAGACGCTCTCCATCACCCGCTGCCCCGCGCGCTCCGTACGGACGTAGATGTTGCAGTCGTCCGCGTAGCGCACAAATCGGTGCCCGCGCCGCGCAAGCTCTTGGTCGAGCTCGTCCAGCACGATGTTTGCGAGCAGCGGAGAAAGTGGGCCACCTTGCGGTACCCCTTCTTCCGTCGTCACATGCACGCCATCTGGCAGCACCACCGCAGCCTTGAGCATCGCACCGATCAGGACAAGCAGGCGGCGGTCGTTGATGCGCGTCGAAACGCGCGCCATCAGCCGCTGGTGATGGACCTTGTCGAAGAACTTCTCGACGTCCATGTCCACCACCCACTCGTACCCCTCTTCGATGTGCTGCCGGGCCTCCGTGATCGCCGTGTGGCAGCTCCGATTGGGCCTGAAACCGTGGCTGGACGGGTGAAACGTGGGCTCCCAGAGGGGTTCGAGAACCGCCCTGGTTGCCTCCTGTACCATCCGATCGACCACGTTAGGGATCCCGAGTCCTCGTTGTCCGCCGTTCGCCTTCGGGATCCACACTCGCCGGATGTCTCCGGGTCGGTAGGTCCCATCAAGCAGCGCAGCGGACAGCGTCGGGAGCAGGGTCGGGAGGTGCGCGCGCGCCTCGGGATCGCCGGCAAGCCAGCGCCCGTGCTGTTCGTGGTCGCTGCGGACGAGTCCGCGGCGTTCTCCGCTGTCGCGAAGGGCAGTTGAAGCTGCACATCCTGTTGGTTGACTGGGACACCCTTCCCTCCGTGGGAGGCGA
>SHYV01000082.1 GCA_009692605.1 Myxococcales bacterium
ACGACGAACGTCACCACCGCTGGGAAGAGCAGCGGCTCATCCAAGCCCGGCGCTGACACCTCACAGACACACTCCCGGCCCACCAGCAGCGGCTTGGGGGTCTTGATGAACGTGCCGCCTTTCCGAAGGTTCTCTCGATACTCCTCCCCAAGCCGGCTGGCGTCCGGATACCGCAGCCGAACCCGGGCCGGCCTACGCCCGGTAGGCGCAGGCTCCGCGGCGGGGCTCGAGAACGGGTCTGGTCCCAGATCAACCGGCTTTGTCCTCCTCGGGCTGGGACTCTCGGGGTCTGACCACGCCCAGCCGCGACGTGTCACGGCGGTGTCGTCCCCATTCGGGGTAGGCGCGTCATCCACAGCTTCTTCGGCCTCGCCCCCGGAGGACTGATCGTCGATGGGCCCGTCGATGGGCTCAGCGATGGCCTCAGCGATGGACTCAGAGATGGGCTCAGCGATGGGCTCAGCGATGGACTCAGCGATGGGCTCAGCGATGGACTCAGCGGGCACCGCGTCGTCGCCGCCGAGGTTGAAGGGGATCCCGTCGTCTCCTTCGAGCGCGAAGAGCTCGTCGGGATCCACCGGCGGCGAAGCGGAGTCTTCCTCCATCAGGATGCCGGACTCGTACGCTAGAGGTTCGCTCGCCTCATCCAGCTCGGGCGTCACCGGGGTCGGCTCCACCCGGTCGGGGAGCGCGGCAGGTGGCGGAACCGGCGGTGTTGCTAGCCCATCCGTGGCTCCAGCCGCAGCGGTGGCTGGCGCAGCGAGAGCAGCAGCAGCGAGAGCAGCAGCAGCGAGAGCAGCAGCAGCAGCGACAGAAGCAGCATCGGCAGGCGCAGCAGTGACAGCCCCGGGAGCCGCTGAGCGGGCCGGCGGAGAAGGCGGAGCAGGCTTCTTCGGCTCGGCCGGCGCCTTGCGGAACGCCCCGAGGATGCCCTCGAACAAGCCCACCTTCTTTGCAGGGCCGACGGGCGCCAGGCTCTGGGCGACCGCGCGCCGAGCGCGCTCATCCTCGGCCTTCACTTCGGCGGGAGTAGGCATGTGCGGCGTGGCAGCGTGCTCGGCGTAGTTGCGGATGGTGATGTTCTTCCGCTCGCCTGAACCCTTCTCCACCGCGGAGACGTGGAGCATCCCGTTGCCGTCCACTCGAAAGTTCACGTCCACCTTGGTCTGCATCCGGGGCGCAGGCGTAAGGCCGTCAAGGACGAACTCCCCCAGGAACTCGTTCTCGGTGCTGTTTCGACTCTCCCCCTGCCGGACGGTGACGCGGACGGACTCCTGATTGTCGTTCGCCGTGGCGAAGGTGCGCGTCTCGCTCGACGGGACGCGACTGTTGCGATGCACCACCGGGACGAACAAGCCCCCCGCGCCATCCAGGCCAAGGTCGAACGGCGTCACGTCGAGCAAGACCGTCCTGGACTGATCGCCGTCGGCCAGGTTCGCCGCATGCACTGCGGCGCCGATCGCCACCGCCTCTTCGGGATGGACGGTCCGCGAAGGCTCGCGGCCGAGCAGCTCGGTCACCGCTTCCCGCAGGCGAGGCATGCGTGTCTGGCCGCCGACCAGAATGACTTCGTCGACCTCGGCGAGCTTCAAGCCCCCCTCGATCACCGCCCGGCGCGTGACGTCGATGCAGCGGCTGATCAGGTCGGCGGTGATCTCCTCCAGCTTTGACCGCGTCAGCACGAAGTCAATGCTGTGTTGCGGCGTGACGTGGGGGATGACGATGGTGGCCCGGTCTGCGAACGAGAGCTCACACTTGGCACGCTCTGCGGCGTCTCGGATGCGCTGTACGGCGTTGCGGTCGTTCGTCAGGTCCACACCCGAGCGGTCGCGGAACATGCCGACTATGAAGTCCACGACGCGAGAGTCGACATCCTCGCCGCCCAGATAGCTGTCGCCCAAGGTGGACAGGGTCTCGTAGATCCCTGATGACAAGCGAAGTACGCTGACGTCGAAGGTGCCTCCGCCGAGGTCGAAGATCAAGATGGTCCGATCGATGTTCTTGCGGTGTCCGAAAGCCAACGCGGCCGCGGTCGGCTCGTGCAGCAGGCGGTCGCACCGAAGCCCAGCCATCTCGGCGGCCTCGATGGTCGCCTTCCGCTGCGCATGGTTGAAGTACGCGGGGACCGAGATCACGGCCTCCTCGATCCGCTCGCCCAGCGCCTTTTCGGCGATGGTCTTGGCCACCTGAAGGACGACCGCAGCGACCTCGGTGGGCGACATCCACTGGTCGCCCACTTGCATCTCCACGCCGCCATCGGGCGCAGGGCGGACCTTGTAATTCACGCGCCGGATGGCCTCCTGAACCTCTACGCTGTCGTACCGGCGGCCGATCAGGCGCTTCGTGGCGTACACCGTCCGGTCGGGGCGGGTCAGGATCAAGTTGTGCGCGGCCTGCCCGACGACAAACTTGCCCTCCCCCTTGGCGGAGATCACGGACGGCAAGACCTTGTACCCGCGCTCGTCTTCGATGACGCGCGGCCGACCGGCCTCCATCACCGCGACGGCAGTGTTGGTGGTCCCGAGGTCGATCCCAATGATACGAGGCATTCAAGACTCCAGCGGGGCAGCGTATCAGACCGACGCGCCCTTGGGGAAGAGCGGCACCTGCGGATCGAGTGGAACCACCGGATAATCACCCGAAAAACATCCATCGCAACAGTCGCCGCTGGACCGGCCCATCGCCGTGAGGAGCGCGGCGCGCTCCAGATGGGCGAGGCTGTCGGCGTCGAGCCAGCTTCGCATCCGCGGGATCTCAAAACGCCGAGCGAGCAGGTTCTCCTCCACAGGCGCAGCGACACCGTACAGGCAGGCTCCACCGAGCGGCATCGCCCCCAGCCGGACATGCACCTCCGACGCGCCTGCCATGCGCAGCGCGGCGACCGCGCGGCGGGTCCGTTCGCCGGTCGCCAGCAGGTTGACCAACAGCGCGCACCGCAGTCCTCGCACCGACCCGCTGGCCCGCACCTGCCCACCCCCCACCACCAGCGCCGGGAGGAAACGAGCGCCCAACGTCGCCGCAAACCCCGCCCCAAGCGCCTCGCTCCCCGGCAGTGGAACGACCGCGTCACAGCGGGCTGGAAAGGTCAGCGCCAGCGCTGCGCCGACCTGCTCCCGGAGGCCAAGAACGTCGACACCGAACACACGGGCATCACCGCCAGTAGCTCCCAGCCACTCGGCTGCGCACGGTCGGGGCGCGGAGCGCGCAAACGGGTGCAGGCTCTCAGCGCTGGCGCCCTCCAGCACGACGACCTCCCCGGCGCCGACCTCCCGTTCGTAGGTCACCCCGCTAGCCCGGAGCACGCCGGCTTCGGACGCCGCAACCCACCCCGCACCACGCCGACCCAGGCACAGCGGGCGAAAACCGCACGGGTCGCGAGCCAGCACCAGCAGGTCGGCGGTCAGCAAGGCCAACGCGAAGCCGCCCTCCAGCCGATGCAGGGCATCGAGCAGCCGGTTCATCAGCGTCCGCTGTTCACTCTGCGCCATCAGGTGCACGACCAGCTCCGCGAGCTCGTCCCCTGCGAACACCGCGCCGCGAGCGACCAGCGCTTTTCGAAGCACAGCGGTGTTGGTACCCCGACCGTCTACAGCGAGCGCCACCGGACCGGAGCGGTCCTGGAAAACCAGCCTCCCCTCCCCACCCGCACGCACGAGGGCCGTGTCCGCGATCCCTCGAAGGTCCATCCCCGAGCGGTGCGCTTCACCAGATAACGAGACCACTCCACCGTCGGGGCCCCCACGGACCGCCACGACGATGCCCTCGCCCTCGGCCCGGCGCCCGGCCGTAGAGCCGTGGGCCGCACCCGCAGCCGGTGGGCCCAGCCCCAGGTTGGCCCGCTCCCTCAACGAGGGGATGGCCTCGCTGACCGTACGGGCGGCGTCGAGCAAGCCGTGCACCGCGAACAGGGCGCACGCCGGATGTACGCCAGACCCGGTCGTCACGCGGTGGCGAGCGTGGCGACCGCCCCGGCGTTCAGCCACTCCGGGAAGCTGTTCCGCCAGACGGCCTGAAGCTCCGCCACCGCGTACCCATGCGTGTCCGCCAGCCGCAGCACATCCCCGCCGGTGTGCCCGAGCTCCCGGAAGGACACACCCTCCGTGAGCGCACGAACCTGGACGGCGTGCTCCGGCGCAAAGGCGATCAGCGCGCGCCCGTGATCCTCTCCGTACAGCGCACCCGCGTCACCCCCCACGTTGAAGATGCCGCCCACCCCCTCCATGCAACACTCCGCCAACGCCACTAGCAGCCCGCCATCGGACAGATCGTGCGCGACCTCCACGGCGCCGGCCCCGATCAGCGCACGCAGCGCATCGTGCAGGGCTACCTCTGCCGCGTAGTCGACGAGCGGGGGTGACCCGTGCCGATCGAACCCGAACTGCCGGGCGTAGACCGAACCCCCGAGTGATCGACCCACCCCGCCCAACAGCGCGACGGTAAGTCCACCTCGCGGGAATCGGCCCGCGACCCTCGGCGGCGGCCCTTCGTAAAGGCCCACCATCGCCAGCCCGGGTGTGGGAAGGATGCCGACGCCATCGGTCTCGTTGTACAGCGACACGTTCCCGGAGATCACCGGCACCCCAAGGGCGCGACACGCCTCGGCCATCCCATCCACCGAGCGCGCGAACTGCCACATGATCTCGGGCTTCCGAGGGTTCCCAAAGTTCATGCAGTCCGACAGGCCCACCGGGGTCGCGCCTACGCACGCCAGATTTCGCGCACACTCCGCCACTTGCCCCGCGGTCCCGACGAACGGATCCAGAACCACGTGACGCCCATTGCTGTCGCACACGTACGCCAGGTACTTGCGGGTGCCCTTGATGCGCACCAGAGCAGCGTCCGCGCCCGGCCCGACCACCGTGTCGGTCCCCACCTGATGGTCGTACTGGCGCCAGATCCACTGCTTGTCGGAGATGTCCGGGTCCGCCAACATCGCCGGGAGCCGCCCGACCGGGTCGGGGTCCACGATCTCGGGCAACCCCGGGAGCGCGGCCGGCGCCTGCTGCGGCCGGTCGTACTTGGGCGCCGAGTCGGTGAGCACCGCCACCGGGATGGCGGCGACCTCCTCGCCATGCCACGTGCAGCGCCACACGCCGTCGTCGGTGACCTCGCCGATCTCGGCGACCGACAGGTCCCACTTTCGGAAGACATCGAACACCTCCTGCTCGCGACCGGGCTCGATCACGATCAGCATCCGCTCCTGGCTCTCCGACAGCAACAATTCGTACGGCACCATGCCGGTCTCCCGCATCGGCACCAGATCCAGCCGCAGCAGCAGGCCCCGCCCGCCGCGGCCCGCCATCTCAACCGAGCTCGAGGTCAGCCCCGCCGCTCCCATGTCCTGAATGCCCACGATGGCCGTGCCCTGCATGAGCTCCAGGCACGCCTCCAGCAGGAGCTTCTCCTGGAACGGGTCCCCCACCTGCACGGTCGGCCGCTTCTCCTCGCTCCCCTCGCCGAACTCGGTGGAGGCCATCGTGGCGCCGTGGATACCGTCACGGCCAGTGCCGGCCCCTACGTAGAACACCTTGTTCCCCGGCGCGCCGGTGGTCCCCAGGAAAATCCGGTCCGAGGCCACGATGCCGCAGCAGAACGCGTTGACGAGGCAATTGCCATCGTATGACCGGTCAAAACGCGTCTCCCCGGCGACAGTCGGAACGCCCATGCAGTTCCCGTAGCCCGCGATGCCGGCCACCACGCCCCGCACGAGTCCGCGCGTTTTCGGGTGGTCCAGCCGCCCGAACCGCAGGCTGTCCATGAGCGCGACAGGGCGCGCCCCCATGGTGAACACATCCCGCAGGATGCCGCCTACCCCGGTCGCAGCGCCCTGGTAGGGCTCGATGTAGGAGGGGTGGTTGTGCGACTCCATCTTGAAGCACGCCGCCAACCCGTCGCCGAGATCGACCACGCCAGCGTTCTCGCCCGGCCCGATGAGCACACGGGGGCCGGTCGTCGGCAGGCGCCCAAGGTGGATGCGGCTGGACTTGTACGAGCAGTGCTCGGACCACATCACCGAGAATACGCCGAGCTCAACGAAGGTCGGCTCACGCCCGAGCACGCCAAGCAGCCGCTGGTACTCCTCGGGGGAGAGCCCGTGCTTTTGCACCATCTCGTCGGTGATGGTGTCCTGTTCATTGCCGGGATTCATGCCGTAGCTCCAGGTGCCTTGAGAGGAAGGGCTCCGAAGCACGAGGCCGAAAGCGACCGGAAGACGCCGGCCCCGTCCGTCCCACCCACGTCGGCCTCCACGTACCGCTCCGGGTGGGGCATCAAGCCGACCACGTTTCCGGCGGAATTGCTCACGCCCGCGATGTCGTGGACGGAGCCGTTCGGATTGCCCAGATACCTGAAAATGACCTGCCCTTCTCCCTCCACCCGCGCGAGGGTCTCCGCATCCGCGAACCAGTTCCCCTCGGCGTGGGCGATCGGGAGGCGCAGCGTGGCGCCAACGAGGCCACCGGTGAACGGCGTCGGCTTCCCCTCGACCCGAAGGTTGACGTCGCGACACTGAAAGGTCAGCCCCGAATTTCGGAGCAGGACGCCGGGCACCAGCCCGCATTCGGTCAGGATCTGGAAGCCATTGCAGACGCCCAGGACCGGCCCACCGCGGCCCGCGAAGCGGACGACGTCGACCATCACCGGCGAGAAGCGGGCGATCGCGCCGCAGCGCAGGTAGTCCCCGTAGGAGAACCCCCCGGGGAGCAGCACCGCGTCCACAGCGGGCAGCGTCGAGTCCTTGTGCCAGACCGCGACCGCCTGCATGCCGAACAGGCCGACTGCGTGGCGTAGATCCGCGTCGCAGTTCGAGCCGGGAAAGGTGATGACCGCTACGCGGGCGGTCACAGCAGCTCGACCCTGAACGACTCGATCACAGTATTCGCAAGCAGCTTGCGACACATCTCTTCAAGTCGGGCCCGGGGCCCCCCCGCGTGCTGGGCGGACAGGTCGTCATCCACCTCCACTTCGAAGAACTTCCCGATACGAACCGAGCGAACTTCTTCGTACCCCATGCTGACCAACCCGCCCTGAACGGCTGTCCCCGCGGGGTCGTGCACGCCGGGCTTGAGGGTGACGTAAACGCGAGCGCGCATGGGGGCCTCTTTCAGGCAGCGGGGCTAACCGGAATCCGGATGGGGTGCCGGCGGGGTGGGGCACTCTGCCTCACAACCCCAGCGACTCCCTCACTCCACCGATCAGATCCGCGTATCGCTCCGGATCCCCGACGTCCTGGATCGCCAACCCGTACAGCAGGTGGCCGCTCCCGTGCGTCAGGCGCCGCACCCGTGCCGTGAGCTCCATCGGCGGCTTGTCGGGCAGCCCGATGCGCAACCGTAGGCTCCCCCCCTCCACGAAGATGAGCGGGGCGTCGGCCGGGGTCGTCACCGTCCAGACCTGGGGCTCGATCTCGACGATCTGGACCGCCGCCCCAAGCAGCGACACCGGCCCCCCGGTCGGCGGGAGCACCTCCAACAGCAGGTGCCCAGGCGCCCGGGTCGCGACCTCCCAGTGATCGATGAACCCGAGCATGACGCCGGAGTCGCTGCGGTCAGAGACCGGCACCGATGTCCGGACCACGCTCGCGTCGAAGGCGTAGGCCACGCCATCCACCCGGATCCAACACCGCACGTCGGAGCCGGAGAGGACCCCGTCCGCCCCTCGCACGACTACCCCTCCGCGCTCGACCCGCTCCACCGTCGCCCGCGACCACTCCGTGCCGGTGCGGGGCATCAACTCACACGGCAGGCGCTGCTCGGCGGCGCGCTCCAGCAGGCTTCGGGGGTCGATCATGATGGCTGCGGTCTATCAAGAAACCTAGCCCCCCTGCACCGCCGCGCCGATCAGCCCGCCCATCGCGACCAGCCAGACCGACAACAGCGCAGTCAGCGCGCGCTTGTGGAGCGCGAGCGCCTGCTCCTGCTTTCCAGCCTCGTGCATGCGCGTCGTATGCACCACCATGGCCAACCCGACAATGACAAAAATATAGGCACAAAGATAGATCTTGTCCATCAGCATCAGGTAGCCGACGTCCGGGAGATTGTCGTTGTAGGTCATCTGGAGCGCGACGATGGTGAGCAGCGAGGTGATCCCGACGTCCACGCGCGAGTCCACCAGCGCCGGGGAGAGCAGGAACATGAGCGCCGCGCACACGATCACGCACCCGACGGGAAGAAACAGCTTGATAGAGTACGCCATCGGCGGCCGCGAGATCCCCACTTCGAGCGTCGCCCGGGAGTAGCTGGTGTTCTCCGCAGTCCGGGGGTCGCCGAAGCGCGTCTCGTAGTGCCAGTCGCTCACGACGAAGCTCGGCGCCTCGATCGTGTAGCCGGGGAGCTGCACCGATTGGTTCATCGTCGCCCTGGCCTCCGGCACATATACGACCGCGGTCTTGTCGTTGGCGCCGTCCTCGAAGATCACCGAGAGTTGCTGCCGGTCGAAGGGGTAGTTGTACAGCGGGAGCTTCTTGCTGAACGAGCCCTGCACGCGCAGGACCTGGTAGAGCGTGCCGTCGTCGAGCTCCTCGGGCTCCTCGTAGATCGGCGTGACCATCAAGCCCCACTGTTCGTAGGGGTTGGCGATCTCCATCGACGCAGAGGGGTCCAGATCGGGGTTCTTCCACCGGAACCACACATAGAAGTCCATCTGGTAGGAGTGGGTCTTGAGGTCGATGCTCTGGATGTCGTTGAGATGTACGCCCACCGACACCTTCTCCGGTGTGTCGTACACGACGCCCGGCTCGGCAGCGTCCTCGCCTGCGGCAGCGTCCTCGCCTGCGGCAGCGTCCTCGCCAGCGGCAGCGTCCTCGGCGCGCACCGCGCAGAAGGCACGAAGAAGAAAGACCAGAAACAGATGGAGGAGCATGGGGCGAATAGTACCGCACTTAGCTCAGGAACAGGAGCGACGACGCGCGTAGAGGCCGCGTCTGGGCTACAGTCGCGCTGTCATGCGACTGGCGCACATCACTGATCTGCACGTGGAGCACACACCCCGGGTGGGCGAACTGGTTGGCAAGCGCCTGTTCGGGGCCGTCAACCTCTACCTCCTTGGCAGGAGCCACCACTTTTCGTGCGACGTCCAGGCCGCCCTGCCTGCGGCCGTTCTAGCGACTCGCCCCGACCGCATCGTCTGCACCGGCGACTTGACCGCGACCGCCACGGACGCTGAGTTCGCTGCAGCGAAAGCGCTCTTGGCGCCTCTCCTCTCGGTTCCTTTCGATTGCATCGCCGGCAATCACGACGTGTACACGGCCGAGAGCCTCGGCCGCTACGGACGGTACTTCGGACCTGATCTGGCCGGGGGAGCGCTCCGGGTGCCTGCAGGGCCTGTCGATCTGGTGCTCTTCGATGTCTGCGAGCCCGCCTGGCTGTCCCGCGGGCGGGCGACACCGTCGGGCCTGACGGCGCTCGACGCGGCGCTCGCCTCCTCTGGCCCGTGCATCCTCTGCCTGCACTACCCGCTGCGCGGTCGCGGCGGCGAGCCGTACGGACCGCCCACGCGGGCCCTCTCCAACGCAGCCGCGGTCGAGGAGATCATCGCGCAGCACCCGAACGTCGTCGCCGTGCTGCACGGGCACGAGCACCACGGCTACACAACTCAGCTTCCCGCAGTGGCGGGACGCCCTGGCGTGTCGATCTACAACCCCGGGTCGTCCGGCTACGCCTTCATGCCAAAAAAGCACCGCACCGCACATTTCAACGTCTACGACGTCGAACCGACCGGGATCGTCGCGGTCGAAAGGTATGCCTGGACCGGCACTTCGTTCGAGCCCGAGCCGGGCGGCGCGTATGCCACCGGCGGCTGAGCCCTCAACGGGGAGACGCCTCTGGGCGGAGTTCACCCCTCACCGCGGGAGCCTCGCGGTCGCCACCGTTTTGGTGGTCATCGGGTCCGCCCTCCAGAGCGCGCCGGTCTTCGTCGTCCAGTGGGCGATGGACGAGATCCTCGTCGTCCACGGGGACCCGCGGCCCCTCGCCGTCGGCGTGGTCGCGCTCTACGCGCTGAACGGCGCGGTGAACTTCGCCCGGGCCTCGCTGACCCGCACCATCGCGTGGCGCGTGGTCACCGAGATCCGCGGCCGACTTCATGAACGCCTGCTCGATCAGGAGCTGGCTTGGCACCTCCGCACCCCTTCGGGCGAGAGGCAGAGCCGCCTGCTCGGAGACGTCAACGCGCTGCAATACGCTGTCAACGGCGTGGTCACCGCCGTCCAGAAGCCGATCACCATCGCTGCGCTCGTCGTGGGCGCGTTCATCATGAACCCGAAGCTCGCGATCATCGCCTTCGCCTTGCTGCCGCTGGCGCTGCTCCCGATCCACCGTGTCGGCGCCTGGGTGCGAACCGCCTCAAGGGCCGCGAGCGACGCCGCAGCCGCGCTCTCGGCGCATGCCCAGCAGACCCTCGCCGGGGTTCGGGTGATCCAGCTCTCGGGCGGCGAGGCCGAGCGCAGCCGGGGCTTCCGCTCCCTCGACGCGGCCCACGAGGCCGCGCAGGTCGAGGCGCTGACCGCCCAGCTCGTGCCCGCGCCGCTCACCGAGCTGATCGCGGCCATCGGCGTAGGTGCCGTGCTCTGGGTGGGCGGCAACGAGGTCGCCGCAGGGACCACCCGGCCCGGCGACCTGTTGGGTTTTCTCACGGCGCTGGCGGTGATGAACCAGCCGCTGCGTGGGTTATCCGAGGTCGGCTCGTTGCTACAGCGCTCGCTGGCCGCGGCGGACGCGGTGTTTGCCATCCACGATCGCGAGCCAGCCGTACGCTCGGGCGCGGGGCACGTGGAGCCGCCCACCCGCATCACCCTGAACGGCGTGGGGCTCGATTATGGATCGGGCCCGGTGCTCCACGACATCACCCTGACGCTCGCCGCTGGGGAGCGGGTGGCGCTGGTGGGCCCGTCGGGCGGCGGCAAGACCTCCCTGCTTGGGCTCATCCCCCGCCTCTACGACCCGACCGCGGGCACGGTGTGCTGGGACGGCATCGACCTCCGCGAGCTGAACTTGCAGGAACTGCGCCTGCACATCGCCGTGGTATCGCAGGAGACCTTCCTGTTCGATGACACCGTCGAGGCGAACATCCGATTCGGTGTCGAGGGGGCGACGGATGAAGCCGTCTGCGCCGCCGCGGCTGCAGCCAACGCCGACGGGTTCATCCGCGAGCTGCCGCAAGGCTACCAGACCCGAGTGCATGAGCTGGGGATGCGCCTGTCCGGCGGACAGCGGCAGAGGATCTGCATCGCCCGGGCCATCCTCCGGGCCTCGCCCGTCCTGCTGCTGGACGAGGCCACCTCGAACCTCGATACACAGAGCGAGGCGGCGGTACAGGAGGCGCTAGACCGCCTCATGCTCGGCCGAACCACGCTCGTCGTCGCCCACCGGCTGTCCACCGTGCGTGACGCGGACCGCATCGTCTACATCGAAGACGGGCGCATCGTACAGACCGGGTCACACGACACCCTGATGGCGACCGACGGCCCCTACCGCCGGCTCGCGATGGGAGGTGCCACATGAACCCAGGTAGCCGCACACGGTCGGTCTCGGACAGCTTCCGCGAGCGGGTATGGCAAATCGTCCGAGCGATCCCGGAGGGCAAAGTGATGGGGTATGGGCACGTCGCGAGCGCGCTCGCACAGCCCGGCATGGCCCGACAGGTCGGCTGGGCGCTGGCGGCCCTGCCCGTAGACACCGACGTCCCCTGGCAGCGCGTAGTCAGGAGCTCCGGGCACATCGCCGCGCAGGGCGCGGTCGACCGGGCCATCCTGCAGCGCGCGCTGCTGGAGTCGGAGGGCGTGGGCTTCGTCGGAGATAGGGTGATCATGGAGACGTTCCGCCTGGGACCTGAACATTTTCTGGACCGCGCGTGGTGAGCGCTGTGCTGCTCCTCGCAGCGCTGGCCTTCGCGGACGAGCAACTCACCTTCACAGCGCGGTGGATGGGCGTCACAGCGGGGCGAGCCATCGCGACCACCGTGGTTCAAGGCGATGTCCGCGAGGTGACCGTCACCGCCAAGAATGCGACGTGGCTCGACGGGCTGTACCCGATCGACGATCGGATGGTGTCCGAGGGCCGCAGCGCCGGCGGGTCGATCCGGTACCAGACGTGGTTTCGCGAAGGCCGCTTCACGCAGGACCAGGACATGCTGTTCAGCCCCACCGGCCAGCATGTGGACCGGCGGCAGCTTGTCGACGGCGCGTGGAAGGCCTCCACCTCCGACCGGACCAACTCGGACGGCCAGCTCCCCGAGGACCCGATCTCAGCGTTCTACCGCATCCGGGAGGCAGGGCTCAAGGTCGGCGAGCGGCTGCTGCTCGACGTGTACAACGGCAAGCGCGTCGTTCCGGTCGTCGTAGACTGCGTCCGGCGGCAGGCGTTGGGGGACATCGAGGTGCGGTTCGTCTCGATCCGCTCCGGACGAGACGGCGATTTTGACGGGGGGATCGACCTGTTCCTGACCGATGCGGACGTGCCTGCGCTCGCGGTGCTGCCGACCCGAGCGGGTCCAGTCCGGATCGAGGTGGAATGAGCCACTTGACTACACACCGCCTGATACATGTCGACACCTCTACCGAGTGGCGTGGCGGGCAACGGCAGCTTGAGCTGCTGCTCGCGGGGCGGCCGGACGACGCCTGGGCCGGAGTCCCGGGCAGCCCCCTCGCCGAGCGGCTGGGCCCGCCCACCGTGCCGTTGCGACCCGGCGCCCACCCGTTCAACATCCTCACGCTCCGGCGGGTCCGCGCCGAATTCGACCTGGTCGCCGCACACACCCCCCACGCGGCGGGCGTAGCGCTGCTAGCAGGGCTCCGAACGGTGATCCACCGGCGGGTGGACTTTGTCCCCTCCCCCGCCAAGTACCAACGCGCAGCGCACGTCATCGCGGTCAGCGCGGCCGTGCGGTCGGTGCTCGTGGGCGTGGGCGTCTCTGCGGACCGCATCACCATCGTCCCGGACGGCGTGGAGCTTCCCCCTACTCCTGCCCTGCCCCACCCACGCTGGCTGGCCCTGCCGCGGCCGTTGTACGCCTGCGTGGGAGCCCTGGTCGACCACAAGGGGCACCGCCACGCGATCGACGCGATGCTCACGACGCCGGGGACGTTGGTCATCGCGGGCGAGGGCCCACTCAGGGCGGCGCTGGAGCACCGGATCGTAGAGTCCGGATTGCAGGGCCGCGTGCTCCTGATCGGGCAGGTCCCCGACGTGCCAGCCCTACTGGCAGCGATTGACGCCTTCGTACACCCGTCGGTAGAGGAGGGCATGGGACAAGTACTGATCGAGGCGATGTGGGCCGGGTGCCGGGTGGTGGCGACGACGGCAGGCGGGATCCCGGAGGCGGTCGGCGACGCAGGGACGCTGATCCCGCCGGGTGACCCGGCTGCGTTGTCCAGAGCGATGCTGGGCGCGCTTGGGACCGAGCCCGGCCAGGGACGACACCGTGCCTCCCAATACTCGGCGGCCCGGATGGTCGCGGGCACGACGCAAGTGTATGAGCTTGTGTTGGGCGGGCCGTAACGGTTCAGGTAACGGTTCAGGCCCGTCTGCCGACCAACGGGGTGCTACGGTCCAACTGGCATCGGGCTGGGCGGCGTGATCCCCTGCCGGTGAGCGGTGAGTGATACCGCCGGACGCCGAAAAATGTCATCGTCAAACCGATACAATTCGAAAGTGACGCGGTAAGCCTCCGAAACAGGAATTCATGCCCTACACCCTGTAGGTTTCGCCGCATCTCACACCGGGGGAGCTCGTGGACGGGCGACGCGGGAACGGGCGTGAGCGCGTGCTGAGCCCGTCCGCCTGCGAGGAACTAACGGCGGCGTTGCTCGATCCGCCGGCCGTCCACCACCCGTCGTCGCCGCGCAGCCACAGGCGATCGAGCTCGTCGACGTAGAGGAGGCCGGGCAGCGTTGGGACCAGCTCGACGACCGCATCGCGGAGACGAACTGCGCAATCGAGGAGGTGTTCGCCGGGGCCACCGGGCTCTGACCGAAGAGCAGGGTTCGTACCTTTCCCACCGGGACGCGCTACGCTGCCGCCCATGCTGCTGATTGCCCTCCTCACGGCCACCGCCTACGCCAGCGCGCCCACCGGCTGGGTCGATGTGGCCGACGGCACGCACATCGCCGGCTGGGCCTCCGACGCCGACTACGCGGGGGCGATCGCGGTCCATGTGTACGTCGACGGGGTGCTGGTGCGCGGACTGGCCGCCGACGCGTACCGCGCCGACGTTGGCAGCCACGCGTTCGACTGGTACCACGAACCTTTCGGCGCGGGCGAGCACGACGTCGTCGTCTACGCGATCGGGGTGGACGGTGCCGGCGTGCTCGACGCGAACAACCCCTCCCTCTCCGGCACCCCCGCGAGCTTCGATGTCGGTTGCGACGGACTCGTGGGCGATCCGCTCGCCTGGTGCGAGGGGAACCCGGCCTACTGGGAAGATCGCCAGCTCGACACCGAGTACGTCGGAGGCACCTACGTCCGCGCGGGCGTGAACACGTCGTACGGCGGGACAATCTTCCAGCTCTACGACGAAGACTGGACGGACAACCTGATCATGGAGCACGGTGGCGCCGCGATCCAGCTCTCGGTCTGGGGGTACGACCCGGTGGGCGGCACCGGGTACTTTTCGCTCGACTCCTGCGACGCCACGCCCTACCCCACGGAGGCCGCCTGCCTCGCGGCGGGCCACGCCAGCTGCGTGGCCCGCGCCTACTCGGAGGGGGATCACGGCGCGAACTGCGGCAGCGTCGATGCCTGCGTCGGGTGGGACGCCGGGGCTCCGTACAACCCGATCCAGGCGCAAGGCACGGACTGCGGCTGGGACAGCGCCAGCAACGACGTGGCGAGCACCACCTGGACCGGCAGCGCGCTCCGCACGGAACACGACACGCCGCGCCACTTCACCAAGTCGGGGGGCGGCGTGGCCGCCATGGTCTTCGAGCAGACGACCACCCCCGGAGACTTCTGGATCGAGCTCGATTATCGGGTGGTGTACTCCGGAACGCAGACCTGGTCCGACCACGACCAGGAGGTGCCCGCCATCTTCACCAACCACGACGTCGACGCCCGCTTCTACTGGTACGACGGGGACGCCCCGTTCACCGATCCAGACGGCGCCGTGGCCTCTGCCGGTTCGCCGCTCAACGGGGTGCTCGCGTTTCCGGATGTCGATCCGGTGACGACGCTGCCGACGCTCGGCACCACCACGGAGCGGTGGTGGACGGCCTGCGACGCGAGCGATGACCGCTGCATCACCATCGCGACCATGGACCGCACGCTGACGCACGCGTCGCTCTCCGCGCAGCCCGGCGATGGCGCCTACCTTACCGCGATGGGCAACTTCAACATCTATCCGGGCTTCGATCAGACCTGGTCCTACCTCGTGTTCCCCTACCGTTACGACGCCGTCGTCAACGGCGTGTCCGTGCGCGACGTCATCTTCGACTTCGCCTCGGCGGCGGGATGTACCGCGGAGATCGAATGCAACGGGGTGGACGAGGACTGCACGGGAGAGGATCGCTGCGGCACTTCCGGCGGCGGCGACTCCGGCGCCGAGCCGCACGACAGCGGGACCGTCCCTGACGACGACACCGGGTCGCCCCCCGCCGACTCGGGCGTGGGTGACCCGGGCGAGCCCGGAGCGGGCGCGGAGACAATGGGAGACGCCCCCGGCGCTTCCCGTTCGTCTGGGCCCACCGGCTGCGCGGGGGCGCTCCCCCTGTTCGGGATGCTCTCCACGCTGAGGCGCAAGCGATGATCCTCTCTCTGTTCCTTCTCAAATCGGCCGCGGCGACGACGCTCACCGAGCGCGCGACGGAGACCGTCGAGCCAGGAGTCACGCTGACCGAGTACCGGGCATCGTCGCCCTCGACGGACATCTGGGTGCTTCGCGTGGACCTCTGCGCAGACGACGTCTACGTCGACGCCACGCGAGAGAGCGACAGCTACCGGACCACCGGGGGCTGGGCGGCGGACATGGACCTGACGGCGGCCACGAACGGCGACTTCTACAAGACGGATCCGGTGCGGGTCTATGGCGACGCGGTGGGTGGAGGGGTGCGCTGGCCCAGCGTGAACACTGGTCGCGACAACGATTACGAGAGCGAGTGGTACTGGGAGCACTACGGCTGGATCGCATTCGCGCACGACGGGGTGCAATTCAGCCATACGGGCTGGGTGAAGGAGAATGTTTCAGGGCTCACCGCGGGGGTGGAGAACGACGATCTCACCCCCGACGTGCCCAGTGGGACCCTCGCGTTGGTGAGCGGATTTCCCGAGCTCGTGGTGGAAGGCGTCGCCATGGTGTGCGCGGACCCCGAGGCCAGCGACTGCTTCCCCGATCGCAGCGACATGCGCGCGCGGCACCCGCGAACCGCGATGGGGCTCACCGAGGATCTGGGCACGTTGCTGCTCGTCGTGGCGGACGGGCGCACGTCGGAGAACGATGGCCTCTATGGCAGTGAGCTGGCCGACATCCTGGGGCAGCTCGGCGCCTGGGAGGCCTTCAACCTCGACGGCGGAGGCAGCTCCCAGCTGTGGACGGCCGACGACAGTTACGTCAACGACTACGACGGAAACAACTACGACGATGGGGCACGCACGGTCGCGAACCACTGGGGCGTGTTTGCCGGCGGGCGAAGCTACCTGCCGTCCCGGCCCGGCCACTGCGCGACGGCGCCGCCGTGTGGGAGCATCCCCCCCCAAGGCGGCACCGTCGATGACGCGGGAGCGTGCTTCCGGGGATTTGGAGACCAGCAGTACTGGCGCGACGAAGCCGCCGGCTACGGCGGAGGGCTGCGGTGGACCAACGCCTTCGAAGGGGAAGAAGCAGACAACTGGGCGTGGTGGCGTCTGAACCTCGAAGAGTCCGGGGAGTACGAGGTATTCACTTACGCCAACTCCGAGTTCTCGGTCTGGGACGACGTCGAGTACATCGTCCGGGCGGGGGGCGTGGACACGACGGTCCGGGTTGATCCATCGGGACTGGACGGGTGGGTGAGCCTGGGTGAATTCAGCCTCGTGGCCGGAGGAGACCAGTGGGTGGCCCTCTTCGACAATCAGGCAGACGCCCCAGGCGGCGATCAGCACATCGTCGCCGACGCCGTAAAGCTCGAGCGGGTGGGTGACTGGTGCGGAGATGGCGCTTGTACCGACGGCGAACGGTGCGTGTGCGACGATTGCCCAGTGGCGGACGAGGTGGAGGCCAACGGGATCGACGACGACTGCGACGGCAGCGTGGACGAGGTGGACGAGGTGGACGAGGAGGACGAGGGGCCGGCCGACAGCGGAAAGCCAGACTCCGGCACCAAGGCGAACGATGCAGGCCGGGCCTCCGTCGTCCATAAGGAAGCCGGGTGTGCCTGCGGCACGGGGCCCACGAGCCGAGCAGGCGCCCTGGCGAGCCTAACGGCGCTGGTCGTGGCCTTGGCCCGTCGGCGGAGGGGGCCCTGGTGATCCTCTCCTCGGCGCTGCTGCTGGGGTGCGGGGGCGGCGCGCTGGAGCGGCGCGCGGGAGCGGCACGCGGGACCGGGCGCAGCCGCGGTGACGCCGGAAGACACCGGTACGGCGACCGACGGCGCCCTGGACTCGGGCGACACCGACTCAGGGAACGCCGACTCCGACCCGGGCACCTCGGATGCCTGTGGGGATCCCGGCGTGATCCACGGCTTTGCGACGCCCATCACGCCAGCCCTCTCGCCGGTCTCGTCCGACAGCGACCACGGTTCGGACAACGTCTACGCGCCGGACGTGGTGCCCGTGTCCGACTCCCTTTGCCTGATGTACTACGGCGGCCAGGGGGCCAGGCCGGAAACCCGTTGATCCTCAACGCCGGCGCGGTGGACGTGGAGCGCATCGCAGACACCTGGGTGATGGTTCAGGAGTCGGGATCGGGCACGCTCGCCGCGACCTCGGCGGACGGGCTCGCGTGGTGCGACCGGGGGCTGGTGCTGAACCTGACCGGTGGATCCTGGGACGCCTACGGACAGGTCACCCCCTCGCTGTTTTCGAGTGACGGAAGCCGCCTCGACGCCCTCCTGTTCGGCGGTGCGTCGGATGCCTGCTGGTGTCGGAACCGGATCGGGCAAGCGCTCCCGGCGGGCGATCCCACCCCGACGGATCCCGACCCCGGATGCGAGGGCTGCGTCGCGGACTCGGACTGCACGGAGGCCTGCCGGGATGGCGGATACGGGGTGGACGGGTACTGCGCCGTGCCCGGCAGCCTCGATCCCAACGCCTGCTGCGCCTGCGTGTCGTACCCGTGACATCCGGAGATTCGATTTGTTGCTTCTAATCTTCTCGGTTGCCCAAGCGGGGCCCGCCGTCCCTCCTCCGCATCGATTGGCCGACTGGTCGGAGCCGCTCACGGTCGCCACGCCGGGCACCCGGATCGCGATGATCGTGGAGAGCCGCGACGAACAGCCCGTGGCCGTGCAGGTGGTCGTCGACGGCATCGTTATTCCAGCTGCGGTGACGTGGCACAAGGGGCGGGTATCGGTGCTCGTCGCGGATGCGGACCACCCAACCCTTAGCGTTCGCCTCCAGAGTCCCGACGCCCGTCGCATCACCCGGCTCGACGCCGACCTCTTCCTCCCGGCAGAACCAGAAGCTCGCGTGCAGGCCGGCGCGCCGGCACCCCCGCCCGCGGCCGGCGTTTTGCCGGCGGAGCTGATCGCGATCGGGGTCACCTCTCGCGCCGATTGGGACGCCGATCCGACCACCTGCACCTCGACCGAGGACGATTGGTACCGGATGGCGATCCATCACACGGCGGGCACGCAGACCTACGGTGGGACCGTGCAGGGAGCCGTCCAAGCGCTCCAGGCGTACTCTCTGGGCACCGGGGAATACTGCGACATCCCGTACCAGTTCCTCGTGGGTTACGACGGCAGCCTATGGGAGGGGCGACCCTACGACTACTACAGCGGGGCCACCGGCGGAGATAACAACGACGGAAACGTCGCCGTGTGTTTTCTCGGCTGCTACCACCCGTCTGGCTGCGGAGGGGGCTCCAACACCGTCACCGAGGAGATGATGACCGGCGGCCAACTGCTCGTCCAGACCCTGGTTGCGCTCGACGGTATCCCCAGCGACGCCGACTCGATTCGCGGACATCGGGATTGGCCGGACAACGCCACGGCTTGCCCGGGGGACTGGCTCTACTCGCGCCTTGATGAGCTTCGCCAGCCGCTCGGTCCCGCCTTTGCGGGGAGCCTGACGGCCCAGTCGTGCGCTCCCGAGGCCGATGGCGCGTTCACCCTGCTCCGAGGGGAAACGGGCCAGTGCGCCCTGGAGTTGGTGAATACCGGCCGGTTCACTTGGACGCGGGGGAGCACCAAGCTGGCCCCAATCCCCAGGGACGTGGCTTCACCGCTGGCGGCTGCGTCCTGGCTCGGCCCAACCCGTATCGTCTCGGTCGAGGCTGACACCGCGCCCGGGGCGACCGGCCGATTTGCGTTTGACGTTCTCGCACCCGCGGCGGGCGAGTACACGCTGTCGCTGGGGCTGGTCGAGGAGTGGGTGACATGGTTCGCGGACGACGGCGGCCCGGCCGACGGGGAGATGGCGGTCGCCCTCAACGTCGTCGCGGCCGAAAGCGACACGGGCCCCCGCGATCCCGCTGTCCCGCCCGATACCGCCGGTGCCCTGGCCGGGCCCGGTCACCTGGTGCGGATGGCCGAGATCGGCGAGTGTGGATGCCAGTCCTCAAGCGGCGGGGCCGGCGCCGCGATCGGATGGCTGGCCGTGGCGCTTTCGGTCGCGGGCCGGCGGAGCCGGATGTTGGGTGCGCCCGTCGGGGACGTCGCGCGGTTCGAGAAGGGGGACCTGCGAGAGCTGGCGGCGAGGACGGATAAGGCTACAACCCGGCTGTGACGTACACTTTCGGCCTCGACACCTCCCCCCACAGAACCCAACGCCGGTTTATCGGGGCTGACCCATCAGGCGGGCCATCGGGCTCGTGGTAGGCGAAACCGCAGGTTGAATGCGGGGCGCCCATCGACGGTTTCGTGAGCAAGCAGGCGTCGGGCGGCGTTCTCCACGAAACGGTGGCTCATCGCGGTTCCTCATCGCCACCCCGGCTCGCCCGCGG
>SHYV01000083.1 GCA_009692605.1 Myxococcales bacterium
CGCTCGTCCGCCTCGGTCAGGTGCTCCAGTCGAGCCCGGATCTCGGCGAGCGGAAGGTGGCGCGCCTGAAGGGCCTTCACCACACGCAAGCGACGAAGGTGCGCGGCGTTGTAGCAGGCCGCCAGCCCTGCCCCGGCGGCGGGGGACAGCAGCCCCTGCTGGATGTAGTACCGCACCGTCCGCGGGGTGACATCGACCGCGTCGCACAGGTCGGTCAGCGTCAACGTCGCCAGCTCAGGCCCCGGAGCGGGCGCCAGCGTGAGCGCCGGAGTGGGAGAGAGGGGGGACGGCACGCTGGTCACGACTTCAATATGACAGCACTACGTTCTACTGTCAAGTTGCCCGCACCTCTGGCGCCGCTGATCGCGGGACTGGCGGACTATCAGCATTCGGGGAAACGCGATTACCGCCGTTGGCAGATCATTTCCGTCGAGCGCCGAGAATCACAGACAGACAGGGCTTCGAAGGCGGGTGTGGGCCGGTAACCACACCACTCAACGCTCGCACAACGAAGCCACCGCGACGAAGTAGCCCGCCGCGAGGGCGCGCGCGTGGGCGGCAAGAGGTTCCCTTGGCAACACGGTCCCTGCCGCAAACGTCCTACTTAGATCCTCGGTTTGCCATGCCCGACATCCTCGTGCCGGGCAGCGTGGCCTGGGCGCTTGCTCAGCACGGCAACCTGATCTTCCCGGACTGATTCGCATCGGGCTGGCGCGGGAACGGTCGTCGAGGGCGGAACGCGTGGCCAGCTCGGGTTCTGCTGACGTTGCGGCTGCTCCGGTGGTCGGAGGAGGGGATGAGCCGTCTGGGCTCGTGTGACCGTGCCGAGTTCGATGCACGACGGCGGGCAGGCGGCCAAAGACGAGTGGGCCCGGCCGGATGTCCGCGTTGTGTACCGCCCGCGCGCTCAGTTCGAGCGCGTGAACCATCTGCTCGTCCGACATGGGGCTCGGCCGCCCGGGATAGAGCCGGAAGGTTCACGCAAAGCCGCAAAGCCGCAAAGGAGACGCTGCCTTTACGGAAAATGAGGTTGCGACCTTGGGGGTGGACTCAGCCTACCGGGGGCACACGGCGCTTGGCCCTGGGTTGCTGGAGTCGGTCTACGTCGCCGTTCTGGCCCACGAGGTTCAGAAACGCGCCCTTCCACTCCTGAAGGACGGCGTCACGCGCGTGGTCAACGCGCTTCCCGAGTGACTTGGGTCCGGCTTTGCGTCTTTGCGCCTTTGCGAGCACCGTCTTCCTTCCCCTCGGGACCAAGGATCGGTGAAGGGCCGCCGTTCCCGGGGGCGCCGAGCCCGCCCGCGCGAACCGTGGAGGGAGGAACGCCGAACGCTGCTAGCAGCGGGCGCTCAGCCCAGCGCCATCCGCTGCCGGAGAACCACACATGCGCCAGTCATCAGCGCATCGGCGATGCCGACGACCGTCCGGCTCTCCCAGGCTTCGAGCGGAGTGCCGCGCGCCCAGTCGTTGAAAAGCCCCATCGCCGGCCCACACCAGATCTGGTAGTCCCGCTTCCGGGTGATGTCGCCCGTCCGGGCCCAACGACTCGTCATCCCGAGGTACCAACGGAAGCACAGCGCCATGCGGTGGTGGCCGTCCTCCTGCGCTCGCTTTGCCTCCCTCGCATCGCGATCGGTCCAGTACCGCTCGGTGTCCGACCAGACGGCCTCGAACGGCCTGCCAAGGATCTGCTTTTCGATCTTGTCCCGTTGAACCTTTGGAACGTCGTCCCACGACGCGTGTTCGCGGTACACGTCGTAGAGCAACTGTGAACGCTGGGCGTACAGGCTACCGCGGCTCAGCACCTGAACCTTCGCGCCGATCTCGAACATGTCGGGCGCCGGACCGTTGGCGACATCCGCGTAGCCGGCCTGCGCCAGCATCTCCTTGACCAGCGGGCTGGTGCCGGCCTCCCGCGTGCACTGGTTCACGCTCCCGGTGAGCACGTACCCGGCGCCGAGCGTGAGCGCAGCCGCCAGGGACTCCGGGTCGGCGATGCCGCCGGCCGCACCGATCCGGGGGACGACGGCGTAGTTCAACTCGGCCTGCACACGATCGCGAAGGCGCCGGAACACCGGGACCAGCACCGACAGCGGACGACCGTCGGTGTGCCCGCCGGAATCCGCCTCGGGCGTGACATCCTCAGCGATGGGGATGTGAGCGGCGAGCTGGGCTTGTCGAGGCGTGATCGCCTTGCTCGCGACGAGCTCCGCGAGCAATTTTGGGGGAGCCGGCCGCAAGAACGGCTCGGCGACCTCGGTGCGCGAGACCTTGGCGAGCACCTTGTTCGGCGCGACGATCTCACCGTCCTGCTCATGCAGCCCCGCAAGGCGAAAGCGGACCACAGCCGGCGTGAGCCCCATGAACGCGCTCGCGGAGATCGTCCGCACGCCGTGCTTCAGGTACAGGTCGACCGTGCCCTCTTCGACGGCCGGCTCGCTCGGGTTGTGCAGCAGGTTGAACCCGCAGGGCTGGGCTCCCAGCTCCCCCTTGATTCGCACTACCGCCTGCTCGATCACACCGAGATCGAGCCCGCCGGAGCCATAGAACCCGATGTACCCGGCCTTCCCCATCGCGATCACCAGCTCAGGGCTGGCGATACCGCCCGCCATCGCCCCGGCGATGTACGCGCGCTGCACCCCGTGCGCGGCGCGGAAACCGGGGTCACCCAGCTCCTCTGGGGCGACCGCAGGCACGATCCGGTCGGCCTGTCCGCGGCCATGCGGGAGCGGCAATCCGTCAAACCAGCGACCTTCTCGTCGATGGAGCGGCCGTGAAATGTCCGCCAGCGCGCCATCCAGCTCTGAGCGCAGCAACGGGCGGCTCGGGATCGGGACGATCTGCTGGATCTGCTCCGCCCCCCAAGACGTCGTCACCCGCAGCGTGCTCGCATCGGTGCGCGTCACGACGACGGAGAGCTCACCATCGCGAAGCACCACCTCGGAGCTGTCCCAGACGAGGGAGGCCAGGTCGCCCGGGGCGGCGCCGTCCAAGGCCTCGGCGAGCGAACGACGACGGGGGGCGACTGAACCGTCGAGGTAGGGGCGCAGATCCATGGCGGCGCAGTATCAAGAAACCAGCAAGTCACCACCGCCTAACAGCGTGAGCAGGAGGAACTTGACCCGCCGGGCGTCCCCCGCACCGCGTCCGTACACCGCCTCCGGGCGCGCCCCCTCCACTCCCCCCACCTGAAACGACGGCGGGAGCTTGAGCACGGTGCGGGAGTAGCGCTTCGGCATGCCGGTGGACAGCAGCTGCGCCAGCAGCGGGAACGCCTCTACGCCCATGCCCGACCGGGACCAGTCGACGCCCCATGGAGGGTCGACGAACAAGACCGCGTCGGGGTGAGCGCGAGCGGCGACGATGACCAAAGCGTCTCCGAGCACGAACTCGATGCGCCCGGCGACGCCGTACACACCCGCGTTGTGACGGGCGTCAGCGAGCCGAACCGGGTCCCGCTCGATGGCGACCACATTACAGCCCGCCCTAGCAAAGCCGATGCTGTTTCCGCCCGCGCCACACCCGGCGTCGATCACGGTGCGCCCGGCGAACCGCTCCCCGATCTCCAGCGCGATCGCCTCGGGCGTCAGGGACACCTTGCCCTCGGGGTCGAGGCGAACGCCGGCGCGGAGGAAGCCGGGGGTCGCGTCGCGCCTACGCCGGGCGTCGGTCGTCCGCGCCGCTCGCACCGCCGCTCGGGGCAGCGCCGGGCGACACTCCACAGTTACCGGAGAGCCTCCAACCGCCACATTGTGGAGGCGGGCGTCGAGGTCGGCCGCAGCGTGTACGGGAAGCTCCGCACGAGCCGACCGGGCCTCGATCACCCACTCGCCAGCGCCAAGCAAGCGGCGGGGCTCGATCCACGGCAACAAGCCCGTGACGAAGACCTGAACCCCAGCGGTCGCCGGGGCGCGAACCCAGGGATCGGACACCGGTCTACCGGTCCTTCCAAGCCGGTGGCCGCTTCTCAAGGAACGCCGAGTAGCCCTCCGCGGCGTCCTCCGTCTCCATCAGGTCACCGAGACGCTCGGCGAGCGACGGCAGGGCCTGACCAGGGGATGAGCCGCCCGCGCCTATACACGCGGCGGCGGTCCACGCGGCCCGGCCGATCCGCAGCGCCGAGGGGCTCGCGCGAAGCAGCTCGCCCACCAACGCGGCGGTCCCTGCGTCGAGATCCGCAACGACGCGGTTGACCAGACCCAGCTCGCGGGCCTCGGCCGCGCCCAGCTTGCGGGCGGTGAGGGCCAACTCAAGCGCGGTCCGCCGCCCCACCAACGGCACGAGGAAGGCGCCGACCATCATCGGCCACATCCCCACGTTCACCTCGGGGAGCTGAAAGGTCGCGCTCTCGACCGCGACCGCCAGATCACAGGCCAACAACAACCCCCAGCCGCCCGCCATGCAGGCCCCGTTGACCCTCGCCACGACCGGCCGCGGATACTCGAGGATCGTCGCGAGCAGCGCAGCGTAGCGCTGTCCAGCGAGCCGGCGCGCTTCCGCGTTGGCCGCCAGCCCGGCCAGGTCCGCCCCGGCGCAAAACGCCCTCTCCCCTGCCCCGGTGATCACCACCACCCGCAGCCCCGGCGCATCACGCCTCGCTTGCAGCCCGGCGAGCATCGCCTCGATGGTCGCCAGATCCAGCGCGTTCCGGACCGCGGGCCGGTCGATCGTGTAGGTCGCCAGTGGTCCGTCGTCAGCCCAGCTCATGCAGTACTCCCCAGATTCGCCGGCGCGATCACGTCAACCAGTATGTCTCCGGGCATCACCCGGTCGCCGGGCTTCACGAGGACGTGCGCCACACCCGACCGGGGCGCCCGCAGCGTGAGCTCCATCTTCATGGCGGTCACGGTGACCAGCGCATCACCCTCCACCACCGCCGACCCCTCGGAGACCAGCACGCGGCCCACTACCGCCGGCATCGGCGGAGTCACGATCGGCGGCGGCGGCTTCGCGCCGGGAGCCGCGACGCTCACCGCGCGACGTCTGCCGTCCACGACGACCTCGGTGGCCCCCGTCGCGTTGCGCCCAGCGGTGACCGCCCGCCACACCCCTGGTCCCGACCCATCGAGCTCACACATCTGCCACGAGTCGCCATCGCGCCGGCCCAGAAACGTGCGGGTCACGCCGTCGATCACCACACGGACCGTGTTCGTCGAGCGATCCACCCGCACATCCGCAGTGACGCGAACACCGCCCTGCTGTTCGGGTCCAGCCCCGATTCGCCAGTCGCTCACGCCCACCTCGACAGGGTCTGCCACGGCCCGGGCGAGGCCCGCTCGACGTCACCGCTGGCGTCACCGCCGGCGTCAACGCTGCTTGCGCCGTCGCTCCCGCCTCGATGCACCTCGCCGCCAGCGAGCGCGGCGGCGGCCAGGAACAGCGCATCCCCACCCAGCGCATCCCCGCCCACGCCACCCCCGGGCTGCACTGCGCCGAGCGTGGCCGTCGTATGCACCCCGTGGACGAAGGCTTCATCGTGCATCACGTCCAGCAACCGCTCGACGGTCGTCGGAATCCCGGTCACGACGGTCGCTTCCAGGGCGGCGATCATCCGACGCCGCGCGCTCTCCCGGTCCTCCGCGTGCACGATGATCTTGGCCAACAGGGCATCGTAATGGGGGGAGACGGTCTCGCCCCCCGACTCGCGCACCCCGGCGTCCACGCGCACACCCGGCCCGCGCGGCCACCGCACCCGGCCGAGCTGCCCCGGCGCCGGCAGGAACCCGTTCGCCGGGTCCTCCGCCACCACGCGACACTCGATGGCGTGCCCCCGCGCCTCCCGATCCCCCCACCGGCCCGAGGCCAGCGACTCGCCGCCAAGCGCGAGCTCCAGCTGCCATCGCACCAGATCGATGCCACACACCAGCTCGGTGACCGGGTGCTCCACCTGCAGGCGGGTGTTCACCTCCAGGAACCAGGCCTCCGCGCCGTCCCACAGGAACTCGACCGTCGCCGCCGACCGGTAGCGCACCGACTGGGCGAGGGCGCGAGCCCGTTCCAGCACGGCGGGGCGCAGCACCCCCAGCCGCGAGCAGGGCGCTTCCTCCACCAATTTCTGGTGCCGCCGCTGGATCGAGCAGTCGCGGTCGCCCAGGACGGCCACCCCGCCGATCCCGTCGCCGAACACCTGCACCTCCACGTGGCAGGGCGCTTCGACCAGCCTCTCGGCGTACACCGTGTCATCCCCAAACGCAGCGAGCGCTTCGGCGCGCGCCGCCGCGATCGCCTCGTCGAGGTCCCCGGCGCGATCCACCCGACGCATCCCTCGCCCGCCACCCCCCGCGGACGCCTTGATCAGCAGCGGAAACCCCAAGCCGTCAAAGGGCTCACCCTGCTGCGCGGACGGCAACACCGGGATCCCCAGCGCGAGCGCCGCAGCGCGAGCGGCGAGCTTGGAGCCGAGCGTCCGCATGCTCACGCCCGTCGGCCCGACCCAAAGCAGCCCAGCCCCCTCGACCGCGTCAGCAAAATCAGCGTTCTCCGACAAGAACCCGTAGCCGGGGTGCAGCAGCGTAGCGCCCGTCGTCCGGGCTGCGTCGAGGAGGGCAGCCACGCACAAGTAGGACGAAGCGGGCTCCGCTGGGCCGATCCGCACCGCGTGGTCACAGATCGCCACGTGCAACGCCCCAGCGTCCGCGTCGGAGTACACCGCCACGGTGCGGATCCCCATCTCACGGGCGGTGCGGGCGATGCGGACAGCGATCTCGCCCCGATTCGCGATCAGCAACGTCGCCGACCCCGCGGGCGGTACACCAGGATGGGGAACGTTCGAGGGCATCGCGTGGGGAACGTAGCCCGGGCGGAGTAGAAGCCCAGCGATGCCCCCGCTCGCCGACCGCATGCGCCCGACTACGTTGGCCGGGATCGTCGGTCAAGATCACCTGTTCGGCCCCGGCACCCCGCTACGCCGGGCGCTGGATCAGGGGCAACTGCGCTCGATGATCCTGTGGGGTCCGCCGGGGACGGGCAAGACGACGCTCGCCCGGGCCCTGATCGCGCACGTGGGCTACCGACTTGAGGCGCTGTCGGCGGTGCTCGACGGGGTGAAGGAGCTCAAGGCGATCCTGGAGCGGCCCCCGGCGGGGACGTTGCTGGGGGCCAGCCAGCGGGAACCTGCGCCGGTCGCGCTGTTCGTAGACGAAATCCACCGATGGAACAAGGCCCAACAGGACGCGCTGCTGCCGCACGTGGAGTCCGGCCGGATCATCCTGATCGGGGCGACTACGGAACATCCAGCCTTTCACCTGATCTCTGCGCTGCGGAGCCGCACCGAGATCATCACCTTGCGGGCGTTGGACCTGCCGGCGCTCCGGGAGCTGCTGGCCCGCGCGCTGGCTGACGAAGCAGGGTTGGGCGGACGATGGACAGCGCAGGACGGCCTGTTCGACGCGATCATCCGGGCGTCAGACGGCGATGCCCGCCGGGCCCTCGGGGCGCTCGAGCGGCTGGCGGACCGCGCGGAGGGCGCCGAGCTGACGCTGGCGTCGTTGGAGTCGCTCGGGGTCATCATCCACCACGATCGCGACGGCGATGCCCACTACGATGTGGTCAGCGCGTTCATCAAGTCGATGCGCGGGAGCGACGCAGACGGCGCGATGTACTGGATGGCGAGGATGATCGCTGGCGGCGAGGACCCGATGTTCATCGCGCGGCGAATGGTGATCTTCGCTTCGGAGGACGTCGGAAACGCCGAGCCGCGGGCGATTGGGCTGGCGGTGGATGTGATGGAGGGGGTGTCGAAAATCGGGATGCCGGAGGCGCGAATCCTCCTGGCGCAAGCCTGTACCTTTCTGGCGACCGCTCCAAAGAGCAACGCATCCTACCTGGCGATCAACAAGGCGCTGGCCGCCGTGAAGGACTCGGGCGCCCTGCCCGTCCCGCCGCACCTTCGCAACGCGCCCACGAACCTGCACAAGGATCAGGGCAACGCCGCCGGGTACCTCAATCCGCACGACTTCCCGGACCACATCGTACGGCAGCAGCACCTGCCCGAGGCGCTACGGGGAACGACGTTCTACGAGCCGAGCGACGTAGCGAACGAGAAGACCATCCGGGACCGCTTGCTGTGGTGGGCAAAAAAGCTCGAAAGCCGGTAGTTCAGCTGATCCAGCGCCGAAAATCGACCATGAGGCGCGGCGCACAGAAAAAGGCGATGATCGCGTTCGCGAGCAAAAACGCTGCGATCTCCGTTGGACCAATCACGAGGGGAGGCTGGGCGATCACCTCCCACCCGTATTGCCCCAACCACCCTCCGGCCAGCTCCCCCACCCGCAGCTCCGGCAAAATGGGTAGGATCCGCCCTCCGCGGATCCTACCCATTTTGGGGATCAGGCGCTGAGCTCTGTGGTGGTGTGCTCGCCGAGGCGAGGCGGGTGACCGAAGACGGGCCCGGTCGGCGGGTGCGGGAGCCCCTCGTGGAACAGCCCTCTGGCGAGCACGTGCGGGTGGTGGAGCACCTCCGCAGGGGACAGCACAGGCACGACGCAAGCCCCTGCGAGCTGCTCCTCCCAGTGGGCGCGCGTGCCGCCCTGCAGCCACGCCGCGAGGCGCTCGCGGTCAAGCCCGGGGGCGCGAGCCGCGAGGGCCGCCAAGAAAGCGGGTTCGAGAGCGGCGACGGTGACAAACCCGTCGAGCACCTTGTAGGTGTCGTACACCGGCACGCCGCCGGTCAGCACCTCGTCGGGAGGAGCGCCGGCGGCGAGCTGCGCGAAGACGGCTTGCTGCAGGCCCACCAGGTTGTCCAACATGGCGATGTCCAGCCAGACGCCGGGGAAGTGCCCGGCCGATCGCTCGCGACCGAGCAAGGCCGCCACGATCTGCAGGGCGGCCGCGAGGCCCCCAGCCGCCAGATCAGCCCACTGGATCGGCGGGACCGACGGGCTGCGGTACAGCAACCCGGCCAGGGCGAGAAAACCAAGGTCATGACCAGGGAGATGCGCCATTGGCCCGGTCTGCCCCCACCCGGTGAGGCTGGCGATGACGAGCCTCGGAAAGCGAGCACGCAGCACCACCGGGTCCAAGCCGAGGCGGGCCATCACGCCGGGGCGGAAGCTCTCGACCAGCACGTCGGCGCTCGCGAGCAGCGCCAGCAGGGCCTCTCGACCGGCAGGCGCCTTCAGGTCGATGCAGACGCTGCGCTTCCCGCGGTTGAGCGCTGCGAACCAGGCGTTGACCCGCTCCGTGTCCGCGGTGCCGGGTCGAATCGGGACCTGCGGGTCCAGATGGCGAAGATAGTCGCCGCCGTTCGGGTCCTCGACCTTGACGACGGTGGCCCCGAGCCCCTGCAGGCAAAGGGTCGCGAACGGCCCGGGCAGGAGCCGCGACAGATCGATCACCCGCATGCCCTCAAGCGCCAGCGCCCCCCCGCCCCGGCTCACCCGATCCATGTCGACACCTCCACCCCTTGTCGTAGGTACGGCTCGGCGTCGCTCGGAACCCCACCGACGACAAAGATTTGGCGCAGGCGCCGTGCGACGCGGCCCCCAAGCCCCACGCCCCCCCCCCCGGCCCCCACCCAACGCACCCGCCAACTGCTCCGGTTGACATACCCACACTGTCGGATCCACCTGCGCCAGTCGCCCCGGCTCGGTACATACCAGCGTGAGCGCCGCCCACACCGCCGCCCACCCCAGAGTCTGCTCCGTGGCCGCATCGACGGTGCTGAACACGACCTCGGGCAACAGGGTCTGCCGGGGCGACAGCCGCCGTGAGAGCCGCTCGGCCACCTCGGCTACCTCGGCATGATCGAGGGTCCGGCCACCGGTGACCACCGCCAGATCGCGGGGCCGCGTATCTTGCCGCAGCCGTACGAGGCGGCCAGCGTCATCGGGACCGGTGGCAGCCGGGCCCGTCAGGTCAGTCGGCCCGCCCGAAGCTGCTCCGAGCCGGCCAACCACCCCCGCGAACTGCATCGCGAGGTCGGCAACAAGCTGGGATGTGCCGCGAGGCCGGGCCCACGCCCGGCTGCTGCCCCGCTCGCCCGCCGCTCCCGCCTCTCGCCGCACGGCGACCCGCAGCTCCGCCCAGGTGAGGTGCGCCCAGCCATCACCCGACGTGTCGCGAATCGCCGAAACCGCCGTGCGGTCCCTCGGCATCTCCAAAATCCGGTCGAGCAGCAGATCGGACAAACCAGCTCCCAATCGGCTATTTCGTCAATAGTAGCGCTTGAGGACAACGGTGAGGCGACCGGCCTGCGGGTCATAGACAGCGACCTGATAGCTGTCGAAGTTGGCGGGCGGCTGTGTGCAGGCCCCCCGAGCCCAGCCATCCGAGCTGCTCGGGCTCCATGCATGCACGTCGCAGCGGTAGTACCCGGCCAACCCGGCAAGCTCAACGGGAGGCTCGCTCAGCGCAAAGATGGCGGGCGCGAGCGGGAGCGGCTGCCAGGACGACCAGAAGTCAGGCTCCACCGCGCTCATCGCCAGATCAAAGCTCGCGACCACGCGCAAGTGGGCGCTGCTGGTCGGGCCTTTGAGGTAGGTCGTCAACGCCGCAGGAAGCACAGACGCTGCGGCGGGCGCTGCGGTGGCCGACAGCCCGGCGAGGTACGCCGCGGCGGGCAGGTTGAACTGGGTCCGGACCAGCGCTTCGGCGACCGAGGACGCCGACGGTGCATCCACAACGGGCTGTGCGCCGCAGCCGATGGTCCAGACGACCGCAGCGAGGAGCGGAGGGAAGGATGGGGGAGCCCGGAGCATGGACGAATCGTAATCGAGATTCACCCGACTCGCCATCGCCCATCCCACCCGGTCAGCCCGGGATCAGTCCGGGATCAGTCCGGGATCAGTCGGGGATCACCCCTGTCTTTCCGGCCGACGGGCCGGCGTTGGCGGCGAGCGCCTTCACCCGCCGCCAAAGCACGTCCAACTCCGCCGGCGTGGCGCCCTCCAGCGCGGTCCCATCGGAAGCGGCGAGCCGCTCCAGGGATCGGAACCGACCTTCAAATCGTTGGTTCGCCTCCCTCAGAGCGTCCTCGGCAGGAGTGCCCAGGAAACGGCCGAGGCTCGCGCAGGCGAGCAGAAGGTCCCCGTATTCGTGGCGGATCGCGGCAGCGTCGCCAGAGGCGATCGCTTCGACCAGCTCGGTGCGCTCTTCGTCGACCTTCGCGAAGACCCCGTCCACGTCGGGCCAGTCAAACCCGAGGTGTGCGAGCTTCTCGCCCACGCGGTGAGCTCTCAGCAAAGCCGGGATGGCGGTCGGAACGCCGTCGATACGCGAGGCCCCGGCGGGGCGCCCCGCTGCCTTGCGGGCCTCCCACGCCCCGAGCGTACCGCCGTCAGCGGCTCCGGTCTGGGGCGGCAGCGCGAGCGGCTCCCGCGCGAACGTGTCGGGGGTGGTGCCGGGCGCAAAGACGTGAGGGTGCCGATCGATCATCTTGTGGAGCAAGGTGTCGACGACGTCGTCGAGGTTGAACCCGCCGGGGAGGTCGGACGCCATGCTCGCCAGAAAGGAAACCTGGAACAGGAGATCACCCAGCTCGTCACGGAGGGCCGCCAAAGCTTGGGCCGTGGCGCCGCCCACGACCACCGCATCAAGCTGCTGCAGCACCTCGTGCGCCTCCTCGAGCAGGTAGGGTCGCGCGCTCTCCAGCGTCTGTGCTCGATCCCAAGGACAATCGCGCCGCAGCCGGGCGGTAAGCTGGACGAGCAACGCGGCGTGCGGATCGTTCGGGTGACCTGATGGCCGGGGCGACGGGGGCATCAATAGGTCGGTAGCGCGGCGCCATGGGCACACGCCACGATGCTCGCGTAGAAGTCCCCGGTGTACTGCTCGGTGTCGTCGGTGGAGGTCATCGTGGCGTCGAGGTGCTCGATGATGCCGACATCGGTGTTGGAGTCGTCGATGGCCTGCACGAGGACCGAGCCCTCGATGTCCTCCAGGAGATTGGCGTTCACGTCGGGGTCGCGATCCTCGGCCTTGGTCCACCGTGCCCCCCAGCTCGCGTCCTCGCGCTCGCCCTGCACCCAGGTCAAGGTGTAGGCCACTGTGACGATGTCCTCGACGGTGGTGAGCACGTCGTAGCTGACCTCATAGTTGGGATCTACGGCGTTGTTCACTGAGAACTCTGACACCCGGCGGCGGTCCACCCCCACCTCGGGCGTCTGCACACAGATGACAACGTCGCCGAAGGGTGCGATGACCCGACCCCGGGCGTGGGTGTTGTTGAAACCATCTGCGTCCGACGAAGAGAAGCTCACTGACTCGTCGTCGGGCAAGCTCGCTGTGTTCGCCTCGAGCGGGTCGAGGCCGGGAGGCGTGTCCGAGCTGCTGTCGTCGGCATTTCCGGTGCAGGCGAGCAGCGGCGAGCCCAACAGGATCGGCACGAGCAGGCGAAGCGGGACCAGGCGGACGTGCATGCCGGGAACGTACCCGACGCTCAGTCCCAGTGCCCCTCCATCCAGTCGCCGCGCTCCTCGACCCACGTGAGCAGCTCGTCCTGGCCCTTGGCGATGTCCCGCTCGGCGCACTCGCGGCGGGGGTCGTCCTCCGCGTCGTCCACGATCAGCGTACTCCAGCGGCGAATATCGTCGATCAGCGCGTCCGGGTCAACGTCCTCGAGTGTCTCCAGCACCGTCTCACTGTGGGCGGCTCGGCACCCGTCGTCGTCCCAGCACGCGACCGCGACCACGCCCACCGGCCTGCGCCACGACTTCCCCCAGTCCGACGGCTCCAGGAAGGCGTAGTCGAGGTCCCATGGGATCCAGTTCGCGCGGCCGTCATCCGGGTCGAAGTACACCCGGTAATTGTTGTCGTTCAGCGCGTAGCCGTCGATGTGACCCGTCCACTGCTCGGCGAAGAGCAATCGCCGGAACGCCTCGCCGTCAACCCGCTCCTCCAGCGCCTCAAAGGTGCCCCCGAGGGCGCCGGTGACCGCGTAGATGTCGGCCAGCCCGACGTCCTCCCCTTCCTCGAGCGTGAAGTTGTCCTGCAGGGCCCGGGTAAAGTCGACCAGCTCACCGTCATTTCCCCCGTACCAGAGGTACTTCCCGTCGTAGAGGTTCCCGCCCGGTTCTGCGTACCAGCGCTTGAGGAAACGGTCGTCCGGAAACTCGACGACGACGTAGAGCCCGTACTCTTCGCCATCGACGGTGACTCGGGTGAACGCGGTCCGCGGCGCGGGCACCCCGGCCGCCCGAAACACCGAATACCCGGTCCGCTCCTTCAGGTACGAGCAGTCAACTACCGCGTTGTTGAGCGCGAGCGTCTCGAGCCCATGGTAGCGCTGCCCGTCCACGAAGCGATTGAAGTCAATCTTGAACTTCGGTTTTCCGTCCATGGTCCGAAAGGAGCCAATCTTCCCGCGGATGCGCACGCCCACCGCCGCCACCGTCACGCCGTCGATCACCACGTCGGCCTGTACGAATTCCGATGGGCTGACGAGGAGCGCGTCGTAGCCCCCGTCCAGGAGCTGGATGTCGACGGTGTGCACGACGTCGTCCGTGAACACCGGGGGCTCGGCCTCCGCCACCTCACCGAGCGGCGCGTCCACCGACACCGGGACGACGCCGTCGGCCACGCATGCAAACAGGGTCAGCCAAGGGAGCATGCCGTAGCTTACCCCGGGTTACGGTAGGCCATGCCCTCCGACACAGAACCCGAGGTCTTCGGCCAATACCACATCCTCGAAAAGATCGCGACGGGCGGCATGGCCGACGTGTACCGAGCACGCCTCGAGGGTGCGATGGGGTTCGAGAAGATCCTCGTCATCAAGCGCATCCTGGACACCCTCGCAAAAGACGAAGAATTCAAGGAGCTCTTCCAATCCGAGGCTCGGATCGCAGCCCTGCTCTCCCACGTCAACATCGTTCAGGTGTTCGAGCTCGGCGAGGTCAACGGCTCGCTGTACATCGCGATGGAGCACGTCAACGGCATCGACCTCGCGCGTCTGGCCAGCCGGGCGCGACCGATGGGAGAGTTCCCGGTTTCCTTGGCGCTGTTCATCGTGGGCGAGGTCCTTCGCGCCTTGCAGTTCGCCCACACGGCGGAGCACGAGGGCAAGCCGCTGCACGTCGTCCACTGCGACATTTCGCCGCAGAACGTGCTGCTGTCCCACGCGGGCGAAGTGAAGCTGACCGACTTTGGCATCTCCCGAGCGGCGATCCAAAAGGGCGATCAGGACGTCATCCGCGGAAAATATGCCTACATGAGCCCCGAGCAGGTCGAGGCCCGACCGCTGGATGGGCGCAGCGACCTATTTTCGCTCGGCATCGTGCTGTACGAGCTGCTGACCGGACGCCGGCTGTTCAAGGCGCGTTCGCGAGACGAGACGCTCGCGCGCGTGCGGCGCGCCGAGGTCCCGAGCCCGCGGGGTTTTCGTCCCGAGATCTCCGAGGACCTCGAGGAGTTCCTGCTGAAGACCCTCGCCCGCACCCGCGAGGACCGCTGGGCCAACGCCAGCGAGATGAACGACGCGATCGCCCAGCTCATCGTGCGGGAGGGGCACCGCGCCACCAACAACGACCTCGCCGCCTACCTCCGCGAGGTGTCGGAGCAGATCCCGACCGCCGCGCCTCGCGACTCGCAGGCGAGCCGGCGTACGCTCGCGCCTACGCCCATCGTGGTGGTCGCCATGGAGGCCTCACCACCGCCGCGGAGCCTCGCCACGCCACAGGTCACCCTCGCCGCGCTCTCCAACGAGTGGACCGGCATCATCGCCGAGGCGGACGGCGAGATCTGGGAGCGCGGCGAAGGGGCGTTCCTCGTATGTTGGACGGTCAGCTCCGGCTTCCGGGAGACCGTCGCGCGCGCCGTTCGCACCGCGCTTGCGTTGCGACGATGCACCATACAGGCCGGATACCGCCTGTCAGTGGGCGTGGCGCCGGGCGTCGCGCGCATCCAGCCCGACACCCATCGACCCGGGGATGGATGGGAGCTCGCGGGCCCGTTCTACCTCGCGCGATGGATGATGAACCTATCAGCCCACCGGAGTCGCGTATTGCTCACCGAGGTCGGCGCGCGGCAGGTCGAAGGAGGCACGAGCGCGCTGGGGCGCATCCCCATCCAGGGGAACAAGTACATCAACCTGTATGAGGTTGGATGAGGCTCACCCGTCGTCAGCTGGTGATCGGGACCCCCGCGCTCCTCGGCGCCTGCGCTATGTCGGTGGATTCGGGCGACGACACAGCAACGCCGTCCCTGCCCTCCCCGGCTCCCGAACGAGCGCCCGAACCCGCCGAATGGACACCGCCGGGCACCGAGGACGAAGCGGCGTTCGCATGGGGCCTGCAATCGGGTGACGCGACCGCCGGCGCGGTGCTCCTCTCGGTGCGCTCCACGCACACCGAGCTGACCATCGTCGTGGTGGAGGCCAGCGGTGACGGTTGGGTGGAGTTGACCCGGCAGCAGGTGACGCGCAGCGACGAAGCCGTCCAGCTTGAGGTCACCGGGCTGCAGCCCGACACCGCCTACCGGTGGGTCGTGCTGGGACCGGATGACACACGCTCGCGCATCGGCCGGTTCCGCAGCGCCCTCGGGCCGGACGGATGGAGGGTGATCGAGATCGGCGCCACATGCTGCCTCGGCGGGAACGAGCCCTGGCCCAGCCTGTCCCTGGCGGCGCTGGCCGATCTCGACCTGTTCATCCTCGCTGGCGACACTGTCTACGCCGACAACGCCGTAGCTTTAGAGGAGTACCGCGGGTACTGGAGGGCCGCGCTCTCCACCGAGGGGCTGCGCGCGCTCACTGCGCGCACATCGATCATCGGGAGCTGGGACGATCACGAAGTGGGCAACAACTGGACCGCGGAGACGCTGGCTCCGGGCCAGTTCGACGCGGCGCTTCTGGCGTACAGAGAGTCGCTCCCCCAGCGCGCTGGGCCCACGGGCGGCATCTGGCGCACGCTGTCCTGGGGGGCGGTGGCGGACGTCTACGTGCTCGACTGCCGCGGCGAACGAGCGGCCCCGGACCAGTACATCTCGGCCGAACAGCTCACTTGGATCAAGGAGCAGGTCTCGGCCTCCACGGCGCGGTTCAAGATCATCGTCACCAGCGTGCCGATCAGCGACTACTTCGACATGCTCGGCACCGCGCAGATCGACGACCGTTGGCAGGGATACCCGGCGCAGCGTGACGATCTGCTCACCGCCCTCGGCAGCGTCCCCGGTGTGCTCTGGCTCGGCGGCGACTTCCACATGGGAGCGGTGGCCAGCCTCGACCCTCCCGGAAGCGGCGGACCGGCGGAAGGGCAGTGGGAGGTGCTGGTCGGACCGGCGGGATCGACGCTGAACGTGTTGGCCGAGCTCTACGAGGACACCACAGGGCAATTCCCCGTGCTGTTCGCAGCATGGAACGTCACCCGCTTGCGGCTGGACCCGGGGACCGGAGAGGTGCGCGTCACCTTCGTGGGCGACGACGGCGCCCCGATCGACCAGATCCTCCTGATGCTGTGAGCCGGGCGTCTCTGGGACAGCCAAGCCGCGCGCGATCATGGCCTGCCGTAGGTCCGCAGCAACGTCCGCAGGTTCGGGAGCGGCCCGATGCGCTCGGCCTGCTCGATCGGCTGGGGAAGCCCGGTGCCCACCAGCACCTCGCGCAGGTCGGCGGGCTCCCAAGGTGAGCCGGTGCGGGCGATCCGGACGCTTTGGGCGACCAGCGCCACGGCTGCGACCATGGGCGCGGCGCCGGACGTGCCGTTGAACGAGGCGGTGTAGGCGCGGGTGGTGTCCTCGTCCGGGTACCAAAGGTCAGCGTATGCACCGTCGTAGTCGCCGTTGGTGGCGGTGACGATGCTGTCGTACCAGCCCTGCACGTCAACCCGCGCCCCGTAGCTCGACCCGGAGCTCATCCAGCTCCGGGTGTCCCAGTAGGCGAGCGGAGAGGCGCCGCCGCCGACCATGACCGCACCGGAGTCCTGCGTGGTGCGGTCGAACCAGCCCTCCCATATCGGGTCGTCGAGGTCCTGGGCGCCGTTCCCGCCGGGCTCGATGACGACGATGCCGGCCCGCGTCACCCGCTCGATGGCCGAGTACACCCCGGGGTCGATCTCGACCGGGCAGTAGTCGCCGCCGACGTAGGCCTGCTGCTCGATAAGCAAGACATCTCCCGCCTCGAGCAGGCCCTTCGCGGCGAGGATGGCGGCGGCGACGTCGTAGGTGGCTTCGTCCTCGAAGGGCGAGATGACCATGACCGTGGCCGCGCCGATGGCGCCGTCCACGCCGAAGCCGTTCTGGGTGCCGCGAAGCTGAGCGAGCACCGACGTGCCGTGGAACCTGTACTCGTCGCTGTTCCATCCCCACGCAAACGCGTCCACGGCAGCGGCGAGATCCTCATGCCCCATCTCCCAGCCGTATTCGATGTCGGCGACGATCCGCCCTGCGCCGTCTCCACCGGGAAACCGAGCGGCCTCGCTCGCGCCGATCCCGAAGTCGGCGTCGAGCCAGGTCTGCAGGGGCCGAAGGTCCGGGGTCGGCTCGACCTCGCCGGGCCCGCCGGTGTCGCCCGTGTCGGGAGGCGGCACCGCGAGGAACGGTCGCCACGCCCGCAGGACGGCAGGGCCGGTGGGCAGCGTGCGGCTGACCCGGAAGCGCGACATCGAGGGCTCAGTTGGAAAGCGCAGGGGTAAGGCGACCAGATCGGCTGGCAGGGGCGACCCCTCGCGCAGCTCCACCATCCAGCGCGTCGAGTCGCGGTAGGGCCCGTCCGCCTCGAGGACCGCAGGTGCGGCCACCGCGGCACGCGGAAGCACGAGCAGCAACAACGCCCCGAGCAACGGCAACGGCAACGGCAACGTCAGAACACGGACCACGAGCAGAGTGTAGCTCCGATACGGATTCGATAGGGGACAGACAGGGGCCAGACAGGGGCCGGACAGGGGCCAGCCGCGCGCGAAGCCGGGCTAAGCCTCTGCGAGCACCGCGATCACGGCGAACGCATTGTTGAGCGCGTGCGCAAAAAATCCGGGCCAGAGGCTGCCGGACCGCAACCGCAGCACGCCGAGGCCCAGCCCCGCGACGACGAGCAGCGGCACCGTCCACGGCGTGGAGAGGTGCACGACCCCGAACGCACAGCCGGTCACCAGGACAGCGGGCCGCGCACCGATAGACAGCTCCAACCGGGAGAACCACGCGCCTCGAAACAGGTGCTCTTCAAACAGCGGCGCGATGACGACGATCAAGACGGCGGTCAGCCACCGCACACCGGCGGACGACGAGCCCAGAAAAGCGACGAGATCCTGTGGCTCAGCAGTCCACCCCGCAGCCGCCAGCAGCGCCTCCCAACCAGCGGCAAGCGCCAGCACCGCCGGAACCCCGGCCACGCCGATGAGCACCCAGCGCATCGACGGGAGCCGCCACCCCATGCGGCGCACGTCGCCGCCGACCAGCACCAGCACCGCAGCGACCTCGGCGGCCAGCGTTCCCCCAGCCTGAGCCGCGAGCAACTGCTCGCCTTGAAGGCGGCCAAGAAGGCATACGCCGGCCCAGCCGCCCGCCCCCACCAACCCGAGCCCCACCGCAGCCGACGTGACCGCGACCCCACGCGCCCAGCCGGCTCCCGGGTCAACCCGGTCGAACAGCCGCCCCGCCGCGTGCGCCATGCCCCAGAGCAGCAGCGTACAAAACACGGCCGTGACGACCAGCGCCGTCGGCGACACCACCGGAATCAGGGGCAACACAGCGAGGAGCAGCGAGTGACGAAGCGCGCTCACGGCCGCTGGACACCGAACACCGCCCCGCCCTGCTCCCCGTCGGCCTCGTAGTACGGAGCCCCAAGCCACACCGTCGCGTCGTCCCCCGCGGCAGCCAGAGGCTGATCCTCCGCCCCGGACTCAAGCGCCAACACGTCCCCTCCCCCCAATGGGACGAAGCGCGCCCTCGCCGGCACCACCCACTTGTTGAACGTCCCGACGGCGTAGCCTCCCCCGAACGCCCGACCAAGGTGGTCGCCGACGTAGCCCTCAATGCAGTCCCCCATCTCGTTGCAGACCCTCCCAGCGCCATCCGGCACGTCGTTCTGCGGGTCTCCCGCCCACGCCGTTCCGGCCCACTCCGCGATCGCCCCCCCCTCTCCCGCCGGAAGCTCGATGGCCAAGGCGTTGCCTTGTAGATCCCACGCCCTACCTGCGCACTCTGGATCGCACACCACGCCGAGCACCCGTCCGACGCCGACCCCCACGGCGGAGACATGCGCGAGGGCCAGCCTCACGCCCGACTCTGGGAGCTCCCACCCCTCTCGGGTGCCGACCACCACGCCATCGTCGCCGACCGCAAAGCCGATCGCGCCCGGAACCCGAAAACGCTCGATTCCCTCGACCCACACCGTCCCGTCAATGCCGGCAGCGTAGACCCCACCCGCTCCGAGCCCGACCCACACCGCGGGCAGGCCGACATCCGCGAGGGTGCCTCCCGCTTCAAGCTCCTTGAGCGCCGGCACCCCAGGCGCGGCGGCCAAGATGGCCTGCCCGATGCCCGCGATCGACGCCCCAAACCGCTCGCCGGGCGCACCGTGCCACACGTCCGCGGGGACGTCCGCACCCACCACGACCTCCCCCGGAAGCAGGTCTGCAGCGCACGCGAGCAGGAAGAGCATTCGCAGGGCCTATCCGTTTCCCGCGCCCAGTCCCCGCGCCGCCGGAATACATGGAGGCATGCGCATACGGAAGCTGGCACGGGAGCTGTCCCTCTCGGAGCAGGACGTCTTCGCGATCCTGACCGGCTTCGGGCACTCCCGCTACGTGAGCGCCGAGCAGATGTTGCCGGTGGAGGTGGTCGACCAGGTTCGTCGACGCGGCGCCGCTCCACCGAAAGCAAGCAGCGGATGGAAGCCCGCCGAGGCTCGAGAGATCCGAAATCTGAACGCTGTGCGGCCCGCCCGCACCCCGGATAAAAAGCCTCTTGCACGAGCTG
>SHYV01000084.1 GCA_009692605.1 Myxococcales bacterium
GAGCCAACACACGACCAGATGGCAGGAATCTCATGCCTGGGTGTTCGTGGCCGACCGCGGACCGTCGGGTGACATTCGCGCACGCGGTGCGAGGGTAAGAAGCCGTGATCAGCCTGTTGTGCTCGTTGACAACTGCGGCAGTGGCTGGCATTGCGGCGCTTGTGTCGATGCTCGATGGCGCACAGCTGCCGCTGGCGTTCTTCGTGGCTGCCCTGGGACTCGCCAGCGTCCAAGCCTGGGCGGTTCGGTTCCCGACGCCAGGGCGGAACATCCTCGCCGTCGGGATCGCAGTCGTCTGGCTGATAGCGGGCGTGTGGATTGACGTGCTGCTGCTGATGTTTCACTGGGCATCACGGCCCGCCCCGAAGGTCGAGGCAACCTATCTCGGCGTGACGGCCACCGTGTATCACCTCGTGGCGCTCCATCTCGGCGCGATCCTGCTAACTGCGTCCGCGATGTTGGCGATCCGATCCGGGACGCGTTCGGTCAGGTGACAGTCCCCAGCGCCGCAGGACGACTCGCCGCTCGCCGTGCTGGAAAGTGTCAGATTGCAACCCAGTGAAAGCTCGTCACCAGGTTCCCGTCAAACGGGCATCGCGATGCAAGATTGACGCGAATGGGGCGCGGCCCCGAGCACGGGACGGATGAGGATGACCGCCGGGATCGCGACCAGCCTTCACCCCATTCAAGTTTGACGGAAACCGGGCCGCCGCCCGGTCTGCCAGTGGCTCGAGGTTGGCCGATGGCTCGAGGTTGAACGATGGCTCGAGGTTGACCGATAGCTGGAGGTTGACCGATAGACGTGAGCGAGGGACGTGTCAGGCCTTCTCGAACTGCGGCATCTTCTGGTCGGGAGTGACCGGCTGGTAGACCAGGCGGACCCGGGTCCCGATCCCCACGCTGTCGGGGTCGTCCGTGATGACGTTGGCCATCATTCGGACACCCTCGTCAAGCTCGACGTTGGCGACCACGTACGGCTCCATCCCCCTGAAGGCCGGCTGGGGCGAGCGAATGACGGTGTACGTGTAGACCGTGCCGTTGCCCGAGACGGGGATGTAGTCCAGGTTCGGCGACATGCAGCTGACGCATAGGGCGTGCGGGTAGAAGTGCACCGCGCCGCAGTCCCGGCAACGCGGGATGGTGAGCGCCTCGGCGTTGACGCTGTCCCAGTACCGCCGGCTGACGCTGGTGGGCGTCGGAAGTGGCCGCGCCTTGTCGTCCATCGTCAGACCTCCAGGACGCCAGCGATGCTGGTGTTCCAGTTGCGCAGGTAGTTGACGTAGCCGATGCCGGTCACCAGGGCGTTCTTCGCGTTGGGGACCTGCCGGTCACCGCCCTCGCCGCGCAGCTGACGGACGGCTTCGACCACCTGGATCATCCCGGCCGAAAGGCCGGGCTGGCCGGCCGAGATCTGCCCGCCGCCCGTGTTGAGCGGGAGCTTCCCGAGGTGCGACAAGTCGGTGGCCGCCACGAACTCCGGGCCTTCGCCCTTCGCGCAGAAGCCGGCGTCTTCAAGCTTGATCACCAGGGCGATCGTGAAGTCGTCGTACGGCTGGAACATGTCGACGTCGTCGTGGCGGAGCGCGGCCTGCGCCAAGGCCTTCGGCCCCGCGACGGAGAACCCGGTCACCGTCACATCCGGCTTCGGGTTGCCGGGATCGAAGTTGTGATTCTCGGCATAGCCGGTCAGGAAGACGGGCTTCGGCGTGAGCTCCCGCGCGCGCTTGCCGCTGGTGACCAGGACGCCCAGAGCCCCGTCGCAGTGCATGACGCAGTCCAGGAGCCGAATCCCCTCGCCGATGATCTTCGAGTTGAAGTAGTCCTCACGCGTCATGGGCGTTCGCAGGAGGGCCAGCGGGTTGAGCTCGGCATGCCGGCGTTGAGTCATGGCGATCTTGCACATGGCCTCGCCGGGATCGCCGTACTGGTGCTTGTAGCGGTTGACGATCATCCCGAACAGGCCGGGCGGGCCGGCCGGCCCGTACGGATCCTCGAACTCCAGCCGGTAGCCGACGTTCTTCTTGGGCTCGACCGTGGGAACGTCCGCCATCACACACAGCACGGTCGTGGCGAAGCCGGCTTTGATGGCCGCCCCGGCCCTCGCCACGCTGGCCAGGGGCGAGCCACCGCCGACATCCACGGCCTCCAGCCAGGCGGGCGACATGCCCAGGGCCTCGGCCGCGAGGATCGACCAGAACGGGCTGCCGCCGCCGCCCAAGGCGGCGTTGACGATCAGGCCGTCCACCTCGGCCTTGTCCACCCCGGCGTTGCGGAGCGTCCCCGAGGCCGCCTCCGAGAGCCAGTCGAGGATATCGCGGCCGCTCTTGCGCTTCGCTTGTGCCTCGTAGTAGCCCGCGATGGCGATCTCACGATTCATGAATCACTCCCGGTTGCTGGGCGCACGCCCCGCCTGCGACCCGTCTTCCGGTGCGCCGCCGCTGGGATGGACGCGGTTGGCTGGTCTACTTGCCCTGCCAGACCGGCGGGCGCTTCTCGACGAAGGAACGCGGCCCTTCCTTCGAGTCGTCTGTCTGGCTGATCAGGATGGCCAGGTCAGCCTCCAGCCGGAGGCCCTCGTCAAGCGGAAGCTCGAGGCCCTTGTTGATAGCTTCCTTGATGAACCGGGCCGAGACCGGTGCGCCCTTCATGATCGTGGCGGCCAGCCTGTTGGCAGCCTCCAGCACCTGGCCGGGCTCCACCACCTCGTTGACCAGGCCGATCCGGTACGCCTCGGCGGCGTCGACCGGCTCGCCCGTCAGGGCGATCCTGAGGGCGTGGCCGGGGCCAACCAGGCGGGAGAGCCGCTGTGTTCCGCCGGCCCCCGGCATGATCCCGCGGCGGATCTCGGTGAGGCCGATCCTGGCGTCGGTGGCGGCGATCCGCAGGTCGCAGGCAAGTGCGATCTCCAGCCCGCCGCCCAGGCACCAGCCGCGGATGGCGGCGATGGTCGGGCGGTCGACCGCGGCCAGTGCCTTGTGCATCGTGGCGATCCCCGGCCGCACTCGGCTGGCGCGCTTCTCGACGAAGCTGACCACCTCGGCCGCGCGCTCCTTGAGGTCCAGGCCGGCCGAGAAGGCCTTCTCGCCGGCGCCGGTGACGATGACGACGCGGACATCCGGGTCGTTGTTGAGCTCCGCGCAGGCTGTGATGAACTCGCCCTGGAGCTGTGCGCTGAACGCGTTCATCGCTTCCGGACGATTGAGCGTCAGCGTCGCCACGTGATCCTCGACGGCGACGATGATCGCCTGGTAGCCGGCCTCAGCCGTCATTGCGCCCCTCCGCTGGCGGGCCATCCCAACGGCTCGATGGTATCCGATCGAGCCGGGCCGAACCCTCACCGGCCGACGCCCGGCCAGCCGCCGGGGACGACGGCCGAGGCCTACCGGCAACCCTGGCCGGCTGCGCTTCCCCTCGCGCCCGAACGCCGTAGAATCTCGACTTCGGGTTGCGCCGGGCGGCAGCGTCGGACCGTGGGCCGCGACCGAGCCCGAGACGCCTGCCCGCCAAGGGCGCGAGCGGCCCAGGCCGCCACGAGAGGAGCAACGAAGTGACCATCGCCCAGCCCGGTACCAACGTCGTCCAGGCGTCCATGCGGATCGGCGGGAAGGACGTCACCACGGGGCAGTGGATCGACGTGATCAACCCGGCCGACTACCGCGAGGTCGTGGGACGCGTCCCGGCCGGGACCGCCGCCGATGCGATCGCCGCCACCGAGGCCGCTGCGACGGCGTTCCCGATCTGGTCGGTCATGCCCCCCGCCGAGCGCGCAGCCCGGCTTCGCGCCGCCGGCCAGGCGCTCCTCGCGGACGCCGAGGCGCGCTCGGTGCTCCTTGCCCGCGAGTCCGGGTGCCTCCTGTCGGAGGCGAAGGGCGGGATCATGGGCTGCACCCGGGTGATGGACTACTACGCGAAGATCGGCGAGACCTTCCATTTCGAGGAGGACCTGCCCAGCCCCAACGGGCGGGTCATCGTGGTCCGCGAGCCGATCGGTGTCACCGCCGTCGTCGTCCCGTGGAACTCGCCAGCCTACCTCGGGTTTCTTGCTCTGGGGCCCGTCCTGATGGCCGGCAACACCGTCGTCGTGAAGCCGCCGACGGCCGCGCCGCTGGCCCTAATCGACACGCTCAGGGTCATCGAGCCGTTCTTCCCGGTCGGCACGATCAACTGGGTGACCGGTTCCGGCAACTCGGTGGGCGCCGCGCTCCTCGCCGCGCCACTCGTCCGCAAGATCAACTTCACGGGCAGCTCCGAGGTTGGCAAGGACGTCCTCCGCATGGCGGCGTCGACGATCAAGCGCGTCTCCCTGGAGCTGGGCGGCAATGATCCGGCGATCGTCCTGGAGGACGTGGACCTCGACTTCGTGGTCCCCGAGCTGATCCAGGGCGTGTTCGGCCTGAGCGGCCAGATCTGCTACGACGTCAAGCGGATCTACGTCCACGACAGCCGCTATCGCGACTTTGTCGATCGTTTCACCCAGTTGACCGACCAGTTCATCGTGGGCAATGGCCTGAATCCCCGCTCTACGCTGGCGCCGCTCATCAGCGAGAAGCAGCGGACCTGGGTGGCCGGCCTGATCGACGACGCCAAGGCTCGTGGCGCCACCGTCAACGTGGTCGGCAGCAAGCTGGACGAGGGTGCCTGGCCGTACGGCTGGTACCAGCTGCCGACAGTGGTCAGCGATGCGGACCAGTCGTACGAAGTGGTCAAGTGCGAGCAGTTTGGGCCGGTCATTCCGATCCTGCCGTTCAAGACCGAGGACCAGGCGATCGCCATGGCCAACGACAGCAACCACGGCCTGACGTCGTCGGTCTGGACCCCCGACGAGGAGCGCGCCTGGCGGCTCGCCCGCAAGGTCCAGGCCGGGAGCACGTTCATCAACGTCCACCGGCGCGGTGCCTCGGGCGTGGACATGCCGTACGGGGGCTTCAAGGAGAGCGGCCTCGGGCGCGGCCATGGTGTCGTCGCCCTCGAGGAGCAGCTGGAGATGCACACCCTCAGCAGCCGAAAGCCGGCCTGATGGTCGCCGGGCAACCGGAGACCATCGAGGCCGCTTGCCCGGGGTCGCGACCATCGGCCCCGGGGGATCCCCATCACACAACGTGATCCTGTCCTGCGGCAGGCCCGGCGGCCCGGGCCTGCCGATTGCCTGAATCCCGCGTGAGCACACGGCCGCCGGGTCCTGAATCGCCTGGCACGCGCGGCAGCGACGCACGCGCCTTCCGGCTCCAGATGCTGGTGGCGCTGCTGTCCACTACGGCCATCGCGGGCGCCCGGCCCACCACGACCTATCGGGCGCTCGATCTCGGGGCAAGCACCTTCGAGGTCGGACTCGTCCATGCAGCCTTCTCGGTCCTGCCGGCGCTGACGGCAGTCCTGCTCGGACGCTGGATCGACAGGCGTGGCGAACGGGGGCTGTACTCGTTCTCGCTCATCGTGATGGGCCTCGGAGGCGTCCTGTCAGCCTGGTCCGAGAACCTGCCCGTCCTTGGGCTCGGGCAGGCGATCTTCGGCTTAGGAACGATCGGCTCCGTCATCTCGGGTCAGGCCATGATCACCACGCGGACGCGGCCCGAGGACTGGAACTGGCGGTTCGGCACGTATGCCGCCTTCCTCTCGCTCGGCCAGCTCGTGGGGCCGTCCCTGGCAGCGGCCATCCAGGTAATCCCCGGCCTGGGTGCCGAGTGGGAGCGGATCGCCTTCCTGGTTGGGGCGCTGTGCGGCTTCGGGGCGGCCATCCTCACCATGCTGATCCCAGGCTGGCCGCGCCCCGCCGGGGCGGCGGTATCGGCCCAAGCCGGCTTCTTCAGCGCGGTGGGCCGGGTGATCAGCCGTCCAGGCATGCTCGCCGCGATGTTCGTGAGCATCTCGGTGGCGTCCACAATCGACGTGCTGGCCGCCTACCTGCCCGTGTACGGGACCGTAAGCGGGCTCTCCGTCCAGCTGGTGGGCCTGCTCCTATCGGTCCGGGCCGCCACCACCATGGTCTCCCGGGTCGGGATGGAGTGGCTGCTCGCCCGACTCGGGTGGGGCCGGGTCCTGGTTGGCTGCCTGCTCCTGTCCGCGACCATGCTCGCGCTGATCCCCACTACCTCCGTTCCGCCGCTGCTGATCCTGATCATGGCCACGCTCGGCCTCACGATCGGCCTCGTGCAGCCCATGACGATCACATGGGTCGCCAACCGCGCGCCCCGGCCGGAGCGTGGCACGGCGCTCGCGGTCCGCATGACCGGCAACCGGACCTCGCTGCTCCTGGTCCCGGCCGTGATGGGAGCAGTCGCCGGATCGGCCGGGGTGGGGGCGGTCTTCGTGCTGATGGCGATTGCGCTGGGCACTGGTGGGCTTGTGACGCGGAGCGCCAGGCTGGATCAGACGAGGGACGCGGAGACAGCCGCGCCCTTGGGACGCTGATGGGCCGGGTCACCAACGAGCGCGTCGCGTTCATGATCCAGATGATCGTCGCCTTCCTGGCCATGACGACGATGTCTGGCACGCGGCCCACCACCACCTACCGCGCGCTTGACCTGGGTGCCGGCGCCTTCGAGGTCGGGCTCGTGCAGTCGGCGTACTCGGTCCTTCCGGCAATCGGCGCGGTGCTGATCGGACGGTGGGTGGATCGCTTCGGCGAGGTCCTCATCTACTCGGCAGCGATGTTCGGCCTCGCTGCCGGCGCGATGGTCTCGGCGCTCGCCGATGCGCTCGTCGTCCTCGGGTTCGGGCAGGTGCTGATTGGGTTCGGTACAGCCGCGATGTTGATCGCAAGCCAGGCGATGATCGCAAATCGGAGCCGTCCTGAGGCTTGGAACCGCAACTACGGGACGTACGCGGCGTTCCTGTCCCTGGGCAATCTCGTGGGACCCACCGCCGCTGCCCAGATCATGACGTTGCCGAACATGGGCTCAGAGCCAGAACGCGCGGCGTTCGCGGTCACCGGCCTGGCGAGCATCGTCGGCGCCCTCCTGATCCTGGCACTGCCGAGGACTCGTGTGAACGGCCCATCGGATGGGCCGGCCGCGGATGGAGCATTCCGGGTCGTCGTAGCTCGGATCCTTCGCCGGCCGGGCATGATCCCGGCGATGTTCGTGAGCATCGTGATCATGTCCGCGTTTGATGTGATCCTGGCCTATCTCCCGATCCTGGGCGAATCGAAGGGCCTGTCAGTCCAGCTGGTGGGCCTGCTCCTCTCCGTCCGGGCCGCCACCACGCTGCTCTCGCGGTTGGTCATGGACCCGCTTCTCAAGCGATTCGGCTGGGTGCGGATGCTCGCCGGCAGCTTGGCCATTGGGTCCGTGGCCCTCGTCTTCCTGCCGCTTTCGGTCTCCCCACTGGTGCTTGTCGTGGTGATGGGGGTCTTCGGGCTGGGCCTCGGCTTCGGGCAGCCCATGGCAGTCAGCTTCGTGGCCAACCGGGCGACGAAGGCCGACCGGGCCACCGCACTCGCGGTCCGCCTCACGGCCAACCGTGTCTCGCTTCTGTTCGTCCCAGCTGTCATGGGCGCTGTGGCCGGGGGCGCCGGCGTGGACGCCGTGTTCTGGATGCTGGCCGGAATCATGGCCGCCGGGTCCGTGGTCGCAGTCATCGCGCGCCTGGAAGCCACACCGGGCCCCGAGCCGGCCGCTCGCCAGTGACGGGGCGAGCGCGGGACCGGTATCTGGGACCCAACGCTGCGCCCTGACGCCCAATGGCAGGCCGTTGCGTCAAGCCTGTGTCGCGTGGTACCCGATCGTCCGCTGGACGCCCATAGCGGCGTCGTAGAATGACGGCGTCCAGCCTCAGTTCCGTGGAGTCGCGATCACTGACGGCGAGCTGCTTTCGCAGCAGGTGACTCCAGCCTGGACCACAGGCTCGCCCTGGAGGCCGGGCTCTCGATGATGACGTTCCGGTCCGAGGACCGGCCAGAGGGCATCTCGGTGTTCCCGGAGAACCGCCTGCCCGTCCGGCGGAGTCGCTGAGCAGGGAGGAAGACGCGCTATGACCTGGCCCCTACGAGGGCAATACGCGATCGTCGGCATCGGCGAAACGGCGCTCGGCAAGCTCCCGGGCCGCAGCACGCTCTCGCTCCACCTCGAGGCGATCAAGGCCGCGCTCGACGACTGCGGGCTCACCATCAAGGATATCGACGGCCTGCTAACGAACCAGCCCATTCAGGACGCGATGCGATCCTATGCCGTCGTTGTCGCGACCGCGTCGGGACTGGCTCCCGACTATGCAACCGATCTCGCGAACGGCGGGGCCACACCGGTGGCGATGGCGCAGCATGCGGCCATGGCCATCGCCGCAGGGCTGTGCAACACCGTCGTCTGTGTCCATGCGCGCAATCAGGCGACGCGCTCCCAACTGCCCGAGCGCGCTGAGGTCCGCGACGGCAACGAGGACTTCGACGAACCCTATGGGTTCCTGGGGGCGGTGGCGAACCACGCCCTGATGGCAAGCCGCCACATGGCGCTGTACGGGACAACCAGCGCGCAGCTTGGCGCGATCGCTGTTGCGGCTCGGCGCCACGCCATGGTCACGCCCAATGCGACGAGCAAGAAGCCGCTCACCATCGAGGACCACCAGGCGTCACGCTTCATCGTCGAACCACTCCGCCTGTTCGACTGCTCGCTGGTCTCGGATGGTGGCGGCGCCTTCATTGTCACGACGGCCGAGCGTGCTCGCGATCTTCCACTGCCGCCGGTATACATCCTGGGTATGGGCCAGCACCACCCGCATTCGAACCTTGCCCAGGCCAGGGAGGTGGCCACCCTCGGCGGCGCCATCTCCTCGAAGACGGCCTACCGTCTCGCGGGTCTCGGCCCGAATGACATGGACTTCGCACAGATCTACGACTGCTTCACGAGCAACACGTTGATCACCCTCGAGGACTACGGGTTCTGTCCGAAGGGCGAGGGTGGTGCCTGGGTCCAGGGTGGGCGGATCGAGCTCGGCGGCGAGCTGCCGGTCAACACGCACGGTGGCCTGCTTTCCCAGGCCCACGTCGAGGGCATGCTCCACGTCACCGAGGCGGTCAAGCAGCTTCGGGGCCTCGAGCCCGCGGAACGGCAGGTGCTCGGGGCCGAGGTTGGGATCGTGAGCGGACACGGTGGCGTTGGCGCGCTCCATGCGTCCCTGATCCTGGGCCGGCACGCATCGTGATGGAGGACGGCGGCGTGGAGCCATATCTGAAGCCCGTGCCCAAGGTCGAGCCTGAGGCGGCTCCTTACTGGCAGTCGCTCCGCGACCACGCAATGAAGGTGCAGCACTGCGACTCGTGCGGGCACTGGTACTTCCCCCCGAGCACACATTGCCCGGCGTGTCTCTCCGCGGACGTGACATGGCGCCCCGTCAGCGGTCGAGCGGTGGTGTGGAGCTCGGCCACGATGCACCGCGCGTACCTGCCGGCGTACGAGGGTGAGATCCCGTACAACCTCTCGCTTGTTGAGCTCGATGAGGGCCCAAGGGTATGGACCAACGTCGTGGAGATTCCACCTGATCAGGTTCGCATTGGCCTGAACGTCCGGGTTCGATACGACGACGTGACACCCGGCCTGACGCTCGCGCGGTTCATTCCGGCAGCGGGCCAGTAGCTCGTCCCGGACGGCGAGACAGCCCCGGGCGCCAGGGCTTACGTACCTGGCGCTACCGATTCGCTGCCGAAGGGGCCGTGCTCGGTGTGACCGGCCTGGTGATCGAGCGGCCGTGTCCGAAGAGCGGCGCCCATACGGACTGCCGACCGGGGCCACCGCCCACGACGACCAGCACGTCCTCCGGCGCGGCGTAGAGTTGACCGGCGTCAATGACCGCAGCGCCGTGGCCGTGGCCATGGCCATGGCCTTGTGCAGGCCCTTGCGCGGTGTGCGCCAACCGCGACCAGGGCGGGTCCGCATGGGCGCGTGCCCGCTGAAAGACCTCCCGCGCCACGTCCGCGCGGCGCAGTCCCTCGCCCGCGAGCAGGCGGGCGTGCTCGGGGCAGATGACGAGCAGCACTTCCGCGCCGAGCGTGTGGGCGCTGGCGGCGGCCCCCCCAAGTCCGAGGGCGAACGTCTGGAGCAGGGCGTCCGCAGTCGACGCCCAGGCATCGTGAAGGTTCCGGGGCGCCTCAGTAGCGCAGACGGTCACCGTGGTCACGCCGGCCTCGAACCCTCGGCTGGCCGTCCACGACTCCCACGGGCTGTCGGCGTCGTTGGCGGCAATGCATGACGTGTACTTTCCGGGCTGTCCGATCGTCGCACGGTCGATCAGGCCGGGAACGCCCCCGCCGATGTTCAGGGTCACAAGCCGGAGCGCACGACCGATGGTCGCGTTTGCCCGCCAGCCGGGCCCGAAGGCATTGAAGCGACCGTTCACCCCGAGTTCCACGGCCAGTGGCCCACTGACGATCACCGTGGTCCCCACTGGTGTGGTCGCCGTCTGAATCCCGTCCAGGTTGAACGTCGGGTCCACGACGGCCTCGACCGCGGCTATCACCAGCGGGAAGTACTCCGGGCGGCAGCCGGCCATCACGGCGTTGATGGCCACGCTCTCGATCGTGGCGATCCCGAAGCTTGGTGCCACGAGGCCCAGCTCGTGTCCGGGCAGATGGGGCGTGTGGCGCAGCATCTCGGCAACAGCCGCGTCAGTGGGCGGGATCAGCGGCAGTCCGTCACCCCAGCCCTGGTCCATTGACAGGTCAAGCAGGGACTCCGCGTCGTGGTGGGCCGATTGGCTGAGGCCAAAGGTGGTGCCGGCGGTCGTGACGAGATGCCGCGTGTCGGACGTCGCGGCGCGGGCTGGGCTTCCGGTCCCGGCGGCAGCCCCCGCGACGGCACCCGCGACGGCAGTCCCTGCGAAACAGTCCAGGATCGTCCCGATCACCCCTTCGGCCTTTTCCCGGAGCAGTTCGACCGGGTTGCCGGCGATTGGGTGCGGCACGGTCACGATGCGGAGGCTCGCCAGGCCAAGGCTCGTCGCCTTCGCCCGGGCGAGTGGCTCGAACACGTCCGAGCAGAGCATCACCGTGGGAACGCCACGTCGCTCCAGCTCAATCGAGTCGTGGACACTCCACGACGTGCAGGCTCCTCAGTCGGAGACGCCAACGATGGCCGCCTCGTACGAGGCGAGCGCATCGATCACATCCGGCGTCGCTGGTCGGGTCGATGTTTCCTTGCGCTGAACGCCGAAGGAGATCCCATGCGCAGCTTCCAGGCGAGAACGGACGAAGCCCAGGATCAGATCCGCGCTTCCCCGCGAGTTGTCGAGCATGCCCATTCGCGATAGCGCGCGGGCGTCCACGTGCGCAACCTCGGCGTCCACCTGCGGCGGTCGCCGTGGCGCTCGGGGCTCGAGAAGCGGGAGTCCAGGCACGCCCAGGGAACCTCATCCATCTCTGAAGGTCAGCCGCCGGCTGAATGCCAGCCGTCGGCCCACGGATCCGGCCCCCAGAAGATACGTGGCCGCCAATCGTCCCGTCAATGTCCGGATCGAGGCCGGTCAAACGGCGACGTCCGCGCACGTCCCGGTCGCCATATTTTCGGGTACTGTGCCACCGGGAGCGGAGGGGTCCCGGTGGGTCCCCTGGTCTTCAAAACCAGTGGCGCTGCGCTCGTCGCGGCGCGGTGGGTTCGACTCCCATGCGCTCCCGCCAGCCCGCAGTGCCGGGAGCTGGCTACGTTCAGCGTGTAGCGTGGCGGGAAAGTGACCATCGTCGTCGGCACGGCCGGGCACGTCGATCATGGCAAGTCCGCGCTCCTGCGAGCCCTCACGGGAATCGACCCCGATCGTCTGCCTGACGAGCAGCGACGCGGCATGACCATCGACGTTGGCTACGCTCACCTCGGTACCGGCGACGGTGGTGCCATCGACTTTGTTGATGTCCCCGGCCACGACCGCTTTGTCGGCAACATGCTGGTCGGTGCGGGAGAGATCGACGCGGCGATGCTTGTCGTGGCGGCGGATGACGGTCCCCGTCCCCAGACCCTCGAGCACCTCGAGATCCTGGATGCTCTCGGCATCTCCGATGGCATCGCGGTCATCACGAAGAGCGACCTCCTTGCCCCCGACGATCCGCGCTGGATCGCGCTCCGGTCTGCCATCGCGGCGCTTCTCGCCCCGACCACCCTGTCGGGAGCGCCCATCGTGGTGGTGTCCTCTGCCACCGGTGAGGGCATCGACGTTCTCCGTGTCCAGCTCGAGGCCCTCACGACGCGACTTCGGCGCCGGACGGTTGCAGAAGGACCGGTCCGAATGTGGATCGACCGCTCGTTCACCATTCGAGGGCGAGGGCGCGTGGTCACGGGCACCCTCCGCGGCGGGCCGATCGCGAGCGGCCGAATCCTGCGGCTTGAGCCGGATGGCCTCCCGGTTCGCGTTCGCGAGATCCAGGTGCACTCCAGGAAGGTGGACCGAGTCAGCGGGGGTGGGCGGGTCGCGTTGAACATGGTTGGTGCCGGGAGCACGCCGGTACGACGTGGGGCAGTCGTCACGGACGATCCGGTCGTCGTCGTGGCCTCCCGGCTGCTCGTTTCGCTCCGACTACCCGCTGTCAGTGACGGCGCCGCCCCGGTCCGGGCCCTCAAGGATGGGGCATCGGTCGTTCTCCACATCGGGACCGATCACATCCCGGCGACAGTTGCCCTCGTCGGACGCCCGGCCCTTGAGACGAAGGACGGCCAGCGACTGGGGCTTCTCAAGCTGGCGCGACCTACCGCGGTCACCCTCGGCGACCGGTGCGTGCTGCGCCGGCCGTCCCCGCCGTCCAATGCGGCGGCTTGCCGGATCCTGGACCCGGCGCCTCCGCGGTCGCTCTCCCTTCGTGGCGATCGGCGGGAAGCGGTCCTGGCGCTGGCCGAGGCCGGCGATGCGGCCGGGATGATCGGCGCCATGGTCCGGTTGCACGGCGCGCTTCCGGCCGCCCGAGCGGCGGCTCATGGGATTGAGCTTCCACCAGGCACGATCCGAATCGGGGACCACCTCGTCCCCGAGGATGCGGCAGCGATCATCCTCGAGGCGCTGGATCGACTGATCGGCTCGCTCGATCCTGGCCAGTCGCCCGGCCGGGCCGCTGTGACCCTTCGCCCGCGGCTCCGGGAGGTCGTGGAGCGGACGCTCTCGCTGGCGCGGCCTGACAGCGCGCCTGTGGTAGAGGCGCTCCTCCGCGACTGGGCCAGCCCGGCCCTCCTGCGCCAGATCGACGCAGCGACGCGGAGCGACGGATCGCCAGGCTGGGCGCCCGGAATCGTTGCCACGATGGGACGCGTCGAGGCGCTCCTCGCCTCGTACACCCCGCCGCCGCTATCCGAGGTCGCCGGCGCCGCCGGCTGTCCGCCCGATGCGATGCGCGAGCTCGAGGCGAGCGGCCGGATCGTCCGAGTGGACGAGACGCTGGCCTATAGTCGGGGCACGTACGCGGCGCTCGAACGTATCGCCCTCTCGTTGGCGGGTGCCGGGCCGATCACCCCTGCCGCCTATCGAGATGCCACGGGGACCAGCAGGCGCTACGCCGTCGCGCTGCTGGAGGACATGAATCGTCGAGCAGTCCTCAAGCGGACGCCCGTCGGCCACATCCGCGGCCCGCGAGCGCCACGGGACGCGACATCCTCGGCGGGATAGGGTGCAGCGCCGTCGGGTGGACCTGATGGGCTATGCGCTGGCGTGATCCAGCTCGACGGGGTACGCGAGCTCGATGGTGGTGATGTTCGGCACGGAGGTCAGGGCTGCGCCGAGAATGGCCCGCATGGTGTCCTTCGGGACAAGGCATTCGGCGCAGGCGTCGGGGCCCGCGACGATCCTGATGTTCACGGAACCGCCATCGATCGAGTCGACCAGGATCTCGTAGCCGTCAGACGCGAAGCCGGTCCGGAGAGGCTCGAGTGCCGTGTCGATGGCCGCGACCTGGGGGTTCATCCGCTTGGCACTCCTCGCATGGTTCCCGCCGCCCGGCCGTGCGACGCAGACCACCGCTGCCCAACACTGCGACGCCCCAATCCTACCGTAGACCAGCGGCGCATCGATCGAGCGCCCGCACCGGTGAACGGGCAGGCACGCCCGCACCGCTGAACCGGCAGGCACGCCCGCAAGCGCGGACCTTCGCTAGACTGACGCGAAGGCTCATGGGCCGGTTGACATCCGGGTTTGCCAACGGGGGATGACGACGATGCTGTCGGAGCGCGGATGGCGCCCGGCCGAACCGTGGCTCAGGTCCTGCCTATATGTCCCGGGCACCCGCCTGGATTGGGTGGTCCGCGCCGTCGACTCAGGCGCGGACGCGATCGTCCTCGATCTCGAGGACTCGGTCGCCGCCAGTTCGAAGGAGCGCGCCCGCCGCGACGTGGCCGCGCTCCTCGACGGACGTGCGGTCGCGCCGTCGGGTCCATATCTCCTGGTTCGCGTCAATCCCTGGGAGTCCGGCCTGACCGACGCCGACCTTGACGCGGTGATCCAGGGCCCGCTGCTCGGCGTTCTGCTCCCCAAAGTGCATTCGCGGGTGGACGTCGAGCGGCTCGACGCACGCTTGTCGAGCCTCGAATCGGCGCGCGGCCTGACCGTTGGGTCGATCCTCATCCGGCCGATGCTGGAATCCGCGCTCGGGCTGCAGAACGTGTTCGAGATCGCGGGCGCGTCGAACCGGGTCGGCTACATCGGGGCGGGCGGCGCGGCCGATTCCGACTTTGCCCGTGCGATCGGGTACCGCGCGACAGACGGGGGTCTCGAGACGCTGTACATCCGGAGCCGGGTGCTCCTCGCGGCCCGAGCGGCGGCGATTCCCTTCCCGATGACCTCCGCCTGGTTCGGTGTACGGGATCTTGACGGGCTCCGCCGATACGCCAACCGGGAGCGCGACATCGGCTACATGGGCATGTTCGCCATCCACCCATCGCACGTCGCGATCGCCAATGAGATCTTCGGTCCCTCGCTGCAGGACATCGAGCGCTGGTCGGCTATCGTCCAGGCCGTACAGGATGCCTCCCGGCGGGGGACCTCGGTTGCGGTGGTCGGCGGGGTGATGGTCGACAGCGGCCACGCGGACTACGCCACGATGATGCTCACGCTCGCCGCCCGCCTCAGGCCACTCGCTCCGGCCGACCAGGGCTGAGTCGTCGCGGGGAGGACCCTGCGGCCGGTGATCGCGCGTTGATCCTCAAGCGATCCGGAGGCTGATTGGGACGCTGTGGCCGAAGCACGGGATCCAGTTGGACATCTTGCCGGCGCCACCACCAACCAGGATCACGATGTCGTCCGGAGCTTGGAACAGGTGACGATCAGCCGTTCCGCCACTCTGGCCACCGCCGTGCTGGTGTCCGCCTCCGTGGCCATGCCCGGATTGGACATCGCCGGCAGCCCCGGGTGACGTCTCGCGAATCGTAGCGTGACCGTGGCCTGGAGCCGATCCGGCGGGCAGCGCCACGTGCCCCGGCCGGAGCAGGCGCGCGTGCAGGGCGGCGGCAACATCGGTCCGGCTCATGCCATCCCGCGAGCACAGCGCAGCGTGCTCGGGACCGAGCAGGAGGACGTGGTGTGCCCCATAGGTGTGCTGGTGGTACGCACCGGAGCTCATCACCCCGGCGATCGTGGTGAGCAGCCCGTCCGCGGTCGCGGAGCCCTGATCGTGGATGTTATGCGGCGCCTCGGTACCGAACACGGTTACCGACGATGCCCGCAGGTCAATCCCATCTATGGATCGTCCCGGCCACGGGCTGTCGGGATCGTTCTCCGCGAAGCACGAGGTGTACTTGCCTGGCTGTCCATGCGTCGCCTGGTCGAGCACGCCAGGGATCGCCCCGCCAATATTGACCATGATCAGCCGGATGGCCCGCCCGATCGTGGCGTTGGCCCGCCAGCCCTGACCGAGCAGGTTCCCCCGATGGTTCACGCCGAGGCGTTCCACGATCGGGCCCCGGATCACGGCCGTGACACCGGCCGGATGCGTCGTCGCCTGGATACCCAGCAGGTTAAACGCAGGGTCGAGCATGGCTTCCGCCGCCGCCACCACGACCGGGAAGTAATCCGGGCGGCACCCCGCCAGGACGGCGTTGACGGCAACGTGGTGGATGGTCGCGGGTGCCAGCGTTGGCGCCATCAGCCCGAGGACCTCGCCGCCATCACGACCGACGGCCGCGATCATCTCGCCGACGGCAGTGCGCGTTGGTGGGATGACCGGGAAGCCGTCGCCCCAGCCCTCCGAGACGCTTAACTCGAGCAGGAGGCCGGGATCGCGTGGCACGCGCCGAGTCTGGCCGACGGCAGTCACCCTGTGATCCCCCCGCTGAACCGAAGCCGCGTCCGAAACGCGGGGTAGGCGGCCTCAACTCGCGACGCGACGGCGGCAGGCTGGAGACCTCCGACGGGGTGCTCGAGCACGAGCATCCGGACGTTGGGCATGCCCAGGGTCGCGACGATTGACTTGGCGAGCGGCTTGAATGCCGTGCTGACGACGAGGACGGACGGAATCCCGAGGTGCTCAAGGGAGACCGCGTCGTGACAGCTCCACGATGTACACGAGCCACAGTCAGCCATAGCGGTGAAGACAACGCTCAACCCTTCGAAGGCGGCCAGCACGTCGCCCGGCGCCGCCATCGAGGCGGTCGGTTTCGTCACCCGCACGGTCGTGATGCTCGTGTCTCGGCTCAGCAGGAGCTCGATCTGGTCCAGGACCAGGTCGCCGTTCGCCTTCGTGTTGTGGAGCAGGCCGATCCGATCACCCGACCCGATCGGGATCTCCCCGAGCTCATCGTCGGATTCGATCCGGCTCGCGAACGCGCGCGGTTCGAAGACGGTGATCAGCGACCGCATCGAGGACCTCCGTTCGGCTCCAATCCGTTCTGCCCCAATGTAGTCATGCGGAGCGCTCGGAGGCGTCAATTTGCAGCCGCCCTTGAGGACCCGGGTCATGAACACCCGTTTCCAGCCACGTCGCCACCCATCCGCTGTCGGCGTCGAGCATTGGAGCCGATCGGTGGACCGATCGCGAGCGACCCAGCGCGTACGGGTGGCCCGGGACGGCGTCGTCGGCACCTGGCGCGGAATCGCCAACCACCAGCTGGAGGTGGGCCAGATCCTGGGCTTCGAGCGTCTCACCCATGTCCAGGATCGGCGCGTGCGGGATGTCGGCCGCGGCCAGGAGCGCGGACCACTCCTGGAAGTCCCGGTCCTTCATCCGCTCGCGGATCAAGGCGCTGATCTCGTAGTAGGCGGCGATCCGGGTCGTCCGGTTCGCGAAGCGCGGGTTGTCACGCAGCTCCGGGATCCCGAGGACGCCGACGAACGCCGTCCAGAACCGCGTCGGAGCGGACAAGTGGATCGCGATGGGCCGATCGTCACGTGTTACCGCGAAGAAGGCATGCGCCCGCCGCATGCGCGTGTCTGACTGGGCAGCGACGCCGGTCCGGAGGTAGGCCATCGCCGGCTCCACGAGCAGGCCGGCTGCCACTACGGAGACCATCGGGACCTCAATCGCCTGGCCCTGGCCCGTCCGGGTCCGGTCCAGGAGCGCGGCCAGGACCGCCTGGGCTGCGAACAACCCAGCCGTCAGGTCGGAGAAGGCCGGCCCGGCCGGCCGGGCCTCCTGCGGGTCCATCAGCTGCGAGTAAAGCCCGGACAGGCACGAGATGATCGTGTCGAAGCCGGGCCGCGCGGCCATGGGTCCCGATGAGCCGAAGGCGTTGATCGAGCAGTAGATGAGGCGCGGGTTGGCGCGCAGCATGGCCTCCGGACCCAAGCCGAGGCGGTTGAGGGCACCCGGACGATTGTTCTCCACTACGACGTCAGCCCGCCCGATCATGCGCGCGACGCGCTCTGATTCCGCCGGCTGACGCAGGTCGGCCACGACGCTCCGCTTGCCCCGGTTGTATGCCAGGAACGTGGGCGAGACACCCGTTTCATCCCAGGCACGGAACGGGTCGCCTGTGGGCTCCTCGACCTTGATCACCGTGGCCCCGAGATCGGCGAGCTGCTGGCACGCATACGGCGCGGCGATGTACCGCCCAATCTCGATCACGGTGATTCCGGCCAGCGGACCCGCCGCGGCGGGGTCGGTCGCCATCAAGCCTCCCGTTGGACAGAAACCTACCCAGTTGCCTACGATAGCCGGGACTCCCGTCCCAATGCAAACTGCAGCCTGAGGCTATCAGCGCGTGGATTTCGACCTCGGACCAGAGCTCCGCATGGTCCAGCAGACCGTCCGGACGTTCGTCGATCGCGAGCTCATCCCGGTCGAGATGCAGTCGGATGTGGGTGACGCCATCACTCCGGAGCGGTACGCCGAGTTCCATCGCAAGGTCCGCGAGATGGGGCTCTGGCAGTTCGATGTCCCGGAGCGCTTCGGCGGTGGCGGCCTCGGCCTCCTGGAGCGCTGCATCATCCAGGAGGAGATCGGGCGGACGAAGGCGCTGCCGTTCCGCCATAACGAGCTCTTCGGACCTACTGGCGGGGCCGTCCTCTATCACTGCCAGGGCGAGCAGGTCGAGCGCTTCCTGTTGCCGGTGCTGCGCGGCGAGCAGAAGGTCTGCTTTGCCCAGACCGAGCCCGAAGGCGGGGCGGATCCCGCGGGCATGCGGACCACGGCTGTCCGGGATGGCGACGACTACGTCATCAACGGGACGAAGCGGTTCATCACAGGGGCCGCTCGAGCGCACTTCGCCCAGGTCATCGCGCTCACGGATCCCGAGAAGCGGGCACACGGCGGGATCTCGTGCATCATCGTCCCGATGCACACGCCGGGTGTGAAGCTGGTCCGCGCGGATCACACCATGATGGGCGACGAGCCGTGGGAGATCCATTTCGACAACGTGCGGGTTCCGGTGGCAAATCGCATCGGCGAGGAGGGCGCCGGCTTCAGGCTCGCCCAGGAGTGGCTGACCGTCAACCGGATCAAGATCCACGGCGCCTATCCGGTGGGCATCGCCCGCCGCGCCCTCGAGATGGCAATGGAGTACGCGAAGGTTCGCAAGACCTTCGGGCAACCGCTGTCGCAGCGCCAGGTGATCCAGTTCATGCTCGCTGACTCCGCGATGGAGATCGAAGCTGCCCGGCTGCTCGTCCTCAGCACGGCCTGGCAATTCGACCAGGGCCAGGATGTCCGCGACCGGTCATACATGGTCAAGATCGTGTGCACCGAGATGGCCAGTCGCGTCGTGGATCGCGCCATCCAGATCCATGGTGGTGTTGGGCTCACCACGGACCTCCCCCTCGAATACTGGTATCGGCAGCTTCGGAGCATCCGAATCACCGAGGGCGCCACGGAGGTCCTGCGCTGGCGCCTGGCCCGCAGTCTGCTCACCGCTTCCCCGGGCTCGGACCGACCGGCGGACTGATCCGGAGCGGCACCCGCGTCAGGCGATCCGGGGGACGACCCGCTCGGCCAGCAGCTCAATCCGGCGCATCACTTCGGGCTGGGTCATCCCGGGAAGCTCGACACGCAGGAGCAGGTGCGTCGGATCGAGCCGCCGCCGGTAGTCCTCGATCTTGTCGACCACCGTTTCGGGTGACCCGATCAGCGAGACCGGCCAGTTCGGCCTGGCCGGGTCCACCTGGCCCAGGCGCGTGGCGTCGGCGAGGGCCGCCTCGTCAGTTTCGGCGATGTGCACCCAGATCCCTACCGGCCGGGCCGCAGCGGGCGCGCCTGGTGCGGCCTGCGCCGGGGGGTTTGACGCGTAGCGGCCGACCAGCCCACCGAGGTCAACGTCGGACGGGAACCACGGTCGGTTGTGGGCGCGTGCCCGGAGCATGGCCCGGTCGCTGCTGCCGCCGATCCAGATCCGCGGCCGATCGTACGGGA
>SHYV01000085.1 GCA_009692605.1 Myxococcales bacterium
TCGCCCCGAGGCTGTCTGAGTGGCGCCGAGCCGCGAAGAGTGGGCGGCCCCGTTCGCGACTCAAGCCCGGTCCGACTGGGCGGTATTCGGCCTTCTGCGGGAGCTTGCCGTGCCCCAGCCCAACCAAACCGAAGGGCAGGGCGAGGCCCTGAGGGATCCTCTCATTCGTGAATCCCCTTGTGGTTCAACCACTTAGGGATCATGGTCGCGGCACCTTCCAGGAGAGCCGCCACGCCCGTTCGTCGTCGTGAAGCCAGCCCTGTCCTCGCTGCAGAGCATGTCCATCCGTTGGTGGATGAGTTGTTCAGAGACCACCTGCAACGACGACGGCCATACGATGCACGTGCTCGCGGTTCAGACGGACCACGGCCGCTCGATGCCCGTGATGTGGTCGACCGCCTAAGACTCGAACCTGAAGAACAACCGGAACGCCCTCGAAGACCAGCTTCTGGTGGGATTCTGCGCGGTCGTCCCTTTTGAAATACGCGTCACCGTATGAAAGAGCCGGGCCGACCTCACGGGCAGCATCGTCAAGTAGCACTCCGGCCGACGGTTCACCTGCGAGGAGATGTTTCGAGACCTCAAGGACTGGCGCTTCGGCATGGGCATGGGCTGGCACCGCATCAGCAGGACCTCCTGACGCGACCGCATGATGCTCACCGCGGTCATCGCCCTCTCCCTCCTCGCCCTGCTCGGCCGCGCGGGCAAAACCGCCGGGATCGACAGGCTCCTGAAGACCCGCACGACGACGAAACGGACCCTCTCGTTCGTTCGCCAGGGCATCCGCTGGTACGAGCTCATCCCCTCCATGCCCGGGCAACGCACCGAGTTGCTCATGCATCTTTTCCAGTTACTCATCTCGACCGACCCGTTCCTCAAGGAGTTTTTCTGATGCGAAATGAGGGGATGGCTCAGGGTCCAGCCACCGGCCGGACACTGCCGCCACCTTGGCGTCGTCGCGAACGTGACCCCGCTCGATCTTCGCGGAGTTGGTGGCCTTGACCTCGATGGTCGCGCCGACGCATCCGCACCGTTCGACGGCGTCGCCCGCCGAGCTTTCCTGGAGGCGGTTCAAACACGAGACCGTCGAGGTTCGGGGCCGCCTGCTCGTGCCCGAGGTCCTACCCGCTGATCCCGAGAGCCCCATCCTGTTCCTGCCAACCATCGACCCCTCCACTCCAACCTCGAGCACGGGTTGCCCTCTGATACCGCGTTCGGGTAGAGAGGCGCGTTTAGTGCCCAAGCCCCAGCACGGAGTGAAACATGCAACTCGATCTCGAGGTCATCGGTCGAACGATCCCCGGTCCCGACTTCGTCTACGACTGGAAGACCTGCGCACTCTATGCTCTGGCCATCGGCGCCTCACCGTCGAACCTGGACTATGTCTGGGAGGGCAGCGCGGCGTTTAAGGTGCACCCGAGCTTCGCGGTCATCCCCTTGCACGGGATCGTCATGGACGCCCTCATGAAGGTCCGCGCCGACTTCCGAACGCTCGTGCACGGCGAGCAGACCATTCGCCTTCATCGACCCTTCGAGAAGGAAGGCACGCTCCACAGCACGGGCAAGATCAGCGCGGTCTACGACAAGGGTAAGGCCGCGGTCGTCGTCATCGACACGGAGACCCGCGACGCCAAAGGTGATCTCCTGACGGAGACCTCGTGGTCCATCTTCTGCCGCGGTCAAGGCGGCTTCGGCGGCGAGGTCGGCCCGACTTCCAAGTCCATCGAGGCGCTGCCGGACGCCCCGCCGAGCCTCGTGATACGCGCCGAGACGCGGCCGGAGCAGGCGCTCCTGTACCGGCTCTGCGGCGACCTCAACCCCATTCACGTCGACGCCGCGCTGGCCACGAAGGTCGGGTTCGAGCGACCGATCCTTCACGGGCTCTGCACCTACGGCTCGGCCGTTCGCGCCCTCGTGGACGGCCTCTGCGGGGGTGACGTCTCGAGCGTACGGCGGATCTCGGCGCGCTTCTCCGGCGTGGTCTATCCGGGGGACACCATCGACCTCCGGGTCGTGCCGTCCACGTCGCCGGGCACGCACCTTCTTGAGGCCCGCGTCGGCGAGCGTAGCGTCTTGTCCAACGGCGTCATCGAGCTCGGCTGACGGAGATGTCCAGAATCGCCCGGCCAGAGCTCCTCATCCTCGTCTTGAGTGCCGCCGCAGCGGTCGGCTGCGCGCAAAAAAACCCCGAGGTCGTGACAAGGATCGAGGCCATCATCGACGCGGGTGCCGTCGGGAGTGACGCCGCCCCCGACCCCCTTCAACCGTGCCCAGACGTCGACGGCGACGGCACGACGACCTGTGAGGGGGACTGCGATGATCAGTCGCCGTTCACCCGGCCCGGTGCCCGCGAGGACTGCGACGAGAAAGACAATGACTGCGACGGCAACGTCGATGAGAGCTTCCCCGAGCTCGTCAATGGCAGCTGCACCTCCGGCGTCGGCGCCTGCGCGGTCGTTGGCCGGATGATCTGCGCGCCGGACGCGCTCGGGACCCGCTGCGAGACCCAGCCCGTCGCAGGCGGCGACGAGCGTTGTAATGAGATGGACGACGACTGCGACGGCGCGGTCGACGAGTCGCTCGTTGGCTGCTGCCAAGCCGGCACGAAACGCCGGTGTGGCATCGACACCGGGGCCTGTAAGGCGGGCCAACAGACCTGCGCCATGGATGGGACATGGGGTCTATGTCAAGGGGGCGACGGGCCCGCCGACACCGAGAGCTGCGACCGCCTCGATAACGACTGCGACGGCCGGACCGACGAGGAGATCGAGGGCGTGGGCTCGGTCTGTATCACCGGAGACGACGGGGCCTGCGCGACCGGCCGACGCCAGTGTCGACTCGGCTCACCGGAGTGCGCGCCCGACGTCTCGCCCCGAAGTGAGACCTGTAACGATCGCGACGACGACTGCGACGGCTTGGTCGACGACGGGCTCCTCAACGCGTGTGGCGACTGCGGGCCGCCCCTACCCGAGGCCTGCAACGGGGTCGATGAGGACTGCGACCTGATCATCGACGAAGATGCCGGGCGGATCGACGCGCCTTGCGTCTTGGCGGTGGGGACGGTGTTTGGGGCCACGATCAATGGCCGACTGGGGACCCGGGTTCTCGTGGTTCAGGACGTCGACGGCGACGGTCGCTCAGATGTGCTCGCGAGCGCGCCCGGACCCCTCGGCCCCCCCGGACCCGTCGTAGACCCGGCCGCCTTCGTGCACGGCACGCTGCACGTCTTCTCCGGCGATGACCTAAGTGCCTTGCCCAGCTTCGGCGGTGCGATCACCGATGATCAGATGGGCGCCGCGCTCGCCGCCGCCGACTTTGATGGGGACGGTCGCGACGAGTGGATCGTCGGCACGCCCGCGGCCCAACCCGATGGGAATCACAACCGGATGGGACGGGTCGACATCCTTCGCGCCGGGACGTTCGAGCTGCTCGCCCGCAGGTACGGCGATCAGGTCGGGAGCCGCTTTGGGCACGCCGTCGCTGCGGCTTCGATCGACGGGATCGGACGACCCATCGTCGTCGTCGGCTCGCCCGCACGACAGAGGAACGCCGGCCGCGCGGCGGTCTACGATGTGGCGATCGCCGACGCGTGGACCTTGAATCTGCGTTGGAGTCAGCTCGGTGTCGCGGAGAACGAGCGGCTCGGCGAGGTGGTCGAGTTCGGCCCGCAAGATGCTTCTGGACTCCGCCCTGTTGTCTATAGCGGCGTTGACCGAGCCACCGACGAATCCTTCTTTGCGGTTCGTGACGCGGCCGAAGGCGACCCCAACGAGTCCGCGCTGCCGGGCGGTGCTGGGCAGGCCCTCTCGGCGGTCGCCGCCTCGAGGTCCGAACCCTATCTGGTCCTGGGTGCCTCTGGAGTCCCGGGCGGCGACGATGAAACGGGCCACGCCTGGGTCGTCAATGGTGTGGACGTCATTGTCGATGAGGTCGCCGGCAGGCCAGGACGGGACCACCTCGGCTTCGCGGTGGCCATCGGCGCCCCCTTGCGCGCGAATGACGCCTCGGTCTGGTGCGTCGGCGCGGTGACAGACGCCTTCGCCCAGGGCGCGAGCCCCGGCCGGGTCGAGTGTCGCACGACCAACGGCGCGGCCCGCCTGCGCTTGATGGGTCGGGCGGGGGGCGACGGCTTCGGCTGGTCCATCTCTCTCGGCCCGATCGACCCAGACGGAACCCGCCTCATCGCCGTCGGGGCCCCGCGTGACGGGGCCGGCGCGCTTGACGGCGGCGCGGTGCACCTCTTCCGAGTCTCTACCGAGTGAAATCTCGGCGGTCGCTACCACCGACTGAGTGAAATCTCGGTGGTCGCTACCACCGATTCGCCGCCCAGAATCGACACAATCGGCCTTCCCCCCGTAAGCTGCCTCGATTTCGATTTCGATTCGAGGAGCGATGATGTCCGTGGGCAAGATCGGGTTTGGGGCGAGCGTTCTTCGATTTTGGACGGTGGCGCTCGCCCTCGTCGCCATTCCCTTGCCCGCCTTGGCGTTTCGAACGCCCTTCGGCGACCGGGTCCAACAGACGGTCGAGCGTGGGCTCGCTTGGATGCGAACCCAGGAGCAGAACGGCAACTACCATGGCGCTTCGACCGGCATGGCCGGGCTCGCCCTGCTCGACGCGCGGGTCGACGCCAATTGGGGCGCGGCCAAGCGGGGTTATGCCCGCAGCACCCCCGACGACCGGCTTCGGCTCGTGCGGATGGCCAACTTCGCCATCACCTCCGATCCGGGCCTGCGTGCGGTCGGGGCCGCCAATGCCTTTGGCACCGGCAGCTTCCTGATGTTTCTCTCCGAGCTTCGGCGCAGCGGCGGCCCCAATGACGTCGGCGCCGCTGTCACCGTCGATGCCGCGATTCGCAACGGCGCGCTCGGTCTCCAGACGGTTCAGGAGGCGGCCGGCGTCGCGTGTGGCCTGGGTGGTTGGAATGAGAACGGACCCGCCGGGGACGCCCTTGTGGTCTCCACGCAGTTCGCCGTCACTGGCCTCGCAGCCGCGGCGTCGTCCTTCCCAATGGCCGACGACACGCTCCCGCGAGTCCTGCCGTTTGTTCGGGGCTGCCGGAACGCGGATGGCGGCCTGCACTACCGAGTCTGCCCCGTTCAAGGCTCGGCGAGCGCGCCGTCGACGGCTGGCCTCTGGACGCTTCGCTCCATAGGCCTCGGCGTGAGCAGCGCCGACGTCCAATCCACCATGGCGTTTCTGGACACTCGCTACGACGACGACGGCCACCTCGTGACGAACGTCAACGAGGTTGACTATTCCTATTACTACTACCTCTACACGTCGGCCATGGCCCTCTCGGCGATGACCGACAATGGGCAGCCGGGCCTGTACGAGGACGACATCGGCGGCCTGCGCGTGCCAACGATGGACGGCTACCCCGACGAGCCGCAGGGCTGGTACTACGACCTCGCCTATCAGCTCGTGACCACCCAGGAGGCCGCGGGCACGTTCCCCTGCATGGCCCCGCGCTCCTGCGTCAGCCCGCCCCTCGATCTGACGTTCGCGCTCCTCATGCTCGAGCGTTCACTCGGCGGAATCTGTGGCGACGGCGACCCGCTTCGAGGGGACCAGGACGGCATCTGCCAAGGCGATGACAACTGCCCCGTCGTGCCCAACCCGGCCCAGGACGACCGCGACGTCGACGGCATCGGCGATGCCTGCGACAACTGCCCGATCCAGCGCAATCCCCAGCAGGAGGACGGCGATCTCGACGGCCTCGGCAACGCCTGCGACGGCTACAACTGCCGGCCGAGCGGACCTGAACGCTGCGACAACGCGGACAACGACTGTGACCAGCGGTTCGACGAGGGCAACCCCGACGGCGGTGGCGCCTGCGATACGGAGCAGTTGGGCACCTGCGCTGTGGGCTCCGAGACCTGTATCACCGGGACGCTGACGTGTTTTCGGACCAGCGGTCCGGAGCTCGAGAGCTGCGACGGCTTGGACAATAACTGCGATGGCGTCGCCGACGAGAACAACCCCGATGGGTTTCGCATCTGCGATACCGGCCTTGAGGGGATCTGCTCCAACGGCTTCACCCGGTGTCAGGCGGCGTCGGTCATCTGCGTTCAGCGCGAGGTCGCCGAGCCCGAGCGATGCGATAACCGGGACAATAACTGCAACGGAATCGTCGACGAGGGCAACCCGGAGGGCGGGCTCGCCTGCGCGACCGGCGAGCCTGGGCGATGCGGCGCCGGCACGACACGGTGCGTGGCGGGCGGGCAGCGGTGTTTCCGTAACGAGGTCCCGGGCATCGAGCTCTGCGACAACCTGGACAACGACTGCGACGGGCAGAGCGACGAGGGGAACCCCGGCGGCGGCGACGACTGCGTGATCCCCGGCGTGGGGGAGTGTGGCCGCGGGCAGCGCACCTGTCTCGCCGGCACGGTCGTCTGCGCGGGCAACGCGATGCCCATCGTCGAGACCTGCGACCTTCGGGACAACGACTGCGACGGCCGGACCGATGAACTCGTCGCCACCGTGGGAGACGATTGCGTGACGGGCAATGGCGGTGCGTGCGGCCAGGGCCATGTGAGCTGCGAGCTCGGGCATCTCTACTGTCGCGGTCAGATCCGCGGCACGCCCGAGCGTTGCGATGGCCTCGACAACGACTGCAACGGCTTGACCGACGACTCGCTGCCTGGCGTCGGCTTCGCGTGCCAGACCGGCCGCTCAGGCATCTGCGCGCCCGGTCTCACGGCCTGCGCCGAAGGGGCCAGCGTCTGCGCGGGCGCCGCACAGGAGCAGCCCGAATCCTGTGACGGCCGGGACGAGGACTGCGACGGGGAGATTGACGAGGGCGACCCGGAGGCCGGGGACGACTGCGCCGCTGATGCGTTCCTGGGCGAGTGCGCCCGAGGCCGGACCTTCTGCCGGAACGCCGTGGTGCAGTGCCGAAGCATCGTCGATCCCACGCCGGACGCCTGCAACGGACTCGACGACGACTGCGACGGTCAGGTCGACGAAGGCGATCTGCGCTCCGGCGTCTCCTGCGAGACCGGAGCCCTCGGTCAGTGTGGCGTTGGGGTGTTTGACTGCTCGGACGGGATCCTCATCTGCCAGCCGCTCTTCTTCCTCGCGCCGGATGTCTGCAACGCTCTGGACGACGACTGCGACGGGAACGTCGACGAAGGGGATCCCGGCGGGGGCGACCCCTGCAACTCGCCGCGCCCCGGCATCTGCTCCTTTGGTCGGACCGCGTGCGAGTTCGGCGTGCTCGCCTGCAATGCCATCTCAGTGCCCAGCGAGGAGCAATGCGACGCGACCGATAACGACTGCGACGGCCTGGTCGACGAGACGGATGTGCGCGTCGGGACGCTCTGCGCGACCGGTGATCTCGGCAGCTGCGCGGTTGGCCTGCTCTCGTGTGCACAAGGCGCGCTCTTCTGCGTCCCCGACGCGCCGGCCGGTGAAGAGGTCTGCAACGCGCTCGACGACGACTGCGACGGCGCGGTCGACAACGAGACCCCGCAGGCGGGCTTGGCCTGCGCGCTCGACGGCCTGCGTGGCGTCTGCGCGGTCGGCCTGTCCACCTGCGAGGGCGGAAGCGTCCAGTGCCGAGGCGGCGCCGATCCGGTCGATGAGCTCTGCGACGCGCTCGACAACGACTGCGATGGTTCGACCGACGAGATGGCCCCGATGACGGGTGAGGACTGCGACACCGGTGTGCCGGGCATCTGCGGCGCGGGTGTCAGCGTCTGTGACCGCGGCAGCTTCTTCTGCGCTCAGCAGGGCATCGCCGTCGACGAGGTCTGCGACGGCCTGGACAACGACTGCGACGGCAACGCCGACGAGAACGCCGATGACTCGACGACGGCCTGCTCGACTGGGCTCCTCGGCGCCTGTGCCGGCGGTCATACGACGTGTATGGGCGAGGGCGTCATGTGCTCGCAGGACCGCCCGATACGCGACGAGCAGTGCAATCAGATTGACGATAACTGCGATGGCCTCGTCGACGAGGACGAGCGCAACGCCTGCGGCCTCTGCGGACCCACGGTGCCGGAGACCTGCAACCTCGTGGACGACGACTGCAACGGCGAGGTCGACGACGGCCTGCTGTGCCCGGGCACAAAGGTCTGCGCGCGCGGGCTCTGCGTCGAGCCGTGCCAGGGCAATGAGTGCCCGGTCGCCGGCGAGGTCTGCTCCGATGGTGGCTGCCTCGAGCCTTGCGACGCGCTCCGCTGCCCCGTGGGGACACGCTGCGACCTCGACCACTGCGCCGACCTCTGCGACGAGGTCGCCTGCGTGGGGGGCGAGGTCTGCTTCCAGGGGGCCTGCGCGGCCGACTCCTGCTACGACGTCGGCTGCCCGGAGGGTGAGCGATGCCGAGAGGGCGGGTGCGTCATCGATCTCTGCGCGGACGCGGGCTGCTCGCCCCTGGAGTCGTGCCGCGATGGGCTGTGCGCCCCGAGCTGCGCGGGCCTCTCATGCGAGTTTGATCAGGTCTGCTTCGACGGCGTCTGCGAGTCCGATCTCTGCTTCGGCGTGCGCTGCCGAGCGGGCTCCGAGTGCCGCGTCCGAGACGGGCGTTCCGGCTGTGAAGACGACGCCTGCGTCGAGATCACCTGCGGCGCCGGCCGCGTCTGCCTCGACGGCGACTGCGTGGATGCGGCTTGCAACGCGCTCGTCTGCCCCCGAGGCGAGCGCTGCGAGGAGGCCTTTGGCGTGGCCCGATGTGTCGCGGCTTGGGGGTCGGAGGAGCCCGGTGCGGACGGCGGCCCCCCAGGTCCACTGACCGATGCGGGCATGGAGTCGGACGCCGACGGGGCCGTCACCCAAGACGCCCTCCCCGGGGACCGGGACTCGGCGACGTCCGGCGCGGACACCTCAGCCGACATTACGTTCCTCGATCTGCCGGTCGTCCTTCCCCCGAGCGCAGGGGCCGACGGTGGGACCGGCGGCTCAGAGAGCAGTGGGTGTAGCTGCCGCACGACGGGATGGTCGCCGTTCGCCCCGGTGGCTATTGCGCTCGCGCTTCTGACCATGCTCAGATCCCGGCGAGCCCGGCGCGACTCTTAGTGTCACTGGGCGCGTTGCCCCGACCTCGTGCCTCTGCGCCCCGGAGAATCTCAAATGCGCGTGACCGCTTTAGCCTCCTCCCTGGTCGTCCTCCTCTCTGCGTGGCCGGCCTCTGAGGCCGAGGCCTTCCAGACGCCCTTCGGCGTGCGGGTCCACGCCTCCATCGACCGCGCCCTCCAGTACTTCCGCAACACCGAGGCCAACGGTCAGTGGGCCGACGCTCAGGGCGCCCAGGGCAGCGGCTTGGCGATGTTGTGTTTCATGGAGAAACACGCGAGCGCGGACTGGAATGCCCCGACCAACGGCTATCGAACAAGCTCAGCCGCAGACCAGGCCTTGCTGCGAAGGGCCGCCGCCCGCGTCATCGCCAACGACGGCGCGCTTCGGAACGTTTCGGGCTCTTATAGCTACGGTACGGGCAGCAGCCTCATGGGGCTCTCGCTGTTTCGACAGACGGGCGGGCCCAACGATGTCGGCGCCGGCGTCACCGTCGATCAGGCCGTCCAGTTCGGCGCTCAGCGTCTCCAACAATCGCAAGGACGCGCCGGCTGCAACATGGGCGGCTGGAACTATCACGCCCCGGCCAACGACGGCGATCTCTCGACGACTCAGTTTGCCATCGCCGGCCTGTCCGCAGCCTCGGCCATCTGGGCCCCCGCCGACGACGTCCTGCCGAACTCCGTCGCCTTCCTCCAGAACTCCCAGCAATGCGGCGGCGGCGGTCACAGCTACCGCGGCTGCAGCGGCGGCTGCTCCCACTCCATGACCGCGTCCGGCCTCTGGGGCTACCGACTCTCCGGGCTGGCCGGCAGCGAGCCCCGCGTGCAGCAGTCGTTGACCTGGCTCCGAAATAACTACCAGTACGAAAACTCGATCAGCTGGTCCTACTACTACTACTTCTGGGCCGTCTCGAAGGGGCTGGAGGTCACACGCGACGACGGCCGCGGGGGGATCTTCGAGGACGACATCGGCGGTCGCCGCGACATGGCCGCGCTCGGCTACCCGGAGGAGCCCCGCAACTGGTACTCGGACCTCGCGTACACCCTCGTCACGCAGCAGAGCGCGGCCGGAACCTGGAACCGCAACTGGTCCATCATCGCGGACACTTCGTTCGCAACGCTCGTCCTCGCCCGCTCGCTCGGGGGGGTCTGCGGCGACGACTTCGGCGACCACGACGGCATCTGCCAAGGCGACGACAACTGCCCGAACGTTCCTAATCCGGATCAGGCCGACCGGGACGGAGACGCGGTCGGTGACGTCTGCGACAACTGCGTGAACGCGGCGAACCTTGCCCAAAACGACGTGGACGGGGATGGCCTTGGCGACGTCTGCGATGCTTATAGCTGCGTGCCGTCAGGCGCGGAGGTCTGTGATGGTCGAGACAACGACTGTGACCAGCTCACCGACGAGAACGATCCGGGCGGCGGCGGGGCCTGCGACTCCGGGCAGCCCGGCGTCTGTCGACCCGGCGTGCGTCACTGCGTCAACGCCAACCTGATCTGCGTGCGCAACGTCAACCCCGCAGCCGAGAGCTGCAATGGGCTCGACGACAACTGCAACGGCGTCTCCGACGACGGCAACCCCGGCGGGCGAATCGACTGTGACACCGGCGGCCTGGGCGTCTGCGCGAGTGGCCTGACCGAGTGCCGAAACGGGCGCATCGACTGCGACCAGCGTGTGGCCCAGAGCGTCGAGGTCTGCGACGGCTTGGACAATAACTGCGACGGCCTTCCCGATGAGGGCAACCCCGGCGCGGCCAGGCCGTGCGCCGTCCCCGGCCAGGTGGGTGTCTGCGCGCTCGGGACCACCCGCTGCGGCGCGGGTCAGCTCCGCTGCGTGCGCAACTTCGATCCCGGCATCGAGCTGTGTGACGGCGCAGACAACGACTGCGATGGGCGCGCGGATGAAGGCAACCCCGGCGGCGGCCTCGACTGCCCGCTGCCCGGCGGCATCGGAGCCTGCGGTCAGGGTCGCACAACCTGCCAGGCGGGTGCGGTCGCTTGCCTCGCGGTGAACGTCGCGGGCGCCGAGCTGTGCAACGGCCGGGATGATGACTGCGATGGACGTACGGACGAGGCGGTCGCCGGCGTCAACGACGCCTGCGATACGGGCAACGCGGGGGCGTGTGGACAAGGGACCCTCGCTTGCCTCTTCGGAAACATGGTCTGCCGAGGAAACCTCCAGGGCGGACGGGCCGAAGTCTGCGACGGCGTCGACAACGACTGCGATGGTGCGATCGACGACGCCCCGGCCGGGTTCGGCCTGGCCTGCGTGACGAACGCCCCGGGGGCCTGCGCGCCGGGTCTCACGACCTGCGTCGACGGCCACGCGGCCTGTGTCGCGACGGGCGCGCCGGGCGACGAGCGATGCAACGGACTTGATGATGACTGTGACGGCGACGAAGACGAAGGCAACCCGGAGGGCGCGCGCGACTGCGAGACGGGCAACCTCGGGGCCTGCGGCTTGGGGCTGACGCTCTGCCGCAACGCCGCCTTGCTCTGCATCCAAAGCGCGCAGCCCGTGGTCGAAGCCTGCAATGGCCTGGACGATAACTGCGATGGGGTCGTGGACGACGGCAACCCCGAGGGGGACGTGGACTGCGCGCCGGAGGGTCTCGGACAATGCGCCGTGGGTCGACGCCACTGCCGCGAGGGCGCGCTCGCCTGTGAGCCCTCCTTCGAGCTCCAGGACGACGTCTGCGACGGCCTCGACAACGACTGCGACGGGGCGATCGACGAGGGCGATCCGGGCGGCGGCGAGCCCTGCGATACTGGGGGGGAAGGGAGCTGCGCCGGAGGTGTCCTGCACTGCACATTCGGCGCCATCGACTGTGTGCCAGACCTCCCGCCGAGCGTCGAGGTCTGCAACGATCTCGACGATGACTGCGACGGTCAGATTGATGATGGGCCCATGGGCCAAGGCGACCTCTGCGAGACGGGTCTGGGAGGCAACTGCGCGACCGGACTCTTCGTGTGCCGTGCCGGGGTCCTTGACTGCGAGTCCGAGGTCGACCCGACCGTGGAGTCCTGCGACGGCCTCGACGAGGACTGCGATGGTCTCACCGACGAGGGCAACCCCGGCGGTGACATCCCCTGTGACCTGCCGGGTCGGCTCGGCCAGTGCGGCGTCGGTCGCTCGGTGTGCGGGAACGGTCGCGTGAACTGCGAGGGCATGCCGGTGCCTCAAGCTGAGGTCTGCGACGCGATCGACAATAACTGCAACGGCATGGTCGACGAGGGTGACCCCGGCGCGGGCGGCGTCTGTGACACCGGCTTCTTCGGGGCGTGCTCACCCGGACGCCTCGTCTGCGCCGCTGGTGGCCTCGCGTGCTTGCAGAACTTGCCCCCGGTGGACGAGCTCTGCGACGGGCGGGACAATAACTGCGACGGCAACGTCGACGAGGGCGAGCTCGCGGGCGGTGGCATCTGTGCCACGGGTGATCCGGGCCGATGCGCGGCGGGTCGACGGTCCTGCCTCGCCGGTGGGATGGCCTGCCTCGGAGAAGTCAGCCCCGTAATCGAGACCTGCGATGCCTCCGACGAAGACTGCGACGGCCGAATCGACGAGGGCCTGCGAAACGCCTGCGGGGTCTGCGGGGACTTGGCGGCTGAGACCTGCAACCTCGTCGACGACGATTGCGACGGCCTCGTTGACAACGGCCCGGTTTGCCCCGGAGGGCAGCTCTGCGTCCGGGGCACCTGCGCGGCCCCCTGCGACGGGAATGAGTGCGCGCTCGCCGGCTTCATCTGCTTCCAGGGTGCCTGTGTCGAGCCTTGTCAGGCCCTCGTCTGCCCGGTGGACTTCGGCTGCCAGGACGGCGTCTGCGTTGACCCTTGCGTCGGCGTTCGCTGTGGCGCGGGTGAGGTCTGCCGCCGTGGGCTCTGTGTGGGGGAGTCTTGCTACGAGGCGGGTTGCCCTGCCGGTCAGCGGTGTACCGAGGGCAACTGCCAGGGAGATCCCTGCGCCGGAGTCGTCTGTCCCCGTGGTGAGTTCTGTCGTGAAGGCGCATGCGCCCCAAGCTGCGCGGAGATCTCCTGCCCGCTCAACGCCGACTGCATCGATGGTGCGTGTCAAATCGACCCCTGCTTCGAGGTCGCGTGCGGCCTAGGTGAGGTCTGCGTGGTGGATACCGGTCTGCCGATCTGCGTCGATGACCGATGCACCGGCATCACCTGTGGAGAAGGCCGAACCTGCGAAACGGGCCAGTGCGTCGACTCGGCCTGCGCGAGTGTGACGTGCCCAGCCGGCGAGCGGTGCGCCCTCGAACGCGGCGTCGCCGTCTGCGTCGCGGACTGGGTGCCCGAGCCGGTCCTGCCCGTCGGCACGGACGCCGGGGTCGCCGCTGATCTCGGCCTCGCCGACGCCTCGTCGAATATGGACAAGCCGCTTGACGATATGGGTCCGAACGGCGAGAACGGCAGCGGCAACGGAGGGTCGGCCGGCCCGCCGATGGTGCTTCGCCAGGCCGATGCCACGGTCTCCGATGCCGCCCCAGACGCCCTCACCGAAGGCTGCGCCTGCTCGCTCAACCCCAGCCGCAGCGCGGCACCGGTCCTCGTTCTCGCGCTCGCCGCCTTCGTGCTCGCCCGACCGCGCCGCCGCCGCCGCTAATCCTCCGGCTCGCGCCGTTGGCCCTGATCTCCCTGCTCTCATAGAACCCGGAGGCCCCCTTGAGCACGACGCGCTTCTACGCCGCCGCCCTGGCCCTGACCCTACTCCCGCTGTCTGCCCAAGCCGTCGTGACCCCCTTCGGTCGCCGCGTGAACGACGCGATTGAACGCGCGTTGCAGAGCTATCGGGTGCAAGAGGCCAACGGCAACATCGGCGGCACCGCCAATGGGCTGACCGCCCTGTGTTTTCTGGAGAAACGCGCGGGGGTGGACTGGGGCGCGCCGGCCGTCGGATACCTGGGCATGGACGCCAATGACCAGGTCATGATTCGCCGCGTCATGGCCCAAATGCTCAATCAGGACGCGGGGTTGCGCGCCGGGGTCAACGGGCAGACGTACCAGACCGGCAACTCGCTGATGGCCTTGAGCGTCTACCTCGCGACCGGTGGGCCCGACAACGTCGGCGCCGCGCTGACGGTCACCCAGGGCTTGCAAAACGGCGTCGCCAACCTCTCGCGCAACCAGAACCTGTTCGGCGGCTGGAACTACTCCGTGCCCGAGAACGACAACGATCTGTCGACCACGCAGTTCGCGCTCGCGGGCCTCTCGGCGGCCTCGGCCGTCGTCAACGTGAACCTCAACGTGATCCGACGCGGCGCGGGCTCGGTCGATGGGAACCACCGAGGGGCCGGGTGCTTCAGCTACCGCACGAGCGGCTGGGCCGGGTGCAGCTCGTCGATGACCGCGAGCGCCATTTGGGTCCAGCGCATCGGCGAGCGAGCGGTCGGTCACGTGCAGGTTCAGCGGGGCATGACCTGGCTGCGCGACCACTGGCACTCCGACGACCACGTCGCCGCCCCCGAGGCTCTCTGGGGCGCGAACAGTTACTACTACTACCTCTGGGCGGTCGCGAAGGCCCTCGAGGTCTCCGATGGCAACGACCCGAACTTGGTCCTCGCCCACAACATCGGGGGCACCCGGAACCCCGCCGGCGACGGCTATCCCGAGGAGATCCCCTCCTGGTACTACGATGTCGCTTGGTCCCTCGTCACGCGGCAGAACGTAAACGGATCTTGGCCGGTCGCCGGCAACCGCGGCTGCTGGGGCGGCCCGGGCAGCGATGAGTTCGACGCCTGCACCGCCTACTCGGTGCTCGTGCTCGAGCGTTCCCTCGGCGGGGTCTGCGTAGACCTGGACGGCGATGGGGTCGAGCGCGCGGGCGGCCAGAATCGCTGCGAAGACGACAACTGCGAGGCGATGCCCAACCCCGACCAGGCCGACCGCGACGGCGACGGGCAAGGCGACGCCTGCGACCTCTGCCCGGACGCCGCGGACCCCCTCGGAGCCGGTGCCGACCAGGACGGCGACGGTCGTGGCGACGCCTGCGACAACTGCCCGGCCAATGCGAATCCCAACCAAGAAGACCGAGACGGCGATGGCTTGGGCGATGCTTGCGACCCTTGCTTCCCCGTTGGCCCTGAGGTCTGCAACGGCGCGGACGATGACTGCAATGGGCAGGTGGATGAGGGTGATCCGGGCGGTGGCGCGGTCTGCAACAGCGGCCTGCCCGGCGACTGCGCGGCGGGCGTGCTGCGCTGCCTCGCGGGACAACTCGCCTGCGATCCCGAGAACGACCCCCGCGCCGAGGTCTGCAATGGCGCGGACGATGACTGTGACGGGGCCGTCGATGACAACGCCGAGGGTGCTTTGGCCCCCTGCGACGGCGGCGACGGCGTCTGCGAGAACGCGGTCGTGGAGTGCCTGGACGGGGCGCTCGTTTGCACCTCGCTCATCGAGCCCGGCCTCGAGGTCTGCAACGGCGTGGACGACGATTGCAATGGGCTGATCGACGAGGGCAACCCAGGCGGCGAAGACCGCTGTGACACCGGCGAGCGGGGCATCTGCGCGGACGGGCGTACGCTCTGTCGCGACGGCGCGCTCGTCTGCCTCAGCCTCGGCGAGCCAGGCGACGAGGTCTGCGACGGCCTTGACAACGACTGCGATGGCGAGGCCGACGACGGCTTGCCGATGGCCGGCCCGTGCGACACGGGCTTGTCTGGGGCCTGCGCCGAAGGGCACCTCTCATGCGACGCGGCGTTCGAGTGTGTGCCGAACGTCGCGCCGTCGGCCGAGGTCTGCGACGGCCTCGACAACGACTGCGATGGCATCGTCGACAACACCCCCGAGGGCGAGGGTCAGGTCTGCGCCACCGGTGATCCGGGCGTCTGCGCTCGCGGCCTCCGCGTCTGTGCCGGCGGCCGCTTCATCTGCGCGCCCGATCAGGCCGGCGAGGCCGAGGGCTGCGACCTCATCGACAACGACTGCGACGGCACCATCGACGAGACCCAGCGCAACATCTGCGGCTTCTGCGCGGAGGTCCCCGTCGAGGCCTGCAACGGCGAAGACGACGACTGCGATGGCGCGGTCGACGACGAGGCCGTCTGCCCCCCAAGCCAAGTCTGCCGTTGGAATCACTGCGTCAATCCGTGCGCCAATAATGAGTGCTCCGATGTCCAGATCTGCATCGACGGCCTCTGCGCCGATCCCTGCGATCTTGTCGAGTGCTCCGACGAGACCGTCTGCCGCGACGGCGCGTGTGTGGATCCCTGCGAGGGCGTTCCGTGTGCGGCCGGCCATGTCTGCGCCGCCGGTCAATGTGTCGCCGACAACTGCTTCGAGGCCGGCTGCGCGCCGGGTGAGCGTTGCGTCGGCTTCGTCTGCGAGGCCGACCCCTGCGCGGGGCTCTTCTGCAACGCCGGGGAGTTCTGTCGCGAGGGGCGCTGCGTCCGAAGCTGCGCCACAGTGAGCTGTCCCTTCGGTGAGAGCTGCCGCGACGGCGATTGCGTCTCTGACCCCTGCGCTGCGGCCGACTGCGTCGAAGGCCAAGCCTGCGTCGACGGCGAGTGCACGGTGGACGCCTGCGAGGGCGTGATGTGCGACGCCGGCCAGCGCTGCGCCGACGGCCTCTGCGAGGGGGACGGCTGCTTCAATGTGGTGTGCCCCCAAGGCGAGTCCTGCGAGGTCCTTGACGGCACGGCGCAGTGTATCGGGGACTGGCTGTCGGAGCCGGGTCAGCCGCCTTCGACGCCGGACGCCGGGCTCGCCGACCTCGGGATCTACGGAGACCTCCACAGCCTGGGCGATGACCGCCGCGACCGCCTCGCCCCGGCCCCGACCGGTGACGCAGGTCTGCCCGCAGGACTCGGCGAGGCTCCGACGAGCTGCGCCTGCCGCGTGGGAACGGGGACGCCCCAGGGTGGCCTCGCCCTGCTCCTCATCGCGCTCGCCGCGCCGGCCCTCCGCCGCCGCCGCCGCTGAAGCTCAGCCGAGCAGCGCCATCACGCCCCACGCGCCCGCCAGCGCGGCGAGAGGCACCGAGAGGTTGTCGTCGATCCGCTGGCTAAAGAGCTCGGCCAACGCCGAGAGGACGGCTGCGCCCGCCGCCACCGCGACAGCATGGGAGACCGGCAGCCCACGGACGAGGCCGGCCGCCGACGCGACGAGAAGAGCCACGAGGGCGAAGGTCGCCGTGCCTTCAAGCGAGCGCCCGTGCACCAGCCGGATGCGGCCATAACGCCGACCGACCAAGGCCGCGGCGGGATCAGCAAAAGTGAGAATGGCGACAGACACGAGGCAAAGCAGCGTCGATCCCGTTGAGGCCAGGACAACCAGGGCCGTCGCGTACCACGTCGCCGAGTTTATCTGGTGCCACTCATGCGGATGCGCGACGGGGCCGTAGAGCCTCATGACCCGCTTATTGAACCCCGGCGAGGCGCGCCGCAGGAGCTCCATGCTCCAGGCATAGACCGCGAACCCGGACGCGACGTAGAGCAGGCCCGTCGGGGAAAGGAAGAGCTCGATGAGCATGAGCGCGAAGCAGCCCCAGGCCACGTGGAAGGCGTTCCGAGCGTAGTTCGTCGGCCTCAGGCTCGGGACGTGGATGCGATGCTCCCGAAGGGTCGCGGCCAGGGCCTCGTACTTGTGCTGGAGGCCGTGGTGGAGCTTCTGCCACGTCTCCCCTTCGGCGAAGCGATGTTTATGCGCGTCGAGCGCGGCTCGCATATCGGCGAGGCGCTCTCGAAGCTCCGCGGCCCGATCGCATTTGTGGGCCCTTGTGGACTCCAGCGCGGTCGAGACCCGAGCCGAGAGGGCCGACATCCGAACCGAGACCGTCCCCCTCGCGTCCCCGCGAACCCGGGCCGGATCGTGCTCCTTGAGCACGCGATGCAGCTCAAGCGCGATCTCGTGGCTCTGGGTGGTCAGCGTCATGGTTAGCGTCATCGTCGACATACACCTCGCTTGCGCGTTTTACTCGCTGAGGCCGGCGTTGAAAAGACACGGCGAGTCGGGGTCTGGATTCAGGTCACCCCGCTGGATTTTCGTCAATCGTCTTGACGACATCCTCGGAGTGACGCGCCGCGCCAAGGCCGGCCGCCTTGTTTGGGCACCTCGTGTCTGGCATAAGCGGGCCACGGATGACACATCTTTTTCCCATCGCCCTCATCGCCTGCGCCGCCATGGCCGCCTGCGACGAAGCGGCGAAGTGTGGCCCCCTCGGCGGGGTCAAGGATGCAGGCCCAAACGTCAGTCCTGACGCTGGGCCGGACGCTGGATCGGCCTTCGGGCTTGTGCCCGGAGAGCTGCGCCCGGTGGTCCTCAGCGTGTGCGAGACGCCGGACCACTCGGTGTTCATCGCGGGCGGTGAGCCGACGGCGACCGGCGGCTTCATCGCGCGGCTTGTCGGAGACCGATTCGTACCTGAGGCCACGCCGCCGGGTCGGCCACTGTGGTGGGTCTTCAGCGATCCCTCGGGCACCGTGCGCTCCGTCGGTGAAGAGGGTCGCGTCGTGCGCCGGACGGAGTTGGGCTTCGTCGACGAGCCCACGGGCCTCGACCCCAGGGCGCACCTCTGGGGCGGGTTCTCGACCTCGACGACGGAGAGCTGGGCGGTCGGCGGCTCGGTCCGACGAGGCGGTCCAAAGGGCCTCGTCTTGCGGAAGTCGGGCGACGCGCCGTGGCAGGTCATCCACGATCCGGCGTTCCCCTCGGACCTCAACTTCTACAAGGTCTGGGGTGATCGCGAGGGCACGCTCCACTTCGTCGGCGAGGGCGGCCTGACCGTCCGCTTCGATGGTCGCCGCTTCGAGCGGCTCCTCACCAACACCTCGGACCTGCTCTTCACGGTGCATGGCCAGCCGCGCGGCCCCATCCTCGCGGTCGGCGGGCTCGCCTCGGGGCGCGTGCTCCGCTACGACGACGGTCTGTGGGTCGACGAGACGCCTCCGCAGGCGCCCCCGCTCAACGGGGTCTACGTCCGCGAAGATGGGCGCGCGCTCCTCGGAGGCGGCAACGGCACGCTGCTCGAGCGAAGCCCGGAGGGGGTCTACCAGACGATCCGGGTCAGAGGCGCTTTGCCGTTCACGTTTCACGCGACGTTGTTTGGCGTCGACGCCTGGGCCGTGGGTGGGGACCTCTCCACCGCGACTCAAGGGGCCATTGCCACGACCCGCCGTCCGGCTCCGGGCATCGAGTTCAGCGATGTCTCCAAACCGGACGTCGCCCCCGCCGATCTCGAGGTTCCAGACGCGGCGCTGTCCGACGTCGTCGTGCCTGACCTCACGATCCCCGACCGTGCACTCACCGATGGGTCCCAGAGCGACGGCTCCGCGCTCGACGACGCGCCTTCACGCGACGCTGTTCATGCCGACGCGCCCTCCCCGCAAGACGCGCTCCCTCTCTTGGCCGACGCGCTCCGCGTCTTGGCCGACGGCCCCCTCATCGACCTGCCGCTGCCCCTGCCTTCGCACGGCGAGCCCTGCGAGAGCTCAGGTTATCTCTGCGCCAACAACCTTGAGTGCTGGTCCGTGTTTTCAAACATCGGGGTCCCGAGCGCGCCGGTCTGCATGAGGACCTGCACGGATCCAATCGACTGCTCCGCGGCCTACGGTGAGTCGCCCTGCTGCGCCCCCCCCGG
>SHYV01000086.1 GCA_009692605.1 Myxococcales bacterium
CAGCTTGGTCGTAACCTCGCCGCACCGCCTCTCGATGGACACGCTTGGTGAACGGCGCGAGGTCCTTCGCCAGGTCCTTGGTCTCGGCGCTCTCGATCGCGGCCGTGTACGTGATGGACCCCTCGTCGCGCATGCCGCGCCGACGCATCCGTGGCGCACGCACAGGAAGGCTTGCCGCATTTCTGAAAGCGAATGCCCACGGAGCCTCTACGCATCGGCAGGAGCGGCGAGACCTGGCTTAGGACGGCACTGAGCTCGGGGGGAAGGGCGGCGGCGGGCATGGGAACCTCTCACGGCTATTATAGCCGTGATAAAAGCAACGCGCCGCAGCGGCTAAAATCGCGGTTTCACGAACCTGGCGTGCGCCCGACACGCCGCCGCGACTTGACACGTCGACCCCGGGTTTGGTAGAACCGGGGCCTCCCTGAGTTCGACCCATGCGCGTTCCTCCTTCGCCTTCGACCCTGCTGTCCCTTACCGCAGCGGCCTCGCTGGCCCTGTCCGGCTGCGGCGGGGCACCTGCACCTGCTCCAAGCGTCGAGGCGCCAAAAGCAGACGCCTGCCCTCTCTCTCTGGACTCGCTCGACGGAACGACGTGGCTTTGGCTGCGCCCACAGCCGACTGGCCCGGACAAGGAGCAGCCCCAGACCCGCATGCAGTTTCGCAACGAGGCCGGCGCCATCAAAGTGGCGTACACCGCGAGCTCGCTCTCGGAGGTCTACGAGTACGGCTGCGAGGTCAAGGGCAAGATCATGACCTGCATCGAAGTCGACGTGCACGCCAAGGAGTGGTCTCGCGCCTGGGGCGCCACGCACAACGGAAAAATCGACACCGCCGAACTGTCAGCCGCCACGGGGATCCCTGCCGCCGAATTCGACAAGGTACAGAAGGACATCGTGAAGGAGCTCGCGAGCCTCAAGGGCGACGAGCGCACCGAGACCTTCAAGACCTACAACAGCCCCAACAACAAGATTCGCGGGAAATTCATGGTCGCGGTCGACAAGGCGAAGTGCATGTTGACCGTGCAGGACAAGTACATCGCGATGGTCGACAGCCGCCCCAACGAGTACGAGAACCCGGTCGGCACCGCGAAGTTCCAGAAGTCCACCGAGGGGTACCTGTTCAAGGCCTGCAAGGACGTCGAGAGCGCCAACACCATCGTGGCGGACGGCGCGACCGCCCACACCTACCCGCCCGGGACCTACGAATTCACCTCCACCCTCAAGCTCGGTGTCAAGCCGGACCCCGCGTGCACCTACAGCGCGAACATCTGGAAGGATTGGCTCCCCCTCACCCCGAACCTCGCGCCGGACGACGCCAAAAAGGTGAAGTGGAGCATCAAGGTTCCCCTCGATCAGAAAGGCCCCCACGTGATCAGCTTCGAGCGCTCGAAGACCTGCGGCGCGGCGGAGCCGGTGACCGAAGGCGTCTCGTGCGCGAAGGTGCACATCGAGTAGGGCCGTCCGTCCGCGCTAAGGCCAGGCCGCTCCTCGTTCAGTCCTCCGCGCGGTCGGCCGATCCCTCGCCCGCCACGTCCTCGTGGAACGCCGCCTTGAGCCACTCTCCGCCCAGGCCTTGCCCGAGCAGCCACATCAGCTTCACGGTGGCGGCCTCCAAGGTCATCGCGCCGGTGCCCATCGCGCCGGCGTCCAGCGCGGCCCGGCCGCCTTCGTAGGCGCTCAGGTCTACCGCGCCGCGCAGGCACTGGCTGTGCACCACCACGCCGACCCCCGCTGCCGTCGCGCGCGCGATCGCCTCCGGCCAGCCCTTCTGTGGCACGTTCCCTGCCCCGAAGCCCCGGATCACGATCCCACGCGCCCCAGTGTGCACCGCTGCGTCGATGATCGCAGGCCCTGCGCCGGGGACCACCTGCACCACCGCGACGTTTCGCTCAAACCCGTTCACCACGCGCAGCGGGACCGTTGGAGCCGGCAGCGGCGTCGCGGTGTGCCGGATCGCGACCCCCATCTCCACGAGCGGGCGAAAGATCGGGCTCTCGAACGCCTCGTAGGACTGGATGCTCACCTTGGTGGTGCGGTTGCCCCTGTACAGGCGGCGGCCAAAGTAGATCGCGACCTCGGGGATGTCCATCGCGGCGCAGAGCGCAGCGTGGATCAGGTTGCTTCGGGCGTCGGTGCGAACGTAGGCGATGGGCCGTTGCGCGCCGGTGAACACCACCGGACGGTCCAACCCGCGCAGCATGTACGACAGCGCGCTGGCAGACCACGCCATCGTATCGGTGCCGTGCAGGACGACGACGCCTGAGAACTCGGGCAACCAGCGGACCACGCCCTCGGCCATCCGCTCCCAGTGGTCGGGCCCGATGTCGGAGGAGTCGAGGTTGTAGAGCACCTCGGCGTGCACCTCGACCTCGACCTCCAACCCGCGCACGAAGGGCAGAATGTCCTCGGCCACCCAGGACGGGGCCAGCGGACCGGGGTCGCGGCGGAGCATGCCGAGCGTTCCGCCCGTATACAAGAAAAGCACCCGTGGCTTGGTCACAGTTGGCTCACGGGGGGGGCTCAAGGGGTAGGGGCCGAGTCGGTCGCTGCGCAGAACGCCTCGTTCCCCGAGGCGCTGCGGCAGAGGGCGCCGGGCTGCTGGGTCGGCTTCCCGGAGACGCGCGCGTAGTCGAGCCACTCGCGGGCGGAGTCCTTGGCGGTCCCCCGCCACAAGGCGGAGTCGGACTCGTTGTCGTCGTTCCGCTCGTCCACATAGGTCTGCTCGGCGTCGAGCCACAGCCGAGAGGCGACCTGCGCCCGAAGGCCAAGCAGCGCGTACACCCGCTCGGTGTAGGAGGAGCCCGCCCAGACGTGCTTGTTCTGCAGCGCATAGTCGATCCAGCGCAGCGCGACCGGAGCGTCCTCGACCTCGCCTCGAGACAGCAGCAACGCGTACCGGTAGCAGAGGTCCGGGTCCGACCGCGCGATCACCTCGAGGTGGCGTTCAGCCAGACGCATCCACTCGGCCATGTCGCCGCGCCCCTCGGCGTTAACCATCAGCACGCGGCTCACCTTGTCACGCTCGGTCTGCTGGGATTCCTGCGCGATGCGGCTCTCAAGGCAGGAGACATCGGGCTCCTGAAGCACGCCGACCATGGCGCTGGGCTCGAGCTTGACCAGATCGTCGCACCCAGTGGTGGACACGGCGTCGACCGCTGCGGCTGGAGGAGGCGCGGCCTTCGCCCTGCCGCGCTTCTTCTTCTTGCCGGTGCGGGCGGCCTCCGCGCGCGCCAGCGTATCGATCTCCGACCGGGCCCCGCCCACCTCGGGCACGATCACCGGCACCTTCGCCCCGTCGAACACGATGGCAACGTCATCGTACCGGCTGACGAAGCCCCGGAGCGCGGGGAGGCGGTCAGCGCCCGTTGAGAGCTGCGCGTGCACAGCCGTGGCCTCGGCGAGGACCACGTCCTGAGCGATCTGGAACCGCCGGCTGCTGGCGGCGGCGGCGAGGGAAGCGACCTCCGTCTTTGTCGGCCCGGGCTCCGTACTCCGACTGGCGAGCGCCCAACCGAGCACCGCGGCTCGAGTCTCCTTCACCGGCTTCTGCATCGGCCCACCGACCGCACGAACCAACCGGCCCGCATAGGCCTGCGCCTCCCCGAGGGTGACCGCGCCGTCGTCAGCGCTCCCGAGCTCCCCATCGGCCCACCCGCGCAGCCCACCCACCACGAAGTACGTGAAGGTCGAGTGGCCCGCCTCTGGGTACACCGCGCTGCTCTCGGCGGTGCTCGTCGACGTCCAGAGCGCAGTCCGGTCGTTGGGGACCGGAACGGGGGACAGCACCTGAAACCTGTTTCCGGGAAAAAGCTCCTCGCCGTTCCGGCCGAGGCCGCCGTACCCGGCGTCCACCACCACCACCGATCGCGATGCCTTCGACCCCTCGCCGACCGCCGCAAAGGCGTCCAGTGGTACGCCGGTTACTCCGGCGAACTCCGGGGCCACATCGACGGGAAGCACGATGCGCAGCCCCTCCGCGTCAACCCCGCCGTGGCCTGCAAAATAGAGCCAGATGGTTCCGTTCTTCTGCACCCGGCCCTTCAGGGTGACCAGCGCGGTGCGGATCTCCGCCGCGGAGGGGTTGTCCAGCCGGACGAGGTTTCGGGCCGGGACATCGGCGTTCCCGGTAAGGAAGCCCGTGAACGCGTCGGCGTCGGCGGCAGCTAAGGATGCGTCGGGGATCGACACGTAGTCCTCCACAGCGATGACGAGCGCGACGTCCTTGCGGGCGCGGCCAGACGCCTTCTGAGGCCCGAGCGCAGGAGGATCGTAGGCCTGCGCCGGAACCACAGCGGAGAGTCCAGACAGCAGCAGCACGAGCGACGGAGTCACAACGGGGAGCCTACCACGGCAGCCGACCCGCGGAGGCGGTTCCCGTTGACACGTCAAATGCGTCCTGGATAGTGCTCGCTAATGAAGATCCGCTGCGCGATCAGCCCCGATGCCGATGATCGCTTCATGTTCCGCGCTATCGAACTTGGGCTCATCGACACCGAGGGGCTTGACTTTGAGATCGTCGCGAAGGACACCGAAGCTCTGAACCACACCGCGAGCGACCGCGACGACCCGCGCGGGCCGCCCGATGTCACGGCGATCTCCATCGCTCACTACCCCGCGATCGCCGACCGCTACCTGCTCCTGAACCACGGCGGCTCAGTCGGTCGCAATTATGGCCCCGTCCTCATCGCGCGTGGCGATCGGGTCGCCGCCCTGCGGCGCTCGCTCGCAGGGGCGCGCATCGCCGTGCCCGGCGTGACCACCACAGCGTGCCTGACCCTCCGACTGCTCGCCGGGGCCAGCCCGGCGAGCCCGGTGTTCACCCCAGTCACCGTCCCGATCGCCCCACCCTCGCTGACCTTCGACGCGCTGCGCGATGCCTCGCCCGCCGGCCCACGGCTCGACGCCGCGCTCATCATCCACGAAGGGCGCCTGACCTACGCGGCGGAGGGGTTCGCGTTGGTCATGGACATCGGCGAGGCATGGACTACCCGCACCGGCCTCCCCCTGCCGCTGGGTGGCAACGTCGTCCGGCGCGATCTGGAGATCCCTCTCCGCGAGCGGATCAATCGCGTGATCCATGCCTCGATCGAGCACGCGCTGCTCCGGGACCGCGCGGCGGCGATCGGCTGGCTTCTGGAGCGCCCCGGCCCGCTCCGGTCCGTCGCTCAGGTGGACGAGTACCTCAAGCTCTACGCCAACGCCGACACGCTAGACTACGGCGCCGACGGGCGCGAGGGCATCCAGCGGCTGTTGGGGGACGGCGCAGCGGTCGGGTGGCTGCCGCGCTGCACGGTGGATGTGCTGGCCGCCCCGACGGCATCCTTCACCGGTGCGACCCAGGATCCCCGATGAGCAATCCCCGGACGATCGACGGCACGCTGCTCCAACTTCGGCGCCCCATCCCGCCGTTGTCGGCGCTGCTCCCCGCGCTTCTGGAAGCCGAACTGCTGGGGAGCGCACAGAGGGCGGTCGCCACCCCGGTGTTTTTCACCCTGCGCGGCCGTAAGCTCACCCGATTCGAGCTCTCGACCGTGTCAGCCGACAGCCGGGATGCGTTGGCCCGCGATCTTGGGTCCGGCGCGGACGGTGTCGCGATGTTCGCCGGCGTGGCCGGTCACGCCGCCACGTGGGCGATAAAAATCGAGTCCGCCACCCTGACCACCACCGTCGTCCTGGTGCTGCGCGACGGGGCCGTGCTGGCGCGGACGGTGTGAATCAAGGGCCTTCGGGGCTCCGGAGGGATTGACTCTTCGGGTTGCTATGGCGGTCGGAGGCCGAAGACGACGGAGAGCATCTTCGGGCAGATCACGCTGGTGCGCGCGCCTGAATGCACGGGTGGGCGGAGCAGAAGCGCTCGGTCTGGGCACCGACGAGGCTGGACAGGCGACGGGGATTCACAGGCGACGACCCGGCCCGCAGTGCCGCTGCGCTGCTGGCACCGCCTGAACGATGTACGATGGCGATCGGGCACATGCCACCCGCCGTGTCGGCGGAAGCGACTTATGCCCCGCGCCGAGTCGCCGGAAGCGATTCATGCCCCGCGCCGTGTCGTTTATACCGGTTCCATCTTGCCTTCATCGGTCCCGAAGATGGACCAGATGGAGCGCCCAGCGGAGGAAGGTGCGTTTTCCGGGACTCGGAACCCCCGACGCGGAGCAGAAGTCTGTGCCAGCGACACCGCGGCCCACATGAGTCCGTCCCGCCGTCCGCCGCTGCGAGCGTCACGATTCAGGCGTGTGCCCACCGCGGGTGGGCACAACCCGCACTGCCCGTCGCCATATCGATTTCGATTCCGACACCGACATCAGAAACGGCGCGCTTGGCGGTTGCTCCGAGACACCGGCGCGTTAAAGAGTGACATACTCGAGTGCTTCATGTTCATGCTCATTTTCGCCTTTCTGGGTTGCACCTCCGCCGAAGGCGTCTGGGAGGGCACCTGCTCCGGGAGCGGCTACCCCGTGGACACCGTGCTCGACATCTCGGACGACAAGGGCGGGGATCTGGATGGCAATTTCACGATCACCAGCTCCGGCTACTCGGTATCTGGGCTCGCGTCCGGCAGTCGCGACGGGTCGAGCATCGATCTCGACATCCCACTGGTGGGTTCCGGGATGTCCATCGCGACCACCTTCGATGGCGAGATGGATGGAAACGACATGACCGGATATTGGATCATCTCCCAGTCCGGATACACCATGACCTACACCTGCGATTTGTCTCGGGACTAGGCGACCATGAGGTTCATGCTCATCCTCTCTTTTATGGGATGCACCTCTGCTGAACGCATCTGGGCTGGGACCTGCCGCGTAAGCGGCTACCCCATCGACGCCGTGCTCGACATCTTGGACGACAAGGGCGGGGATCTGGATGGCAATTTCACGATCACCAGCTCCGGCTACGTGATATCCGCGGCCGCGTCGGGCAGTCGCGACGGGTCGAGCATCGATCTCGACATCCCAATGTTTGTGGCCGGGTACCCCGTCGCGACCACGTTTGTGGGCGAGATGGACGGGAACGACTTGCCCGGAGATTGGACCCTTACCCAGTCCGGATACAGCACGACCTACGCCTGCGATTTGTCTCGGGATTAGGCGAGAACAGCGCATTCTGGAGTGGAACCCCATCCCCGCGCCACGCAGTCGTTGATCCCAAGGGCGTCGCTCGCCGTCGCCTTGTCTGGGTTGGCAGCGGGCGGTGCGGCGCTGTGTGTGTGCCTCTGGCCCACCTCCGCGGGCGTGGCGCTCGCCGACGGTGAAACGCTCTCAGTCGCTGCCGGGGTGGCAGTGGCCGTCGGTGGGATCAGCCTCATGCTGAACGTCGCTCGAGTGCCGGCCGCGGCGGCGGCGATCCTGCCGCTCGCCGGACTACAGGCAACGTATTGGTTGCCGCTGTCCGGACGGCTCAGGCCGCGCATCGACCACACCGCGGTCTATATGCTCGTCGTCGCGCTAGTCGGCCTGGCGCTCGCGCTGCGTGGGCGGCCCCAACGAAGACCGGCGGCCATCCTCGCGGCTGCGACGCTCGCGATTGGAACGTTGGCGAGCGCTCTTCTCCAACACCCGCGCGTCGACCGTGTGGCACCGCCGAGCCGACCGCCGATCGTATTGCTCACGCTCGATACGCTGCGAGCTGACCACCTCGCGGGCTTCGGCGGACAGCTCGCAACGGCCCACACTCCCAACCTTGACGCGCTGTTCACGTCGTCGCGTGTGTACCGAAACGCGTTCGCCAGCATGGCGCTGACCCAACCCTCCCACACCACGATGCTGACCGGACTGGGCGTGGAGCAGCACCGCGTCACCGTGAACGGCCAAGCCATGCCTGCCGCCTTGCCATGGGCTCCCGAAGAGCTGCAAGCGGCCGGCTGGCAGACCCGCGCGGTGGTATCGGCCTCGGTGTTGGACGCCTCACTCGGGCTCGCGCGCGGCTTCGACAGCTTCGACTCCACCTTCGAGGACCGGCCGGGCCGGGCGTTCGCGTTCCTAAACTGGAGCGGGTTCCGCAGTCACGCGGGCAGTACGGAGAACCGGTCCGGCGCCGCGACGCTCGCCCTCGTCCCCGGCTTCCCAGAGGGCAGCTTCACATGGATCCACCTCTACGACGCCCACTGGCCCTACGCCCCCAGCGCCGAAGCCGGTGCGGCGGTCGGTCTGTCGGATGTCACGCCCCTCCCGGAGTCCGGCGTCGGTCGCCAGATGAACCCCTCCCAGAAGGTCTGGCCCGCAGCGCAGGTCGCACGCGGCAAGCTGCTGTACCGGGCGTCGTTGCAGGATCTCGATGCGTTGGTCGGGTCGCTGCTGGACCGGCTCCCGGCCGATGCCTCGATCATCGTCGCCGGCGACCACGGCGAGAGCCTGGACGAGCACGACTATGTCTTCTCGCACGGTAGGCTGCCGTTCGCGCCCGACGTTCACACCCCGCTCGCGGTGAGATCCCCAGGGCTCACCCCCGGATGGGTCGATACCCCGGTCTCCCTCGCCCAGATCGCTCCAACGCTGCGCACCCTCGCTGGGCTGCCGGGGTCGACGGATCGCGGGCTGCTCGGCCCGATCGCCGCTTCCCCGGTGCTGAGCATCGCCTACGCGGACGGCTTCTTCGGGGCGCAGAAGCCGCACCCGCTCGGCCCAATCGCCGGCGTTGCGCTTCGGGAGCCCGGCCGGTCCGCCGCGTGGACCCGCTGGACCGACCCAGCCAGCTACGACCCCCTCACCGACCCGCGCGAGCTGCTCCCACTGCCGATCGGCGCCGGGGATCACGCGGCGCTGGAGCAGGCTGCCGCTGCCGCCGGACAGGCCGAGGCCCCCGAGCCCGAGCTGCGCGGCGCGCTCGAAGCGCTTGGTTATCTGGAGCCGGCTGCGGGTTTTCCGGTGGAGTAGGTCACCTCACCGCCCGGCCTGCCCTTCTCCACAACCACCCGCCCTTCTGACGATCCGTCAGCTCCTCAAGCCGACGAGCGGCGCCGGGGTGGGAGATGCGCATGGCCGCGAGGTCCGCGAATATCCGGTCCGCCTCCCAGCGACGCAAGAGGGAGTCAAACGGATCAAGCAGACGTTCGAGGAAGCCAAATAGCACGGAGAGCAACGTGACGGAGGAGGGCCGACGCCGGTCACGGTCGGCGAACAATCTGGCTCGCTGCTCGTCGAGACGCGGGATCAAGCTCGCCATCCGCGCGGTCAGCCGGGGGTCGCTGACCGCGCCAAGCGCCGCGATCGCCGTGTCGAGGGCGACGACCGAGGCCATCGGGTGGACCTCGATGGCCTCCACCGCCCGGCGCCGCCGGTCCGGCTCGCGGTGCGAGAGCTCCTTCAACAGCGCACACAGCTCACGGAAGTGCGACCACTCATACGCGAACTTAAGGCCGGTTCCCTTGATGTTCTGCACGCCGATGATCCGGACTAGGGCACCCGGCGGCGCCGCGTGGACAGCCGCAGCGATCACCTGATCTGCGCTTGCCCCCGCGTCCTCCACGGTGATGATCGAGGCCCGGACCAGCGCACGGTAGACCTCACCGACGGCGGCCAGCTCAACCTGATCGGCGGCGATGCACGCCTGCAAGGCTAGCCAGCGGGCGGTCGCGTCGATGAGGTGCTCGACCAGCTCCGGGTGGTCCGGCGCGAAGCCGGCGACCGCCGGGCGTGCGCTCTCGGCGATTTGCTGGGCCTGCGCCCACGACGCCGCGGGCAGCGGCAACGCCAGGAGGGCTTCGGCCACACCACCCAGATCTCCAAGGCCCAGCCGTGCGCGGCAGGCGTCGGCGAGCGAGAGCGGGTCGACGATCTTGAGGTGCCGAAAGAAGCCCTCCACCCGCTGGCCGTCCGTGAGCGAACTGGTGCTCAGGCGCTCGGTGACTGCGTCGTCCACCATCCGGCGTAGGCCTGCGAGGTTGGTACCAATGAGGACGTGCCGATGGGCCGCCGCCTCGTTCACCAGCACGCCGGCGAAGGTTCGACTTCGGGCGGCGCGGTCGGCGCGGTTGTTGACCACGGTCACGATAAACGTCCCAGGATCGCGCGCGACGTCATGGGCCGCGAACCCGCCGCGCCGCCAGTTGTGGCGGAACGACAGGAGGTCGTTGGCGGACATGCCGTTCACGAATACGACCTCCCGGTCTTCCGTCAACGCCGGGGGTGTGATCGTCAAGGCACCGAGGTCGGGGACCACGTGCTCGCCCATGAGCCCGACGGCCTCAACCAGCGGCACGCCCAACGCGGCGGCAAAGGCCGAAGCCAGCGCCACGTTTGCCGGGTGCTCCACGTGGGGCATCCGGTCCATCAGCTCGACGGGGACAAGCTCACGGTCCGCCCTGCCGACCGCGAGCACGCTCGAATCGCGGCTGATCGCCTGCTCCTGCAGCACCGCGAGCATGTTCGACTCGGTGGTGACAAGCACCGCACCCGGCGGGGCGAAGGTGCCCAGCACCTCGGCCACGTCCATCCCCGTGGGGCCCTGAATGTCCTCGTGGTCGGGGTAGGCGTTGGTGAGGGTGGAGAGATCGTCCTTCATCCAGAAGCGTTGCAGCATGTCGACGTAGGCCGGCGTGAGCGCCATGCACTCCCACAAGAAAGCGCGCGCGCCCAGCTTCGGCGCGAGGCGGACGACGTCGGCCTGCTCCCAGATGGTGGCCTTGTCGAAGGGTCGGAACAGGAAGAGCTCGATCGCGTGCCCACCGGGCGGCCCATGCAGCAACATCGCCTCACACCCGGTCGTCTTGGACAAGAAGGGAATGCCCAGCCCCTCGAGGACCGCCGCCTTCAACCGCTCGCTGCCCGACTTCCCCCGAGTGCCCCAGCCGCCCACCACCAACGGGATCCGCGCGCGCGCCGCGTTGACCTGGAGCCGGACACGGGCCTGTCGCACCAGCAGCCCGCCCGCGAAGAGCCCAACGACCGCAGCGACGTGCTCCACGGAGTTCGATCGCATGGAGAGGATGAAAGCCAGCGGATCGAGGATCCGAAACCCCGAGTCGAAGTAGGGGCCGAACACCCCCGCGGCCGACGACCGGACGACGAAGCCCAGCTCCTCGAACGCGGTAACGAAGCGCCGACGGAGCTGGGGATCCCCTTCGCCGAGTGAGGCCGTCCGGCTCGCGTCGAGGGCCCTGTAGCGAAAGGAGATCGCCAACATCGCGCCGAGGCGCTGCACCAAGGAGGCCGGCGGGTCGATCTCGGTGACCCCCTCCGCCGCGACAACGGTCACCCGGCCTCCCCGCGCGGCGTGCAGGAAGTCGTCCACCATCGGCACCACCGGCGCCCAGCCCCCCTCGCGAGCGACCATCAGCCGCTGCCCGGGCACCCCGGTGGGGCTCTCCTCGGCGAGCCGCAACGGAGGGACCCGGATGCGCCCACTGTTGGCACGGCCCGTCGTATGGCTGGTGGTCTGGCGCTTGACGGGAGATGGGGTCCGGATCTCGTGCAGCACCCGCCATCCGGTCCACTCCGACGAGTCGCCCCGGGTGACGCGAAGCTCCGTGTCGTCGCCTCGCCGCCTCCCGACGCGAAGGGAGAAGCCGTACCCGTCGACGGCATGCGGGACCAGCGCCTCGGCAAGCTCCAGCGGGCTCACGTCGGAGGGGAGCGACAGCGTGCCGACCTCCCCGGCACGCAGCCCGGCGACCTCCTCCGCGAGCCCCCGGATCGCGCCCTGTGCGCCGTGCTCGGTCGACAGGACTACGGCCGCCATCCGGGCCAACGGCGCCGAATCCCCGGCGACCAGCGTCAGGAGCGCGCCCCGCAGCGCCTCAGGGAACATGCGACCCGCACGCGCCAGCGCAAGCGCGCCGTCCAGAGCGAAGCCGGCGACCAGCGGCTCGTCCAGCAGCGTGGAGACGAGCCCGGTCAAAGGAATGTGGGCATGGGAAGCCGCGGCCTCGCCGAGTCGGACGGCTGCGAGGGCCCGGGTCCGAGCATCCCGGGCGCCGTCGCAGACCCGCGCGAGGTCGGGCGGGGCAAGTGGGTCCCACGCCGACCGCAGCGCAAGCCCCTCCACGTAGGCAAAACGGACGACCTCGGCCGGGTCCTCAATCACGCCGATCGGCAGAGTGCGCCCCCATGGCTCTCGGCGCTGGAGGCAGAGCTCCACGGCGCGGGCACGAAGAAACGCCGAGTCTGGACCGCGGGGATCGAAGCCGTACTGCAGCCAGCGTTGGGCCGTCTGCGTGTCCAGCCCGAGGACCACGCCGAGCGCGGCCCGCCGCACCCAGATGTCCTCGCCCTCATCGGTCACGGCCGCTTGAAGCGGGGCGAGCCGCTCGGGAAGGAGCCGGCCACGGCGAACGAGCACAGCCGCTCCAGCCTCCGCTAGCGCTCTCGCTGCCGTGCGGCGCGTCGGCTTTCGGGCCTCTCCAAGCAGATCAGCGAGCAGCCAGCCGACCGTCTCGTCCAACAGGCGACCGGCCTCCTGTGGATCGGTCGTGCAGATCCCCACCACGAACCCGCACAGCAGCTCGGCCCCAACCTCAACGCGCGCACCCCACCTCTCGATCTCCAGCGCTTCGCGCTCCAGCACCGCCGCGAGGTCGAGCCCCCCCCCCAGCGCCCCCAGGTCACGGCGCAACGCAGCCGCCCCCCCCATCTGGTTCACCCGAAGGTATCGGGCCAGGACCTCGCGCTGCTCCCGTCCCGGCCGCACTTGGCCGTGTTGAGCGCGGAGCAGCTCGGCGCGCTCCTCGAACGCCCCGCGCTCCTTACGAGCGACCTGGACCGCTTGGACCACCGCCTCGGCCATGGCGACCGGCTCAAGGCCGGCCACGTGAGGCAGGAACCAATCCAGCTCCTCCCGGCGCACGCGGGCGTAGAGCGGTCGTACCCACTCCGCGAGCACGTGGTCAGGAAGACGCGAAGGGCGCAGCGGGGGGATGATCAGGGGGCCTCCCTCGAGGTCTGGAAGGGCTCGGCGTCCGGCCCGAGATCGCGCAGCCCGCGATGGTCCGTCCACATATACGTGCACCCGAGCGTAGCGTCCGGCGCGGTCTCCGTCTGTAGGCCCAAACGGGCGTACAGCACCAGCCGACGGGTCTCCTGCAGCCAGATCGCGTGGTTCAATATCGCATCAAATCTAAATGAAAAGCCTGAAGTTGAGCGGTCGTCGTCCGCGAACTTCCACGGGACCCGAACGTCCAGCCCGAGCCACGTGGCCTCGCCGGGGAGCAGGTCCACGGCGACATAGGGCCCGGCCTGATCTACGCTCGCCCCGGCGTTGGTGACCAGCGCGAGCCCAGCCTCCCAACGGAGGTCACGGGTGGGCGCCGCGACGACCCCCGCGTCCAGCCGGGCCCCGAACGGATGATCCGCGCGGTACCGGGTCCACACCGCCGGATCCCCGATCCCGGCTGGCTCCCCGAAGGACGGACGCGCAAAGACGTCCAACCGCCCACGCAGCTCCCAATCCGGAGCGACGGCGACGCCATGGCGCACCCGCAGCAGCGCGTCGACGCCGAACGATCCAGGCTCGCCCAGCACGGCGACGTGTCCAAGCGCAAAGCCGCTGTCCCACAGCCAAGCGCCGTCCGCCCCGGCGGAGAACCCGGCCACCGGCAGGTGCGCCCAGCCGCCGACCCGGAGCCAGGTCTGGCCCCGGGTCCGAAGCCACTCCCCGGTGAGGGCGGCGAAGGGCACCGATCTGCCGGGTGAGCCAGGCAGCGAAGCAACCGCGCCCTCGACGCCGACCCGGACGCTCCCGGAACTACCGGGCTCATCCAGCGCATCCGACTCTGGAACAGGCTTGCGGGCGAGCACCGCGTCGACGTCGATCGGAGGGGACGGGAAAGAGCGAGCGATGGTCAGGGCGACTGGCGCCGCGGGCGCCGACGCGAACGTCCCCCGGTAGATGAACACCTCACCCGCGCCATCGGCGGTGAGCGAGATCGGTCCGGAGCCCGGCGCAGGCGCAACGAAAGGGGCAGCAGGGCTCGCCATGCCGTGTACCGCACCCTCGCCCTCGCCCAAGGTGACCGAGACGCTGCCGGTCACCACGTCGACACGAACCACGCTGTTTCCGGCCAGCGAGACCGTCAGCGGCTCGGCGGGGGTCACGCGGATCGCGTTGCGGACTATCCGCATTGGAAGAGGCTTATTGTCCACGTCGACGCGGGCGAGCAGGGCGTAGCCATCGCCGGGGCCCGAGAACTCCAGCTCGTGCGTGCCGGCGGAACCCTCGAACTCCACCCGAGCGCTCGAGCCATCCGCGATCTGCACGACGCGGCGTTGATCATCAAAGCGAACCGCCACCACGCACGGACCCGCCCCGGCGCCGGGGTCCCACGCCTCGTGGGGGGCTTCGCTGCGGCAGAACATCTGGGCGGCCCAGGCCCTGCCGCGCGCGACGGCCAAGTCCCCCCCGGGACCGCGCAGGATGACGGTGTGAGCGCTGTCGCCGAACCCATCGGGGGCGGCGAACATCGCGTCGCGCACGCGGCGCCAGAGCGGGTCCGCGCCGTCGGGGGAGCTCGCCAACCGGTCCGCGACCTCGGGCTTGACCTCAACCGGCACCAACCCCGCCGAGCTGTCCACCCGCGGCACCGCCTTGTACCGAATGCGGTAGGAGAGCCGGGTCGCGACCTCACGACCCGGCTCACCGGCCATTCTGGCGTCGTCGAGCGCCCTGACCAGGTCCCCAGCCGCCTCCCGCTCCAGCGCAGCCGCCAACCAGGCGCCGGGGAGCCGGTCGCCGAGCCCTTCAAGCCGGGAGGCGCGGTCGGCGGCCGTGGCCAGCACCTCGAAGTCGATGACGCCCTCTGATTGCCGCAGCGCGGTGGTGGCCGCCGCGAAGGTCGCGGCGGTGCTCTGCGGACCCGGAGCGGTCGCCGAGCGTACGTCCGGCAGCAGCGCGGCGACCGCGGCCACCCCTTCCCGGCGATCCGGGCTCACCCGAAGGACCGCCGCGAGGTCGCGCCGGCAGGCCGAGACCTGCCCGAGCACCGCGAGCGTCCAGGCGCGCTCGAGGAGCAAATCCGACGCCGCCGGAGTCGGTCCCGCGGCGTCGATCGCGCGGCTAAGGCGCGTGATCGACGCGAGCAGCGGTGCGACGTCCCCCTCGAATACCGTGGCGGGAGCTGCGTCATCGCGAACCGCCCGCATCGCGACCCCGACCTCACCCCCCGAACGCCCCGAGAACCTCACCTCGACCTCGTCGGCGGCGACGCTGAACAGGGCGGAGCCGTCCTTCACATCCAGATCGACCGGGCGCTCTGCCCCCGCGGCGGTTCGAAGCACCAGGTGAACCACCGAAAGCCCGGCAGCGTCCACCCGCAACGAGACCGGCGATCCGGCGTCCGGGATCGGAAACGTGGCAGGGAGCATCGTGCGTTGCCAATCATAGGTGCGGGGAGCCATCGGCACGAGCGACGCCTGCGGGATGAAGAGCTCTCCGGAGTCGACCGCGAGGGAGTGCTCTCCTGCGGCCAGCGCCACGGTCAGGTCCCCACCCCGACTGCGGTGAGGCACGCCGTCGATCCGGTACTGGACCGGGCCCGACGCGAACACGCCGAGCACCGGGGCCCGGCCGTGCCCGACGTCGGGCAGGATCACCGCGTACGACGTACCCGCGACGATGTGGGCCCGCGGCACCCCAGGCCACTGATCACTGGAGACGAAGCCGCCCGGCGCGCCGGATGACGCCGCCATGCGAACCCAGCGTGTGGCGCGGGCTGCCTCGCGGATCGCTCCGCGCCTGGGGTCCTCGCCCAGCGGGATGTCGGCACCCCGGGCCAGCCAAGCCAACCCGCGGGGACGGGAGCCGCCCAGCCGATCGAGCCAGGCGGCGAGCGCCTCACTGTCGGGATCCAACACGGCGTCTACCGCAGCCAGCACCCATTGGGGGTCGAGCGCGGAGCCCCGCTTCAGGATCGCGTCCGCGGTGATCTCGACGAGGTCCCGATCAGGCCCCTGACCGTCCGGCATCTGGACAGCGGCTCCGATCGTGGAGTCCAGCGCCAGCAACGCGAGGGCCCGCAGCTCCTCCACGTCGTCGGTCAGGAGGATGACGCGGGCCCGGGCGAAACCGCCGGCGATGCCCTGATCGCCGAGGTGCTGGCGGAACGCCTCCAGCGACGCCGCGCGCCGGCCGTACAGGTAGGCGTCTTCGGCGTCCGCGAGGCTGGGCTGCGCGGCGGGCGCGGTCGGCGAGCGCCGCTTTCCGGCTAGCGTCCACCCGCGCAGCGCCCGGGTCTCAGCCGTGAAGGTCGCGGCGGTGCCGGCCGAGTCGACGCGCACGATGTGCGTGCCCGGAGGCAGCCAGACCTCCTCCTGAAACGGGAGGGCTCCCGTTGAGCCCTCGATCCGCGCCAGCACCGGCTCGCCGTCCAGACGAATCGTCAGTGGGAACCTAACGAAGCTGCCCGCGGTGACCGGCTGCACCCCGATGCGCAGCAGCCCCGGCCCGCTCACCGAATACGTCGCCTCCGCGACGCCAAGCTGGCCCACAACCAGCACCGTCTCCCCATGCGAAGGGTAGCTCGCGGGGCGATCGAGCTCGAGATCGGCGAGCGCGCCCAGGCGGGCGACCCCGGCGTCCTGCACCGCCAGCGCTCGGAGCCGAATCGACGCGGCGACACGCACTCCCCCCCAGGGCGTGTCGCCGATCCGGGCGATGCGCGCGGGATCGAGGACGCCCGAGCGGGGTGCGAGCAGGCGGAGGACCTGTCGCTCGTAGGCCTCCCACTGGCCGGCGTCCCCCCGACGCTCCTGATACCGAACGTCCACCAGGTCAAGGTCACCCTCGAACACCAACCGCCGTAGCCCCTCGCTGGACGCCACGAGCAAGTCGTCCCCGTAAGAGCTTAGCGGAACGCGCTCCCCCTCCACGGTGGAGACCGAGAGAGCGCTCCCATTCGGCTCGATGAGCAAGGCGCGGCCAGCGATCAGCGGCAGCGACCCGTCGACTTCTAGCTGTCCCAGCAGATCCTCCGCCTCCGACCAGGACGCGGCCTCCGCGGCGACTGGCCACGTCACCCCGAGGCCGAGAGCGAGCCAAGCGGGCCAGCCGGGCCAACCGGCGCGCACGAAAGGAGCGCTGAGCTTCATCTCACCCCCGTACGCCAGTGCCGGTTTTCGTCGCGCGCGGCCCGCCCACCCCGCTCGGCAAGGATGCGCACGTATACTGGCTGAGCGGTGTCTTCAGGCAGCCAGATGCTCAGCTCGCCGCGCGCCGCCCCCCGCTCGATCACCAGCGGCTGGAGCTGCTGCAGACCGGGGCTGTCGAACGACAACGCCGAGGCAGGCCGTCGCACCGCCAGCCTCGCCGTGCCACCCCGGTCAGGTGGATGTTCGAGGAGCCCCTCCTGACGTTCATCCTGAAGGTCCCAGTTGATCGAGACCCCGGCGGTTGAATAAGCGTCCACGATCAGCTGGCCGGCTCCGACGGGGAGAGCGTAACGAAGCGTCGTCCCGGCGCGCATCACCTTCAGCTTGCGGATGGTCCAGGCGTCCCCCCCGGGGGCGCGGGCGAGGAAGGTGCCGGCGGTCGCCACCGAGACCGCGGTTCGGCCGGGCGCGAGGCCTGAGAGCACCAGCGTACCGGAGCTGGACTCGATCAGCGGCTCCCATGCCACGCCGCCCACCACAAGCGAAGCAAATGTCCCGACCAGGTTGGCCGACACGCGGTACTCGACGGCGAGCGTGCCACCCCGGTCGACGACCAGCTGGGACGCCGACTTCCCGATGCGGCTCACGGCGCCGCCCTCGCCCCCCCCGGCGCTGCTGGGTCGAGCCACCAGCTGGAACGGCGCGGGCACCGTAAACGGCTCGTAGTGCCGCGGGGTCGGCGCCACCGCCAGCTCGGGCACCTTCACGATACCGGGAACCCCGCCCGCCGGGATGGTGACCACCAGCTCCTCGACGGGGTCGTCGGGCCGCCACTCCAGCCGCACCTGCCCGTCGATCCGAATCTGGCGATGCTGTTCGAAGAGGGCCTCGGCGTCCACCGGGTTCCGTACCTGCCAAGGCGTGTCACGGTGCGGCTGCCAGGCCACGCCGACGTGGGGGTCTGAATCTACGGGAAGGTCATACTCGCGCGCGGTAATGTCGAGCAGCGGCAGCTTCACCTCCATGTCGACCTCCACGACGCCGGTGGCGGAGACCCGAAGCCGGTTCATGCCGGGGGCTGGCTCGAACCAGGCCCGCTCGGCGTCGGACACGCGCGCCGTAGAGGGGTCATCCTGCTCCGTGTAGCGCTCCCACGCGCTCGCCGCCGGATTGAGCACCCTGGTCCACTGCTGCAGGCTGTTGCCGTCCACGTCCAGCGCCTCGACGGTCACCTCGACCCCGACCTCTGGAGGAGCGTCGGCGAAGGCAGGGAGGGGGGCGGACGGGAGCCGCTGCCGCGCCGTGAGCTGTACGAGCTCCCCCGGGAAGAGTTCAAACTCCAGCGGGGAGAACGCGGGTCCGGTCCGCCACGGAACCACGCTGCGAAGGTCCGGAGCCACCGCCTGCGAGAGGTCGGCGTAGGAGCGTCGCGGAGGGTCGCCGAACGAGCGATCCACGCTGGCGGCCGTGGTCGTCGCACGCAGCAGCAGCGGCCCGGCCGCGTCAGGCGGCAGGGCAACTTCGACCGTCGATACCCCAGCATCGACCTCGATAGGGCCGAACGACGCCACGCTGTCGATGGTCACGACGGCGTCCGGCGCGCGGTCGTTGCGAAGGATGCGGACCAGGGCCCCCGAGCGCACCGGAGCATGGCCAGCGGCGTCCCACCATTCGAATGAGATCGCGGCCTTGCCCTGCAGGTTGAACGACGCCACCCCGCCGGGCCAGACCGGCCAGGCGACGGCAGCCACGTCATCAAACGGGATGCGCTCGAACGCCGCTTCCACCCGGCGCGGCTCGAGGCGGTCGATCCCGTCATTGAGCGCCGACAGCCGACGCCACTCGAACTGCGCCAGGTTCATGCGCCACGCCTCCGAGTAGTCAAGGAAGTCGAAGGGGCCAACCCGAGACGCGAGGCGAGCGAGCGCAGCGGAATGCGACCGATGGGCTTCGCGCACCTGATCCACCACAGACCGGCGGGTGCGGTCAAAAACGACGCCCAAAAGGCGGGCCCCGACCGGAAGGTCGAGCGGGTGAATCTCCAGGGTCCCGCCCTTCGGGACGAGCCCATGCACGTCCAGGAGCGTGAGCCGATCGTCGCAGATGTCCTGCGCGCGCCCGCGGCGAGTCATCGTGTCCTGCGGCTCCAATCGGCTGGGCGCCTCAAGCAGGGTCGGCCGCCCGCCCGCGATCTCGACGGGCTCCACCCAGCCCATACGGCCGCGAATCCAAAAC
>SHYV01000087.1 GCA_009692605.1 Myxococcales bacterium
GGGGAGGAGTATCGAGAGAACCTTCGGAAAGGCGGCACGTTCATCAAGACCCCCAAGCCGCTGCTGGTGGGCCGGGAGTGTGTCTGTGAGGTGTCAGCGCCGGGCTTGGATGAGCCGCTGCTCTTCCCAGCGGTGGTGACGTTCGTCGTCGTCGACGCGCCGGGACAAGAGTCCGGGATGGGCATCGAGTACCGGCTAAGCGACAGCGAGCGGAAGTTGATCGAGCGCGTGATCGACGGGCTGTGAAGGATCTCTTGGAGCAGGGATTGGTGCCCGGGGTCGACGAAGCCGTGACGCTTGATCGGCTGGCGGGCGACTGGAAGATCTTCCAACTCGCGGCGGGCCATCGCTTCTCGGTGGACGATCAGCTCGTGGCTTGGATGGCCTCGCGCGTGGGCACGGAGGCGACTCGCCTCATTGACCTCGGAGCAGGGCTGGGCAGCGTCGGACTGATCACGCTCTGGGCCCTCGGTTCGGGTGCTGCCCGGACGCCGGCCCCCACCCTGCCCCCCACGTTGACGATGGTTGAGGCTCAGGAGCAAAGCCACCGGCTGGCGATCGCTACGCTCGCCATCAACGGGCTGCATGACCGGGTGATCGCGCTGCTCGGGGACATGCGCGGCCCGATACAGGGGCTCACTCCACCGTACGACCTCGTCACCGGCTCGCCGCCCTACTTCCCGCTGGGCACCGGCAAGGTGTCGCCGCATCCACAGAAGGCGGCGTGCCGCATGGAGCTCCGCGGCACCATCGCCGACTACGCGCTGGCAGCGGCGTCGTTGCTCGGCGACTCCAGCTGGTTCGTTGCCTGCTTTCCGGCTCGCGATCCTCGTGGGGAGGCCGCGTTTCCCGCGGCCGGGCTGTGCGTTCGTGCCAGCTGCGATGTAATTTTTCGCGAAGGCATGGACCCGATGATCCGCTTGTACGCCGCCCAGCGCCTCGCCGGTCCCCGAGTCGTCTGGCCGCCGCTGACCATCCGCGCAAAGGACGGTCGCTGGACCGAAACCTACATGGCGGTGCGGCGTGAGCTTGGGGTGATGAGCCCGGACGAGACCCCGCGGCCCACGGATGGCGCTGCGGGGTGATGCGCTCGCTGCGAGCTCGTGTAATCCTCGCGCTGGCCGTGGTCGTCGGGGCGTTCGCGCTCGCCCTCGGGGTGAACGCGTGGGCGTTCGCGCGGATCGGACGGTCCCTCGATCTCGTGAACGAGGTGTACCTTCCGCTCGCCGGCATCAGCTCGCGCATGGGGGCCGCTGCGGACAGCGGGGACTTTGGGACGCTGCTGCAGGAAGCCCGCGCGACGCTCGACGCCGGGCAGACCGAGGACCCCGAGGAGCGGGCAGCGCTGAACGCGGCGCAGCGCCAGATCGACGAGGTCGAGACCGCGCTCCGAGCACGAGCGGTCGATGGCGTGGCTCCGCTGCGCGAGGAGATCCTCCAGCTCGGAGCGCTCTCTGACAGCCGCATCACCGCGGTCTCCGACAAGACTGCGCGTGCGCAGGCGGAGGGGGTACGGACCGCTCTGGTCAGCGGGGGCGTGGCCGTGTTGGTGGCGGTGCTCGTGCTCACGGCGGCGCGGCGTGCCCTTCGTCCGGTGGAGCACCTCACCGAGGCCGTGCGGCGGATGGCGGCTGGGCAGCCGTTGCCGAGGCTGGATCTGGTTGGGGACGACGAGATCGCCACTTTGGCGAGGGCGGTCAGCACGATGGCGGTGGCGGTGGCCGAGCGCGATGCGGAGCGCGAGCGTAGAGTGCGCTCCGAGCGGCTCGCCACCGTTGGGCAGATGCTCGCGCAGGTGACCCACGAGGTGCGGAACCCGCTCAATGCGCTCTCGCTCAACGTGGAGCTGTTGCTGGAGGACGTGCGGGCCGCAGAGTTCCCCAGTCAACAGGAGGCGGAGACGCTGGCGGTGGGGCTGATGGTTGAAATACGTAGGTTAGAAGCTGTCACTGAACGGTATCTGGATCTGGCTCGGCGCCCTGCTCCAGCGCTGGCGCCTGAGGATCCCGTGGCGCTCGCCCGCTCGGTGGTCGCCGTGGAGGAGGAGGCCCTTCGGCGAGTCGGCGTCGACGCCAGTGTCGTGGTCATGCCGGGGACCGACGGTTGGGTCATGGACATGGACGGCGGGGTAGTGCGTAGGGCGCTGCTGAACCTGCTTCAGAACGCGTCGCAAGCCGGGGCCAAACACATCATTGTTCGGGTGGGGTTCGTGGAGATCGGCCGGGGGGGGGCGCTGACCCTCGCGGTCGAGGACGACGGGCGCGGGGTGCCGGACTGCGCGCTTCCCCACCTGTTCGAGCCGTTCTACACCACGCGGGTGGACGGGACTGGGCTCGGGCTCGTCGTCGCCCGGCAGTCGGTGGAGGATGCGGGCGGGACGCTCACCTACCGGCCCGGGAGCCCCGGATCGGTGTTCGAGATTCGCTTGTCGACCGGGTCGTCCCCCTGGGCCTCCACCCCTACGTCGGGATGAGCCGTGGCGCTCGCGCGCCCGTCAGTCCAGTGGGCGGCGCGATCCAGTGCCCATGCCGTCGTCTGGTCTCCCGGCGGGCGGCTGCGGCGGCCTGCTCATTCATCCCGACCGGCACCTCCACGGTCAGGGACTCGACCTCCGGCATTTCGCTAAGGATGGACGCCAGCTCGTTGAGCGTTCGGTGGCTCCCGCCCCCCCAGCGGATGTGCACGAAGCGCATCGCACCGTCGTCCGGGCGCTTCAGCGTGGTGACCCACCCCTCGGGGGCACCGAATCGGCCGTTCCAGTGGCAGTGCACCACCGAGGTGACCTGCGGCGGCGCGCACCATGTCTCCTGCAGGCGGAGGCCGTACTGGTGGTGGTGCAAAACCCAGCGCTGCACCTTCTCCCATGCGCGCAGAGTCCTTAGCGACATCACCGTGCCTCCCGGAAAGGGCCCCAGCCAGTGTACGACGAGCCCGACATGCAGCTCCGTGACGGCCGGGAACCGGTGGGGGGGCGGGAGCGCGTCCGCTGCCGGTACGTAGCCGAGGTGAGTGAGCTGTTCGGGGTAGCGGGTCGCCAGCAGGTCCGGCAGGCGGATGTGGTCGACCCCGTAGAGTCGCTGGAGCCGCGGCAGGGCCGCCCGGAAGATCGCGCTGAGCGGGGACGACCGGCCCCGTCCGACTCTCACCTCTTCCACCAGCCTCCACGCTGGGTGGGGCACCGAGTCGCCCACGTCATTCCAGATCCCGGCGACGAGAAAGCCGCGCTGAAAGACACGCCCCTCCTTCAGCAGCCCGACGCCAGTGCCCTCGACCCAACCCTCGCCATGCTGGCGCAGCAGCGCGCTGATGCGCTGCTCCACCGGTGTGCTCGCGGGCAGTCCGCGCGAGGAGCGCTCTGCGGACGCGACCTGAAGCTGGATGAACTCCCCCCGCGGGTCCCCCTCTGCGGCGAGCGCATCGGCGTAGACGAGGCGGACATCGTCGTCGTCGGGATGGGCGTAGACCTCGGCGAGCAGGGGAGCGAGGTCCGGGCCACCCCTGGGCCGCCCGAGCCGGCGGTCGAGCGTCGCCACCAGGGCCGATGCCTCCGGCTCCAGCTCCACCGCAGCCGGCGGCCCGTTGGCCAGCAGCGCCCGGTAGGACGGGGGGCCCGCTGGCACACGATGCTCCAACCCGCGGGCGAAGGTCATGTGCGGCACGCCCCCCTGATCGCCCAGCACTCTCGCCACTCGCCGCCACAGCGGAAAGGCGGTGCTGGACTGGCAATGGCCCTCGAGCCCGAGCAGGACGTCGCCGACCCTCGGGTCGGGGTGCTTCGCCATCGCTTCGACCCGCAGCAGCGCTAATCTCCAGACCGACGGCCACGGCACCTTGGCGAGAGCGCTCCGGGCGAGCGGGTTGGCCCCCCACACCGTCGCCCACCGCTCCTCCCGAGCCTCTGGGGGGCCTCGGGGCAAGTCCACCTCCGCGCCGCACTGCCCGACTACGATGCGCGCCACGTCCGGGTCCCGGGTCGCCGACCACACCTCGGCCAGGTGCGCCACGGCGAGGCCCCGGTCCCCGCTGTCCAGCGCGGTCAGCGCGGCGCGCAGCGTGGTGACGACTGGGCTTCCGGCGGCGTCCGATGACACGACGACGAGCTGCTGCTAGTCTTCGAGTACGCGTACGGTGATGACCGTGATGTTGTCCTCACCCCCGCCCTTGAGCGCCGCGCGCACCAGCACTTCTGCGAGGTCACTGGGGTGCGCGTTGGCGCAAATCTCCTGAAGCTCAGGGTCATCGAGCGGGTCGGTCAGGCCGTCGCTGCAGAGCACGAACAGATCTCCGGGCAGGACAGGCCGCGTCGCGGTGTCGGGCTCGACGGGACCGTGGTAGCCGACGGACTGTGTCAGGTAGTTTCGGTGAGGGACCTGTCGGGCCATCGCCGCAGTGAGCCGCCCGGCGTCGATTTCCTGTTGCACAACGGTGTGATCGCGGGTGAGGCGGTGGATGGTGCCGTCTCGCACCAGGTAGATTCGGGAGTCCCCCACGTGCGCGATGTGGGCGGCGTCTGCTTCGATCAGCAGCACGCAGAGCGTGGTGCCCATCCCTGAGTAGGCGGGGTGCATCTGGGCCTCCCGCCGGATTCGGGCGCTGGCCTGGTTCATCGCGTAGCGTAGTCGCTCCCGGAGGACGTCGGCGGGGTCCTCCACATCACGGTCGAGGCGCGTCTCTTCGGGGTCGAGCGACCCTTGCAGGAGCTCCCGAACGGTGTCCACCGCGATGCGGGAGGCGATCTCGCCGGCGGCGTGGCCACCCATCCCGTCGGCGACGACGAACAGTCCAACGTCTTCCTCGACGAAGAAGCTGTCCTCGTTGTTCTCGCGCACGGGTCCGGGATCGGTCCATGCGAACGCTTCGAGTTTCATCAAAAGCTCCGTTGGGTCAACCACGCGATGGTCGGGAGAGACAGGCTGGGCCCGCGCGAGTATAGATCGTAACGGGAAGGTAGCGCCGCGGTGAGTGATCTCATTCTAAAACCTCTGAGGCCCGTGCAGACGTCCGCGTCCGGTGGTGCGGCCCACGCGTCGCTTGCCGATCCGATGCCGGGGACGCGCATCGCGGGTTGGGAGGTCATCCGGCTGCTGGGGCGCGGCGGGATGGCCACGGTGTACGAGGCCAGGTGGCCGGAGAGCGGGGTCCGGCGGGCGATCAAGTTGATGAATCCGAGCGGGAGCCCGGATGAGGTCGAGCGGCGCTTTCGTCGCGAGTTCCGGGCCTTGTCGAAGCTGCACCACCCGAACATCACCGCCGTCTACGACTGGGGTTGGTGGACGGGGGTGGACAGCGGCTCTGGTCCGCCGAGCCTCGACCCTGGCGACTCTCAGCCTCCCGCTGACTATGCGGCTGGGTTGGGCGCGCCGCTGGCCGGGCGACGCGGGCTTGATCAGGCCGACGCTCCGAGGCCCGAAGGGCGGCCCTACTTTGTGATGGAGCTGGTGGACGGCGAGGACCTGCGCGCCGCCGTAGAGACGTGGCAGGAGCTGCCGGCAGCGGAGCGGTTCCAGCGTGCGCGAGATGTCCTCGTGCAGGTGGCGCGGGCGCTCGAGTACGTGCACTTGCGCGGTCTGGTTCATCGCGACGTCACGCCCGCGAACATCATGCTGATCGGCGACGCACCGTCCGGTGGGTCAGCCGCGGACGTCGACAGCGCGGCAGGGCGTGGCCCCTGCGCGGTCAAGCTCATGGACTTTGGGGTGGTGAAGGAGTCGGGTGTCACCGAGTTCACCGCCCACGGAGAGGTGCTCGGGACAGTCGCCTACATCGCGCCCGAGCAGATCAACGGCGGCAAGATCGATGCCCGCACCGATCTGTACTCGCTGGGGGCGGTGCTCTACCTCATGCTGACGGGGAGGCGGCCGTTCAACGCCCGCACGCTGGCTGGGTACCTCGACAAGCACCTGCACCGTCCACCCCGTCCACCCAGAGAGATCGCTCCGAGTGTTCCTCCGGAGCTGGAGGACATTTGCATGCGCCTCCTGCAAAAGGAGCCTGGAGAGCGCTTCTCGAGCGCGACGCATCTGCTCCACGTTCTTGAGGGCGCGGACGCCAATACGCTTCGTGTCGACGACGGTTCCTGGCCGCCCGTCCTCGTCTCCCGTACCGAAGAATCGGCGATCCTCGCTCAGACGGTCGCCGCGTTGCTGGAGGGCAAGGCGGCCGGTGGCAAGTGCGGCTCGCTCGTCATCGTCGAGGGTGCGCACGGGTTGGGCAAGTCGCGCATGGGGCGCCTCGCGCGCGACCTCACACGAAGCGCCGGGGTGGCGTCGCTGCGGATACGGGCCAGCGGTGCTGGGGGGCCTTTGGCCGCGTTTCGGAGCCTCGTGGATACGCTGAAGGGGGAGACGGTGAGCGTGCCCCGGGCACTCCAGCAGCTCTACGGGCTCGAGGGCGACGACAAGCTCGAGCGGTACGGGGTCTACGCCGCTTTCCGCGAGATGCTGACCAACTCGCCGCCGCGGCTGATCCTGATCGAAGACGCGCACGAAGCGGACGATGTCGGCGTGGAGCTGATCGAATACCTGGTCCGAAATACGCTGGCTCTGGCGAATGAGCCGCTGATCTGGCTGTTGACGCGGACTCCGGGCACATCGGATGCGCGGTTCGAAGCCTTGTTGTCGGGTTCCTCCACCGGGGTCGTCCCGGTCATGATCCCGGTGCGGCCGCTGACCTCAGCCGCCGTGGAAGAGCTCGTCCTCGCGCTGCTGCCGGACGATGGCCCGTCGCGGCTCCTCGCACGTCGGCTGCACAAGGAGGGTGAAGGCAACCCCGCGTTCATCACCGAGATGATGCGGGGGCTCGTGGAGCAGGGCACGATCAAGCCCGAGGATGGCCACGCCCGGCTCGTGGTGGACGAGGCGCAGCTGCTGCGGCTGGCGTTGCCGATCCCGCGGTCGGTGCGCGAGGGGCTGGTCACCCGGATCCAGGCGCTGTCCGCGAACGCCAGAGAGATCGCTCAGGTGCTGGCGGTCGGCAACCAGGAGATGACCATCCCGCTGCTGTCCGCGGCTTCGCTGCTCGACGAGCAGGAGATCCTGAGCGCGGCGGACGAGCTGATCGACGCCGGCTTGATACGCGAGCGGCGCGTCGAGGGCGAGGAGCACATCGATCTGGCGCAGGCCCGAGTTCGGGACCTGCTGCAGGCCGAGGTCGCCCCGCGGGCCCGCACCCGCTACCACCGCCTGATCGGCGAGGCGCTGGAGCGTACGTATCGTAGGCGCGCGAACCTCGTGGTCGAGGCGCTCGCCTGGCACTTCGAGCAGGGGGAGGTGCCCGGTAAGGCCTACAGCTACTTGTTGCGGTCCGGTCAGCGGTTGCTCGGGCGGTCCTTCGTCGCTGAGGCACTCGTGTACCTCGACCGCGCGCTGGCCATCGAGCCCGACGCCCGGGAGTACATCACCCTGGAAGACGCCGATCGCTTGTTGGCGGAGACGATGCTGCTCCGGGCTGAGGCGCTGGAGCATCTGGGGCGCTGGGCCGAGGTGAGCAAGGCGTTGGAGCAGTCTCTCGAGGTGGGTCGCGAGATCGGGGATGAACGCCTGCTCTCTCGAATCCACACTGCGCGCGGCCGTCTTTCGCGGCATGATGCGGATCTCGAACTCTCGGAGTCGGAGTACCGCGAGGCGGTGCGGCTCGCTGAGCGCGTCAGCGACCCGACGCTCCGGGTCATGCCGCTGCACGGCCTCGGAGTCGTCTCCTGGTACCGGGGCGAGCTTGAGGCGGCTCGTCATTACTGGGTTGAGGCGCTCGCAGTCGCTGAGAGCGTCCGAGACGAGCGCAGCCTGGGCTGGGCCTACAACGGTCTCGGGCTGGTCGCGCTCGGGAAGGGGCAGGCTGGAGAGGCGCGGCGCCACTTCGAGCAGTCCGCAGAAATTTTCGAGCGGGTTGGCATGCTCTCCGGGTTGTCCACCGCCCGCGTGAACCTCGTCGAGATCCACCACTTCACTGGCAACCTGCGGCGTGGGCTTGAGCTCGCCGAGAAGACCTGTCAGCTCGCGCGCGAGATCCATCACCCGCTCGGCATGGCTCGTGGCCGGCACCACAAGTCGGTGCTGCTCGTGGACCTCGCGCGGTATGACGAGGCCCTCGTCGAAGCCAATGGCGCGTTGGAGATCGCTCGGGCGCTCGACCACAAGGACGAGGAGGTGGTGATCCAGGTCGCCATGATCCGCGCCGGTTGGGCGCTCGGCGATCTCGGGCTCGTCCGCGGGTGCCTCAGCTCGCTGGAGCCGCTCCTTCCCCGGCATGACACCGAGGGTTTCGCGCCAATCGTGCTCTCCTGGAGTGCTCGGCTGGCCGCGCATGAAGGGGACCGCGAGAGTGCCCGGAGGTTGCTGCAAGCGGCGCTCGACCATCCGGGGACCCGCTGGTCCTACCAGGAGTGTCGCCTAGACCTCTCGTTGGCCCACGTGTACGCAGAGCTCGGCGACCGCGCCGAAGCGACTCGCCGGGGAGAGTCTGCGATCCGTCGGGCGGATGCCGCGGGGTTCCGCTACTACAGCCTCAAGGGTCACTGCATCGCGGCGGGCCACTCCGCGGATGAAGCGGCGGTGGCGCGACATCGGCGGGTGGCGGATGCGCTCGCGCGCTCGCTGGCCGCGAACCTGTCCCGTGAGGACGGCGAGCGGTTTCTGGACGCCGAGTGGCTGAAGGCGATTCGGGGGTAGGTCCCGCCTGAGCGGGACTCCCCTCGTCAGCAGCCCCTCGCGACTACATCACAGCGCGAATCTGCTGCTCTCCGACCAGCAGCGAGGCGACGTCAGGCGTCTCTCCAACCACCTGATCGACGATGCGCGCGATCTCCTTCAGGGGCCCGGCGGCGAGCGCCTCTGCCGCGCGATCCACGCCGAGCGTGAGGCTAGACCCGGCGTCCACCTTCGTCACCACCTCGCGGAGCAACGCGGCGTACCGGAGCCGAAGGATCCCGCGCGCGACGGGGTCCCAGCGGGATTCGCCGCGCCCTCCCGCGCGTGTGGCAGCGAGCAGGCGACTGGCCTGTCCGATCGCCTGATAGCGACGGGCGGCGATCTGGATGGACTCGTTCCTGGCGCGCGCCACGGCGCAGACCTCACTCGCCTGCGCGGCGTTGGACGCATCGACGATTCGCGCCGCGACCGCTTCCGGGATGCCCTTGGCGACATGCTGGACCACGCGTGCGCGTGCGCTGTTCGCGTCCGCCGCGGTGCGGTTTGCAGCGAGCGCGGCGAGCGCGGCTGCGAAGCTCTCGGGGTCCTCGGCGGACGGTCCCGGGCTTCCGGGCGCCAGCCACAAGGCGACGAGCGCCTCGAGGCTGTCGGTGTAGAGCGTCCAGGCGTAGTAGGCGCCCTCCGGCCGTGCGTTGGCTGAGATGAGCGCCGCCTTCAGTTCGTTGCCGCCGGTCAGCTTCATCGCGTGAAGCCAGGCGCCCGCCGCGCGCGCTGCCGAGGCTCCGGTGAGGTCCATCATCATCGGGAAGTAGTGCGAGCCGGCATCCGTCGCGACGGTGGTGAGGAGCACCGTCATCCCGATTGCCTTGTGGAGCATGTGCCCGGGCACGTCAGCGCCGTAGGTCGTGCGGACCGCGGGGGGGAAGTAGTTCATCACGATGTCGTTGAACGTCGGGATGGCGCTCGTGATGTTCTCGGTGGTCTCCGCCAGCAGCATCTTGTACACGTGCATCTTGACGTGCGCCTGAACGGTCGCGATCTCGGGCCGAACCAAACCCTGTCGGGAGGCCGCGCGGCGACGCAAATCGTCGTCCGTCGGTAGGCAGAGGAACGCTCGGCTGACGCTGCCTTTGTTGCAGAGCCAGTCAATCGCGCGGCCGTAGGGGTTCGGGTCCCGGGCGGATCGGACCACGTCCAGCGAGATCAGCCGGCCGTTTGAGTTGTTGTCCTCCAGCACGTACTGCGCGACCTCGTCGGTCATCGACCGTAAGAAGTCGTTGCGCTGCGCTTCGGTGATCCTCCCCGAGCTGACCATCGGGTTCAGCAGGATCTTGAGGTTGACTTCATGGTCGGACGTGTCGACCCCGCCGGAGTTGTCGACGAAGTCAGTGTTCATGCGCCCACCGTTGAGCGCGTACTCGACTCGGGCGTTCTGCGTGAAGCCGAGGTTGCCGCCCTCGCCGACGCACTTGCAGCGCAGCTCGGGCGCGGCGATGCGGACGGCGTCGTTGGGCGGGTCGTTCGCGTCGGCGTTGGTCTCCCACGACGCGCGAACGTACGTCCCGATGCCGCCGGACCAGAACAGGTCGACAGGCATCTTGAGGATCAGCGTCATGACCTGATCGGGTGGCAGTTCGTCCTCGAGCGTGCCGAGCATGGCCTTCACTTCCGGGGAGAGCGGGATGGTCTTGGCTTTGCGGTCGTAGACGCCGCCGCCTGCGGAGATCAGGGCCTTGTTGTAGTGATCCCAGCCGAGCACACCATCAAAGAGCCGGCGCCGTTCGACGTAGGTTCGTGCCGCGTCGGGGTTGGGGTCGAGGAAGATGTGGACGTGGTTGAACGCCGCCTGCAGCTTCATCTTGTCGGTCTCGATGACGCCGTTTCCGAACACGTCGCCCCCGCAATCGCCGACCCCCATGCAGGTGAACTCGTCGACATGGGCGTCCAGGCCCATCTCCCGGAAGTTGCGCTTGACGAGCACCCACGCCCCTCGCGCGGTGATGCCGATGACCTTGTGGTCGTAGCCCTTTGACCCGCCCGACGCGAAGGCGTCACCCAGCCAGAAGCCATAGGCCAGCGACAGCTTGTTGGCGGTGTCGGACAAGTGTGCGGTGCCCTTGTCGGCTGCGACGACGAGGTAGGGATCGTTGCCATCGTGGTGCACGACCCGCGGCGGGTGCACGACTTCGGACCGGGCTACGCCGTTCGCGTCGCGCACCGTCACGATGTTGTCGGTGACATCGAGCATGCCGCGGATGAGGATCTGGTAGAGCTCATCGCCCTTGCGCCTGCGCTCGGCCGGGTCGTCGATGGTGTACTTGATGTAGAAGCCGCCCTTCGAGCCTTCGGGCACGATCACGACGTTCTTCACCATCTGGGTGGTGACCAGGCCAAGGATCTCCGTGCGGAAATCGGCGCGGTCCGAGTAGCGAAGCCCACCCCGTGCGATCGGCCCGCCGCGCAGGTGGAGGCCTTCGACCTCGCGGTGATGCACGTAGATCTCGACCATCAGCCGGGGGACCGGCATGCTCTTGACCTTCGCATGATCCACCTTGAAGCTGATGTAGTGGCAAACCCGGTCGTTGCGGTAGAAGTTGGTGCGCAGCGACGCATCCACGAGGTTGGCGAGCGTACGCAGCACCACGTCTTCATCGTTGGTGCGGATCGCCCGCAGGCGCTCGTCGACGACGGACTGGGCGCTGGCGATGGCCGCCGCGCGATCGCCGGGGAGCTCCGGGTTGAACTTCGCGTGGAACAAGGAGACGATGGCGGTCACGCAGCCGGCCTGATTCAGCAGGATGTCCTGCACGCGCACCATCAGGTGCTTTAGGCCAAGCTGCTTCGCGTACCCGAAATAGGCGCGGACCAGGTCCACCTCCTGCCAAGACAGGTTGGCGCGAAGCAGCAGCTTGTTGAACGGGTCGGAGGCCATGTGCTTTCCGAACACCGCTGCCAGCCCGTCCTCGAAGCGGGCGCTGCGCGCGAGCAGCTCCGGCGTCTGGACCCCAGGCACGTGGGCGACGCGGAACAGGTCGATGTGCTGCGGCGGTAGGCTTCGGGGCTTCACGGCGAAGACGCTCGAGTCGGTGATCACGACGCCGAAGTTGTCGATCACCGGCATCAGGTCGGTGAGCAGAACCTCCTTCGATTGGTAGATGCGAAGGTGGACGCTCCCGTTGACGTCGCCGAGCCAGGCGGTCGTACGGCTGCTCTGCCCGTCGTGTCGGCTCGCCTCAAGCTGCCGAATGTCGCGAACGGCCTGCGCCCCGCTGATGCCCTCGGTGTAACCGGTCGGAAAAGCCTCGCCGTACCGGGCGAGCATGACGGGGGCGTGGGAGCCGAAGGCCTCGCCGAAGGCCTCGCTGACTCGCTCGGACCACGGAGTGGTCAGCTGCGCCACGTGGGTCTGCAGGCTCGCCTTGTCCTCGGCGGTGAGCGCGCGGGTCCCCGTCTGGTAGATTTGGAGCAGGACGGAGTCGAAGCGCCCGGCGAACAGCCCTGAGTCCGTGTAGGTCGCCCCGGTAATTTCTGCCAGCAGCGCGACGATCCGGCTCCGGACCTCATCTGAGTAGCGGCGCTCGGGGAGCGAGATGAGGGTGAACGTCGTGCCGAAGTCCCTCTGGGCGATGTGGACGCGTGCCTGCTGGTCTTGCTCGGCGTCGAAGACGAGCTCGATGACGGAGCGGATCTCTTCGGTCGTGGCCGCGAACAACCATTCGGTGGGCAGGGAGTCGAAGATGTTCGCCAATCCGCGGTAGCGGTAGCTGTTCGGGCGCTGCATCGAGTCGGCCAGCACGGCCGCGAGGGTGCGGCGGAGGATGGGCAGGTGACGGCAGGGCTGGGTGAGGGCGCGGTGGGTGAACAGGCCGCGGATGACCGTCTGGCCCGTCGGCAGGTTGATCCGGATCACATCGACACGGCCGTTGCGATGCACGGGAACCTCGACCGAGTCCTTGCGGACCTGGACGATGCCCTCGAAGGGCGCTTGCTCCGCTGCCGGCCAAAGCGGGCTGTCCGTTGTCCGGTCGGCGCCGAGCAGGATGGGCGCTGCCCCGGTTGGGGCGAACCGGCTGATTCCCAGGATGACGAAGTTGTCCGAGAGGATCCAGCGCAGGAATTCGGCGGTTTCGATGCCATCCTCTCCGGAGACATCGAACGCGGAGTCCGCCGTGGCCTCGATGGTCGCGGTCATGGCTTCAAAGTCGGCTACGAGGCCAACGGCGAGCCGCAAGCGGTCACGGAGGTCATCCTCGACCGCCGAGAGCCAGGCCGGATCCAACCCGTCGAACGTGAAGCGCAGCACTGACTCGGGCCGCCCCTCGCCATCGGAGCCCAGACGGACGTCGTTGCCGGTCCGGACCAACCGGACGACGACGTGGAAGCCGCGGACGTTGGTGGCACCGTGGGCACGTAGCGCCTTGCGGATGGTGTCGACGATGAACGGCTGGTCGCGCATGACGGAGAGGAGCGAGGCACCGCTGCCGTCCTGGCGCACGCTCACGGTGGAGGCGTCGGTTTGGGCCGCTCGTACGAAGTCCCAGACCTCGGCGAGGTGGCCGGCGGCGGCCGCAGGCTCCAGGGCCTCGAAGTTGGCGGTGCGGCTCTGGGTCAGCGCCGCCCGTGCGAACGCATCACGCCCCTCGGTCTCGGCCGGGGGCCCGACGGGCAGCGCCCCGACGATGGAGGAGTAGATGGCGTCACGGTTCGGGTGGGTAGGCATAAGCGGACCTCAAAAACAGGCGAAAGGCACGGGATCAGCGAACAGGGGGGGCCTGCTATCATGAATCAGGGGTCGGAGCGCAGGCGCTACTGGCAGCGCGCCGGGTTCAGAACACCTGCGGTGCGGACTCCACGAATGAGAGCGCGGTGACCAGCGCCCAGGTGCGGTCCGCGCTTCGCTCCGGGAAAGAACACTCCACGATCGGCGGGGGCGCCCCCCGCGCCAGCGGGATCGTTAGGGGCAAGGTCAGCACCTGACTGAGGCGCTCCAAAGCGACATCTTCGTCGAGGTGGACGACGTCGCCCAACGAGACCCGCACGTGGAACGGCGCGGCGGCGCTCGGAGGGGCGGCTGGCGCGCCGAACACCGCCGCGCCTATCCGCAGCGCGGTGGCTGCCTGACGCAAGCTCGCCAGGGAATCCGGCTTCATCGTGAAGATCGCATGATCGCCCGGGTAGATCCAGCGAGCCTGCTTGCAGGCCCGCTCCGGGTCCAGGCGAAAGCTGAAGTTGCTGGGGCTCTGTGGCGGCGGGCTCTGGTCCCATGTGCGCACCATCATCCTGTCGTTGGAATGAACAGCGTCTGCCATGGGGGTGGTCGTCCCGGGTACGGGGGTCTCGGCCGGCGTGCCGTCAATGAGCAGCCGCAGGGCGGAGCAGCCGGTGCCGGCCACGCGGTTGGTGTCCTCAATCGAGGGCACACCGAGGTGGCCGACCGGGAAGATCCAATTGCCCGCGCGCCATGGCGCTTCTTTTGGTCGGTCATTCGGCCCGTAGAGCGTCTGGGGTGGCCGCGGGAACCTCACTGGGGCGGAGAGCACGTCCACCAGCGTCTCCACCGGGGCCCCACCGAGCAGGTGCCATGCGCCCCCTGTCTCGTCGGGCACCTCCACCGAGACGCGCTGCACCAGCAGCCAAGGCGAGTCGGGCGTCGTGCGGATGGAGAGCCGTTTTCCTCGAAGCGTGCCGCGCGCTTCGAGCACCGCGCCCGCTTCCACGAACGGGACCTCACCGGCCCCGGCATCGACGACCGCGGTCCCGTGGGCGCTGGATCGCGCCGCTCCCAACGACCCGGCCGCGAACGCGAGCACCTCCACGCCGAACCGGGAGCTCTCGGGCACGGTGCCGGGGACGAATTCGATGTCGAGGGAGGTCCCGGGGTACACCCAGTAGGCCTCCTCGAACCCCGCACCGATGGTCGGGACGGCCGGGTCCAATGCGAAGCTGTACGTGTAGTCAGCGGTCGCAGTCGGGTCCGCCCCGCTTGGAGTGAACTTCATCGCCGACCGAAAATGGAGAGATTCGCCCACCCCCCCTCCGCCCCTGCCCGCCCCGCCCGGGGCCATTCCCATCCCGCCACCTCCGCACCGCTCCACCAGCGATTCGGCGAGCGCGTGCCCCGCCAGCAGCACACCGTCCTCGGTGACCCGGATCGGGGAGACCTTCCCATGTCCCGCGTCCACCAGGCTGGTGTCGCTCAGCGCCTCGTAGCCTTGCAGCGCGGCCTGATGATCGCAGGCGAACTTGCCGCGGACCCACTTGAACGAGGGCAGCGCCGGGCCCTCCCCGATTCGGGTGACGGTCGGGCGGGCCCGCATCGCGGAGGGGTTCGCGGGGACGAGTTTTTCAGTCCCGAGACCGATGTTCCTCAATTGGGCGATGAACGCTGGAGAGAACGCCCTTCGGCCCCCCGGGTTCATGTGGGTCCCGTCACCATAGGCGGAGTCAGGAGGCCCGAAAGGCCGAAGGTCCACGTAGGACGCACCCCCTTCGGCCATCGCCCCAATCACGCTCGACTCCAGCGCCGCCGGGATCAGGTCTTGATTTTTCCGCGCGTGGCTCATCGGCGCCCGCAGGAAGGCGATCTGTGCTCCCATGGTCCGGGCCAGCTCGATCATGTCGGGAATGAGCGTATCTGAGGCACCATCCAGCTTCTTCGGGGTGCGCGCGTCGGACACCTCTGCCACCGGGATCGCTCTGGCGCGCTCGGTGTCCGTCATGGCATCCGCGCCGAAGACCTCGGCCAGCGCGGGCTTGGCGATGGCCTGACCGCGGTCGAGCAGCCCCGGTGCGTCCACCTGCGCTGAGGGTGCAAACAGGAGCCCCACGATCCCGTCACGCAGGCCGTTCATCCACGCGGTGTGGAGCTGCGTTCGGCGGTTCAATACACGCTGCCACTCGGGGCTGACCTCGTCTTGCCCGTACACCTTGTGGTTGATGACCGGATCGGGCGTGCCGAGCTGGTCGGCCAGCAGGTTTCTACTGTATTCGCTGTCGATCTCGGCCTGCGTCGCCATGTTGAGCGCGCCGTATACGAGGATCACCTTCGGGTGATGTCCGGCGTCGGCGACCCTGCGCTTCAGCGCGGCGTACCAGATGGGGGCGTTCGTCCCATCGATGTGCAGCTCGACGATCTTTGGGTTGCCCGGGAGCGCGGCGGAGAGCGCGGGCAAGTCGAGATCGGTGCGGACCTTTGAGTTCCCGAGGACGACGATGTCGGGCTCGGCGGCCATCGCCTTGTCCATCGCCGCCACGTTGACCGGGACGACCCCGGGCGGCGGGGCCTCGGACAGGTAGGCGTATGCGTACGTGACGATCATCACGGGGAGCAGCGCGGCCAGGATCCTCGGCGTCACGGGGACCGGGTATCCGGATTGGCCCGGTTCACCATCCAGTCGAACGGGGGAGCACCCAAGGCGGCACGCGAGCGGGTCGCGGGGCAGGGCGCGCCGGTCACCGTCCGGGTGAGCTGCAGCCGGGGCGCGTCGACGGTCACGGTGAGCGTGGAGTCGGGGTACAGCCAGCGCTTGGTGGGGTCGGCCGTGCGTCGCCCCGGGGCCAGAGCCAGCGTGTAGTCCGTCGGAGCGGGGGCGCAGGCTGCGTTCAAGTGGCCCACACGGAGGGGCCCTGTTCGGGCCAGTCCTCGGGCCAGTCCTCGGGCGAGTCCTCGGGCCAGACGGCGAGCCGGATGGACGCGCGGGTGAGTGGACGGGGCACGGTGCAAAGTAGCCCGGGGAGCTTCCGGGGACCGGTTAGCCCTGATCCCGTGACCTTCGTCCAGCCCGAGTTCCTGTGGTTCTTCGGCATCCTGTTTGCGCTGTATTGGGGCGTGCCCGCGGGCACCCACCAGCGCGTCTTCCAGAACACGCTGCTGATCATCGCCAGCGCCGTTTTCTACGGCTGGGTCCATCCGTTCTGGCTGGTGCTGCTCTACGTCGCCGCCATGATGGACTACCTCTCTGCGCTCGCCATGGAGCGCTGGCCGGCGCACAAGCGGCTCGCGTTGAGCCTGTCGCTCGTCGGCAACCTCGCCCTGTTGGGGTACTACAAGTACGCCGACTTCTTCCTTGAGAACATCGGCGCAGCGGCCACCGCCCTCGGCATCCCCAACTCCATCCACCCGCTCGGCGTGCTGCTGCCGGCCGGCATCTCGTTCTACACCTTCCAGTCGATGGCCTATTCGATCGACGTGTACCGCGGTGAGCTGAAGGCCCGGCGGCGGCTCTGGGAATACCTGCTCGCGGTCAGCTTCTTCGCGCACCTCGTGGCCGGTCCGGTCCAGCGCGCGGGCAACCTCCTCCAGCAGGCCGAGAACCCGCGCCGCTTCGACTTGGAGCGGATTCGCTCGGGAGTGGGGCTCGCCATGTGGGGCGGGTTCAAGAAGGTGGTCATCGCGGACACGGTGTCGCCGTACGTGGACAAGATCTTCTCGGTCGCGCACCCGTCTACGCCTATGGTGGTCGCGGCTGCGCTCGGCTTCACAGTGCAGATCCTGGCGGATTTCTCGGGGTACACCGACATCGCCCGGGGCGTCGCGCGCACGCTGGGGTGGGAGCTGATGGAGAACTTCAAGAGCCCGTACCTGGCGACCAGCCCGTCCGAGTTCTGGAAGCGCTGGCACGTCTCTTTTTCGTCCTGGATCCGCGACTACGTCTACATCTCGCTCGGCGGCTCGAAGGGCGGCGCGCTGCAGACCTACGCCGCGATCTGGGCTGCGATGCTGCTCTCGGGGATGTGGCACGGGGCCGCCTGGAATTTTGTCCTTTGGGGCGCCTACCACGCCGTGCTGCAGACCGTTTACCGGGTGGCCCAACCCCGCGTCCCGGCTGCCATTCGCGATGGCAGGGGATCGACGATGGCCGCGACCGCGTTGATGTTCACGCTCACCGTTTTTGGCTGGTACCTGTTCCGGGAGACCAGCCTCGCCCGGGTCGCCATGGTGCTGACGCAGGACCCGTTCGCGTGCACGCGGGACCAGTGGGTGGCTACCGCTGTGATGGCCGGGGTGGGTGGGGTGACTGGGCTGGCCCTGACCGTCGCCCACGGGGTTCAGCGCTGGGTGGTCCCTGCGATTCAGGCGTCTCGCTGGTACCTTCCGGTCCAGACGACGATCTGGGCCCTGTTCGCGCTGGCGATGTTCGTGTTCGTACGGATGTCGGGGATGGACTTCATCTACTTCCAGTTTTAAATCCTATCCTCCTCAAGCGTCGTAGGCGGCCGATAATCGGCCGAGACGCGGTGGGATGCTCCCACATCTGCCCCACAGAGGTCACCCCACGGGGGAAGGTAGGGCAGGATGGCATCGGCGTCAATCGAGGACAAGGGCGGCGGGCGATGGCGGATCCGCTGGCGTGAGAAGCGACCGGAGGGAAACTCGGCGCAGCCGGAGGTGACCGTCCACGGCTCGGCGGAGGACGCCGAGGCGTACCGGTTGGTGGTGATCCGGGACCTCCGCGAACGAGGCCATCACGATCCGGCCGTCCAGCGGGCCCGACACGCGCCGCCCGCGACCTACCGCGCCACGGTGCCACTTCTGGCAGAGGCCATCCACGAGGTCACGCGCATCCCCGAGACCGCGCCCCTGCCCGTGACGTTGCTCAACCGGCGGCTGTTCGACGCGCGATCATCGGGCACCGACGACCAGCGGACAACGCCGAGCCACTCCGCGGTCCGGGATTTCGACAATAGGGGCCGTTCTGACACCCTTCGAGGGCCGATCCGACCGGCCTGCGTGAATACGACGGGTTGACGACCTTCCGAAGCCTCAGGAGGCCCGCAGCGTTGGCGGAAGCGGGCGGCGCCCCCGGGGTAATACTGACCAGCCTCGGCATCGCCTCCTTCATCGGGCTGGCTCTCTACACCCAGGCTCAATGAGAAATTTGGCGCTCACGGACCGACTCGGCGAACACCAGCACCGCGCGCCAGCACGCTGCGCCCTCGGCCAAGGTGGAGAGGTCGAGACCGCCCTCCCACTTGGGTGACGCCGCCGCGAGTTCTTGGCACCGGCCTGCGGGCATCGCGGCTTTCGGGGAGCCCCCAACAGGCCTGAAGCCCAGCCCCGGGCTACGTTGCCTTAGAGCTGAGGGCCCCACGCCGCGTTGTCCAACCCATGTCGATCAGGACCTTGAGCGGGTGCGCAAGGGCTGGTACTGCGAGGAGTGCGAGCGGGTCGTGATCGCGCTGGAAGCCGGGCCCGCGGTTGTGGCCCCCGTCGTCGTCTCCACGCTCGATCACCTGCCCTTCCCCGTGGCCTACCCGCTGCACCACGCGCAGGACGCCTCGCTCTCCGCCAGCGATCGCCTGGACAACACGATCTTCGTCGCCTACCAGGCCATGCGGCTCACGACGCTGCTCTTGCTGGCCGACTACCTCGCCTGCGACAC
>SHYV01000088.1 GCA_009692605.1 Myxococcales bacterium
TGTTTCGACAGCACCCAAACTTCTCGGAGGACCGAACCGTCGCGGGCGCTGGAGGCGACGTCAACGCCGCGGCGCTGACGACCGCGCTGCGGGAGCTCCTCGCCCCGCTCGGCGACCCGGAGCACCAGAGCGCCGCGCTGATCGTCGAGCCCGCGGTAGAGGATTCGGTGAGCGCGGAATCGGGCGCTCGCGCCGCGCTCGCCGTCTCCTCGGTCTACACGGAGGGGGCCCTGATGAGCGGAATCGAAACCGGAACACCCGCCGACCGGCCGACCGCGTGGATGGCCGCTCCGGCGGCGACGTCCGCCCCGGTCGATCTCGCCCCGGACGCGATGCTCTCGGTCATTCCACTGAATACCCCGTGGGGCCTTGGTGACACCGGATGTCTCAACAAGCGCGGCCACCTGCTCTATCGCTCTTGGAACCCGACCCATTTCGGTCTGTCGGGAATTCTCCACCCTGGCCGGCGCACGCCGCGCGTTGAACTCTCGACCGTCTCCGGAGCCGCGGCGTTGGATGAACAGAGCCTACAGAGCGGGTTTGAGGACTGTGTCTCGGAGGGCCTGCAGGACGCCCCTGACCTCCAAGGGAAGCTCCGTTTGGAGTGGACCGCCGACGATCTGGGGCAGCCCGATCTGCATATACTCGCGGACTCGAGTGGCAACGCCGCGCTCGGCTCATGCCTGTTGGGGTTCGCCAGAACCAAGCTGACCCCACAGGCGATGGCCGACGACATCGGCAGCGAGATGACCGTCACCGTGGGGTCGGTCCCGTAGGAGCCGTTCAGCTCCGCCCATTCGCCGCCAAGCCAACCACCGCTGCGACCACTCGCCCGGCCGCGATGGGCAGCGCCACCCAAAGCACAGTGAGCCGCAGGGACAACGCGAGCAGACCCAAGCCGACAACGACGGGGTCAACGCTCGCATCCGGGGTCAGGAGCCCTCCGCGGGCGCTGACCGATGAGAACGCGACGGTGCTCAACCCATAGGCCAGCAGCACCCCCAGGGCGGGGCGCACCGCGAAAAAAACCGATGTCACCAGCCTCCAGAGTCCTCTGGCACCGGGCCGCCACCCGGTCTCGCCAAGCCAATCCCCGGGATCATCGGTGATGTCCAGGGGGTGGTCTGGTGCATCCGTCTCGAGCCCTCTCATGGCGCGACCTCCGGTCCGGACGTGAGGAACGCGAAAAGGAGGGCGTTGCCAATCGGGCCGCCGGTCCGGAACCGGAACCGACCGCCCGGATCGCCCCATCCTATGGTGTCTGGCAAACCGAAAAGGTCCGTTGTCCGGTAGATCCGCATGAACTGCGCCCGGTGACCGTTCGCCCGAAACGGGGCGAGCGCGAACCCGGTGGCGGACACGGAGACGCCCAGGATGACCGGCCCGCTGTCGACGTCACCCGGGCCGTCGTGGCCGGGGGCGTACTCGTGGATGCCGCCGAAGCCGAGGAAGGTGCGCTCCTGGCGCAGGATGCCGCTGGTGAGATCTCGAGAGATCGACCGGTCGGCGAAGCCGGCGAAGTAGGCGGCGAGGCCGGTGCCCGAGGCGCGGGGGGCATCGTGCGCCTTCCCGGTCCGAGCGTCGAGCCGCTGGAACACAAGGCCGGAGCCGGGGTCGATCTGGGATTCCCGAACGCCGTCAGCCCAGCGCGTCAGCGTGGCCCTGTGCCAGGTCCGCGTCACGCGGCCATGGACGGCGATGCTGCCGGCGACGGCTGCCACATCGGTCGGGTAGGCCTCGCCCGGGTAGGTGTCGATTAGGCCGGTCCCGGACGCGTCCAGCCGCCGGATGTACGCGGCGATCAGCGCGTCGTAGTCGGCCTGGACGTCGGCGGGCAGCGGCTCGTCGCTGACCAGCAGGCTCATCCCGATCGCGAGGGCCGAGTAGGCCAGATAGGCGTGTCCGTGGGGGCCTGCGAGCACCTCTGGGGAGAGGGCATCCTCACCCCAGGCCTCTGTCCCAAAGTCCCGCATCTCGGGAAGGAAGCTTCGGAGGGCGGCGGTCCGGGCCACGGGCGCGAATTCTGCTCTCCACTCCGGGTGGGACATGCACAACTGGGCCAGCCCGAGCGCGACCATCTGGTGGGTCACCAGCGCCCACTCGCCCGCGTAGCGGCTGGAGCCCGCCGCGCGCGTCTCGGTGTCTTCCGCCTCAAACCCCACCAGCTCCATCGCGAGGGCGCGCTCGAGCGCGGGGCTCCCGTCGTACCACCCGTCTGCGTCGCGCCCGCACCACACCCTTGGCAGCACCACAAGAGTGAGCGCCGCCGTGGCGACGCCGGCGATCATCTGGAGGGCGCGCGAGGCGCTCGGGGTCATGGGCAGGGCTTCTTGCGGGGGGGGAGCAGGCGGAGGCCGACTAACCGCGCGTCCATCGCGGTGCCGGGAGCGCCACCGTGGTCGGCCGAGCCGGGGCGCATTCGACGCCTCCGCGAACCGGCCCCGGATGCTCAGGTGCCCCCCGCACGCACCGAGGTCGTGCGGGCCCACAGCCGTCAGTGGGGTGAGGCGACGACGGAGGGCAGCGGCGCTGACGGTCAGCAGCCGGAGAGGGACACTGTGAGCGCATAGGTGTTGATCGCGCCCGCGTAGCCGAAGACCCGAACGTAGAACGTGTCGTCGCTCCGGCCCGCGGTGCCCGTGACAGACTCGGTGTCCGCGGTGCCGGCCGACGACGAGGTGAGGGTACCGTCGCTCGCGTACAGCTCGAGGTCCAGATCTCCGCTGGCGTGGACGAACGAGGTCGTGGCCGTAAGCGCGCCGGACGCACAGACTTCGACGCTGAACCAATCGTCGTCGTAGCTGCCAGCGTAGAGGTCTCTGTAGGTGCCCGCGGTCAGGAGCGAGGCAGCCGAGAACGCATCATTGTCCTCGTAGGCGTCGTCCGGGTCGGTGTCGGTGTCGGTGTCGGTGTCGGTGTCCGCCTCGTCAGGCGATCCGAGGCGCTGCACGAGGGCGTGCACCCCGATCTGCAGCTCGTCCTCCTCCGCGGAGAACGCGTCCTGTACCGTGACGCCCGCCTCGGAGTCCTGCCAGAACCCGCTCCCGTCGATGTCGTGGCCCGTCGCGGCGGAGAGCACGGTGAGGCTCACTCCGCTCACACTTGAGCCGGACAGCGCATAATCGGCGAGACGACCGCTCCCGTCTCCCCCGGGGAGCTCCAGCGTGTCGTCGATCGCTTGATACCAGCGGCCCCAGAAGTGGTTGTGGTTGTTGCTGCCGGGTGTGCCTTGGCTCACGATCCAGAGGTGTCCGTCCGGCGCTTGTGCCATCCCCGTGACGCTGTGCCACGTCATCTCCTCGGCCCCCTTCCCATTGTAGAAGAAGGCGCCGTTGACGTAGGCGCCGTCCGCCATATCGAGCCGGAGGAGGAACCCATCGCCGCCTTGCGTATCGAAGGGCTCGATGGCGATGCGCCCGGCGATGACCGCCTCGCCATCGACGATGCGGGCGACGAGGCTGTTGTTGTTGTCCCCAGAGTTGTTCGCGTCCCAGACCTTCGCCCAATCCACCGCACCATCGGCAGCGTCCAGCGCGACGGCCACGAATTGGGTGGGGAGCCCTCGGACCTCGTAGCCGGCGAGCAGCCTGCCGTCTGCGATGTCCAGCGACCGGACCACCCCATAGGAGCCGTAGCTGTTCGCCCAGTCAAGCGTCGGCGAACTGCCTGTCACCCCGTCGATCTTGGCGACGAAGCCCTTGTTGTTCACGATGCCCCCAACGTAGACAGAGCCTCCGTCCACGCGAATCGCGCCCGCCCGGGAGGTGCCGGACGACACGATGGAGCGGGCCCAGATCAGCTCACCGTTGGCCGAATCGAGCGCGGCTATCAGCATGCCGCCCGAATCCCCGACCTTGCCAGCCATCAGCACCCGCCCCGGGATCGAGGCGTCCACCACGGTCGCCTGCAAGTTCTCGTTCGCCAGCTCCGGGATGGCGTCGGACCCGCCGGTCACCCCGGTGGCCCAGTCAAGGGAGCCCGTCTCCCCGGCGACCTTGAAAACCATCGCCTGGAAGATGTTGTTGGAAGAGCCCTGAGAACGGCGCGCCGCAACGTACACGTCCCCAACCGAGTCGAGCGCGACGCTCTGGGACGATCCCCCCAGATCGCCATTGTCCCCGACGTCGTGGGACAGTTGTTCGTAGTCCTCGTTCCACTCCCGGAGCCATGCGATGCTCCCGGACGGATCGAGCCTGGCCAGGGCAATGTTCTCGCTGAAATAGTCCCCCCACCCGTTCACATTGCCGCTCACGATCACGCCGCCGTCATCGTCGACGAGCAACGCCCCCGGCATGAAATCATTAGACGCCGTGACGTTGGACCGGCCGAGCACCCACTCCTCCAGGCTCGCGACGTCGGGGCTCTTCGTGGCGTTGTCCCGTCCACGCCCTTCGACGACGAGCTCCACGGGGTCGCCCGCGGAGGTCTGGACGCGCACGCGGACATTTCGATCCCCCGAGTAGACAGGCCGGAAGTACAAGGCAAAGGTCAGCTTTTCGCCGTCCTGGAGCACCGATCCCGACGGATCATAGGGCCGCAGCTCATATGCGCCGGCCTCATTCAGGTACCACTCGACATCTTCGGTCTCGCCCTCTCCGATGAGCGTGAACGCGCTCAGCGTCACCTCGCCCCCGCTCGCGTTGACCACCTCCAGGTCCACCACCCCGAAGCTCCACGGCGGGATGCCATCCAGCTCCATGACGTACAGCGAGCCGCCATTCTCCACGACTTCGTGGTCAGGCCCCGCCATGCCCATGCCGCCGGTGTTGACCTCCGTGTCGCCGGAGTCGCCGGAGTCGCCGGAGTCGCCGGAGTCGTAGGTGTCACCAGGTTCGGTGTCAATCGCAGTGTCGTCGGCCTTGCCGCCGCCCTTGGGGGTGCAGCCGAGGACGGTGGCGCCGAGGGCCAGCAGCAGGAGGGTGGACACGTGAGAGGTGCGCATGATGGGTACTCCACGCGCATCAACGGGCCTCGCGCTGCTTTTCCCTCACGCTCGCTGCGAAACAGCCCGCCAGAGGGCGAGTCCCGCAGCCAGCAGGCCCGCACCAAGCCCGAGCCGCAGCGGCCACGAGGGCCAGACGACGCCAGCCGGGGTGCCGCCCGGAAACGGGGCCCACCCGCCGTCGCCGATAACGAGCAGGCCTGCCCAGGCTGCGTCTGCGAGCCCATCCTCCTTCGCCGCGAGCTGCGCGCTCTGAAGCGCCACATCGACCGTCTCCCCTCGAGCCAGCCCCCCCGCGAAGTTCGTGAGCACCTGCTCAGCTTCGGTGTCCTCGAGCGGCCATGCGCTCGCCACGACCGCGCGTGCCCCCGCGTGCAGGAACGAGCGTGCCACGCCCATCACGCCCTCTCCGTCGACGGCGCGCCCATTGGCACCGCTGCAGGCACTCAGGACGACGAGCTGACCGTCCAACGACAGCCCGACGATTTTCGGGGGCAACAGCCGGCCGGCCTCTCCGCCAGCGAGGTGTACCGCAGACCGATCCGGGTGGGTCTCGTCGACCGTGACATGCGCGGCGAAGTACAGGACGCGGTACGCCGCGAGGTCGGTGGCCAAGAGGGCGTCCACGCTCGCTGCGGGCCCCTGCCAGACCACGCCCCCCAGAAGCGAGACCACCGAAGCGGCCTCGGCGGGCGCGCGGGGCAGCGAGGCGTCCGCTAACGCCAGCGCGCCCCCCGCCCCTTGCGACGGGGACAGCGAGCGCAGGGTCAGCCAGACCGCGACGGAAGGGACGGTGGAGACCGCGCGCAGCGAGACGTCAGGCTGAAGGGCAGCGAACGGAAGGAGCGGGCCGTCCGGCACCAGGACGAGCCGGCGGATCCCAGGCGGCAACGCGGCCTCGACGGGCCGTACGAGATCGTCAGCGAGTGCGCCGCCCGCCAGAGCGGCGCTGCCGTCGCGGCGGGCGAAGAGGGCTTCGAACAGCCGCGCTCGGCTGGCGAGCTCGTCCACGTCACCGAGCCTCACCACGGCCTGAAAGGACGACGTGAGGACAAGCGCCCAGCTCCGCGCGGCATAGGGAGCGAACAGCGTCTGCTGGGCGGAGATCTGGTAGACGACAAGCGCCTCGTCTGCCGCCAAAAGGGCCTGGATCTGGCTGACAGTGGTCGGCGACTGGCTGCTGGACACCGTGCCGGCGCCGCCCGCTTTGAGGGCTTCAAGCAGCAGGCGTCCTCTCAGCCTCTCGACCGTCGTGAGCGCGGCGTTCACTTCCCCCGCGTCGAGCTGATGACTCGCCAGGGCGTCGTAGGCCGCGGCACCGCGGGCTCCCAGGCCCGCGCGGTCTGCCTCGGTGCTCTGGCTGTCGCTGAGGGACTCGATGGCTCGCAGCAGCGCCTCCGAGCGCTCCATCGCGGATACCCTGTCGCCGCGCTCCCATGCCAGCTCTCCCGCCACGAAGCGCGCGTCCAACGCTCGTACCTTGCTTCCAAGGCTGTCCGCACGCGTGATGGTCTCGTCGATCAGCGCGGCGGCGCCGAGCGGATCCAGGACGCGCAGCGCCACGGCGAGTCCCATGCGGCCATACCCCTCGGCCTCCGGGTCGCCGAGCGCTGCGTACCCATCCGCGCACGCCGTCCAGTCCGCGATGGCCGTCGAGGCGTCCGGGCCTCGAGCCCGCCCGAGAACGCAGCGAGCCCCCGCCTCCGAGTACCGGTTCCCCGCACGAGTGGCGGCCGCCAGCGCGCGCTCCGCCTCCGCGAGAGCACCGCCCGTTGGCGCCAGCCAGGGCGCCATGAGCCAGGCGTCCGCCAGGTTGAGCCGCGCCGTCGCCTCAACGTAGGTGTCACCAGCGTCGGCTACGAGATCGACCAGACGCGCCTTGATGGCAACCCCCTCCTCCAGGCGGCCCGTGTCGGTGCACACGCCGGCCAGCACATGCAGCACCAGCAACCGAAGCTGGTAGCTGCCCGCCGGGAAGGCGGCGCGCTCAGCCTGCCTCGCCAGCGTATAGGCCTCACCGAAGTCCTCGGCAGTTCGCCAGAGGTGCCGTGCGACTTGGGCGCGCGCCGTCGCGACCAACAAGGGGTCCCCGGTCGCTTCGGCGTCGGCGAGCGCGCCGCCGAGCAGGGCACGAGGAGCCGCGGCCCCCGCACCGCTGTGCCACAGATAATTCGCAAGCCCGAACCTTGCCTGTGCGCTGCCCACCCGCTCCCCGCTCCGCTCAAAGGCATCGAGAGCCGCACGGTAGTGAACCTCCGCCCTCGCATCGCCCTGATCTGAGTAGACGTGTCCGAGAACGACCTCGGCCCAGACATCCCCGCCGGCCCGGCCTCGGGAGAGCCGTGCCTCGGCGTCCTGCCACCGCCCGATCTTGCGCGCCGACATGTAGAAGCAACGCCAGGCCTCGTAGCGGTCCCCAGAGCTGCCCGTTTCGGCGGTGGGCGCGCTGAGAGCAGCGGCCAACCCGGCCTCGCACGGGTCCGCGCCAAAGGCAGCTGCTGAGAGCAGCACGAGGATCAACGGATCAGACTCCGGTTGGCCGGTGACCGGTGCGCGCTCCCGTCCGCGCGCGTCTCCTCGACCTGCCAGACGACGACTGCGCCGTCCGCCAGCGCGGCCAGCGCGGAGGCCGGGATGGAGACGAACGCCGTTTCGAGCCCGCTCACCCGGTAGATGGGCCGGCCGGCTTCGTCTCCCACGACCACCGAGTGGGTGCTTCCCGGAGGTCCGGGAGCCCACTCCAGACGAAACGCAGCGCGCGGCAACGCACCGCCGTCCGGGATCATCCAACTGGGCCCGGAGGGCTCGAGAGCGCGAAAAACCAGTGGCCCGGCAGGGGGCGGTGTCTGCACCCACAAGGCCACCCCGGCGGCGAGCGCTGCCAGAGCGCCCAGCGCGACGCCCACGCGCCGCGCCGGCACGCGCGCGTTCTCGACGGGAAGGGAAGCCCGGACCAGCGCCCAGTCCGCCGAACAGCCCACACACGTGCCCGCGTGGTCCACAGACGCGGACACCTCGCCCGGGGACAGCGCGCCTGTGGCGGCGTCGTAGAGGCGTTCGGCCGATGGGCAGGTGCCGCCCCCCACCCCGGGCGCGAACGAACGACGGGCGCTCCGGAGGCGGTCGATCTCGCTCATGGCGTGAACCCCTTCGCGGCCAGACAGGCCCGCAGCACCTTCAAGCCGCGGTACACGAGATTTTCGCAGGACTTCTCAGCAAAGCCAAGCAGCTTCGCCAGCTCGGGCACGGAATAGCCGAGCAGGTGCAGCTCGATGGTGCGCCGGCGGTCGTCCGGCTGCGCGGCCAGGCACCCACGCATCGCGAGCCCCAGCTGCTGATCGCCGACCTGCTCGGCGGGATCTCGCGCCACGTCCAGCGCCTCGGGCCCTTGCTCCCCCGTGAATTCCAGTCGCGCCGCCCGGCGACGCCGCAGCACATCGATGATGGCGCAAGTGACCACCCGATGCAGGTAGCGCCGGTTCACGACGACGACGTCCCCCCGCAACAGCCGGAGCATCGCCTCCTGCACGATATCGTCGGCGTCCGCCGCGATCTCGGCGGGGCACGTGCGCCGCACAGCAGCGACCAGACACGCACGTAGAGCCCGGGTGTCGGCTACCGACACCTCCGGGCGGGCTAGATTTGGAGATTGCGGGAGCAACTGAAGTACGGCGTAACGTCAAAAAGCCCGTCAACGCTTGATGGCAGGCTGACCGGCGGGCGCGCTGGCGCTGGTGGGCAGCACGCGGCGAACATCAATCAACACGCGCTGCCGCGGTTGCCGGGGCAGGCGGCGTGCGTGAGGCTAACTGCCGGCGGGATCGGCCGCCGACGGCTCCATGGAGGCAGTAACGAGCGCAGGCACACGCTACCCCGTGAGCCCGCGCGGCGGCTTGGCGTCGCGGACCAGCCGCACGGCCTGGTGGGCAAACCGGCGGGTCAGCCGCTCCTGGAGCGGAGAGGCGAGAAACCTCGCGAACGCGCGCAGCGGGGCAAGGTCCGCCAGAGCCTGTGCCTCTTCGGCCGCCGCCACCACCGTCTTCACGTGGTGCGCAAAGAAGACGGGGCGCACCGCGTGGCCCTCAAGCACGAAGAATCGCAGGATGGTCACGTCATCGAGTGACGAGATGGATGCCGCCGCATCATCGGGACGGTGCTCACGCAGCGCCGCCAGAAGATCCCCGGGCACGCCAGACGCGGGGAGCGTGCGGTCCAGCGCCTTCCCGAGGTTGACGAAGTGTGCGGCCATCAGCACAAGCTGGGCGCAACCTGGGCTGTTCCAGCGCGCGACCGCGCGACGCACCGCGTTGGCGACAGTCAGCCGGTGTGTGATGTCCAACCATCCTTCCTCCAGCGTCGGGTCAGCGTCGTGCGCGATGTCAAAGCGGAGAAGGCGCATGCTGGCCGCCATCGACAACGCGTTCACGACGGCCGCCCAACCCCCGTCCAGCAGGGCGGTCGCCACCGCGTCGAAGCAGACACCCGGGGTCCCAAAAGCGATGGCCGTGACGAGGTCTACGGTGGGCTCGCCCAGCGGAGGCTCCCCGCTCTGACGATGGGCGTGCGCCCTGTCAGCCAACCCGGTCGCCGCCGCGTATCGCCTGCGAAAGCCGGCCCACGGCGGCAGCGTATCCTCGCGGGTGCCGTTCGTGATGCCGAACACCAGCGCACCCAGCAGCGAGTCCTGAAGCGGTTGCGCCGCGTTCGGGGCCGCGCCGAGCAGATCCTGCAGCTTTCCGATGTAGATCAGGGGGTGTCCAAAATCGAGGAAATGGTGCGTGACAAGTGGGTAGAGCGCGGCTTCCCAGTCCTCCCGACTGGCGCCCCGCGCCACCATCCCCCGCACCAGGGCCTCGGCCCCCAGGGCGTCCTCCGTCTCTACGCGACGACGAAGCTCCGCCCTGCTGCCCGGGTCGGCAGCATCCCCCTCCTGCGGCTCAGGTCGCACCCGCAGCGGCAGGCCGCGCACCGCCTCCGCCGCAAGGTCCAACGCCTCGGCCACCACCTGCACGTCATGCTCCAACCCACCCCCAACCCACCCACACAAGGTCGAGGCGAGCGCCATCGCGTGCCCCGGCCCGTACTCCCCCCTGTCGGCGTCCCACATCGCGCCCCACGCCAAGAGCTCTCGCGGTGCAACGCCCGCTGTCAACAGGCGAGCCACCTCACGGGCGATGCGAGAGCCCTGGTGCCGCGACATGGCCTGCCCAAGGGAAGCCCACGCCGCCGCGGTATCCATCCCGGTCCGCCGATCCACCTCGACGATGCCGTCCACCACACGCACGTCGTGTATCCGCGCGGCCTCTTCACCCATGACACACGCACCGTTGGTGATGTCGAACTTGAAGTTGTGCCACGAGCACGTCAGCACCTTTCCGCAGAGCTGGCCCTGCGCGAGCGGGTAGCCCTGATGGGGACAGGCGTTGTCAAGGGCATGGAGCTCACCGCTCGCAACGCGGACGACTACCACGCCCTCACGTGCTTTCATCGCTCCGGGCGCGAGGTCCGAGAGCGGGAAAAACGGGGTGTACATGGGTGCGCTCTACCCCGTTGGCCGGGGGCCCACACGGATCTTCGGCGATCCCTCGAGCTTGGCGGAGAGTCGCTCAGATATGGGTCGACTTCCCTAGCGCCACCGCCACCGCCTCCACCATCATCTCGCCGAGGGTGGGGTGTGCGTGGACGGTGTGGAGAAAATGCTCGGCGGTCACCTCAGCACCCCGTGCCATCACAAAATTGGCCAACATCTCGCTGGCTTCGTGCCCGATGATGTGTGCGCCGAGGATCTCGCCATACTTCTTGCCGATGAGCACCTTCACGAAGCCTTCGCTCGCTCCGACACCGCGCGCCTTTCCATTGGCTGAATACGGAAATTTTCCGACGACGTAGTCAACGCCAACCTTCTTGCCGTCGGCCTTGAGCTTGTCTTCCGTCAGGCCCACGCTGGCAATTTGTGGGTTGCAGTAGGTCGCAGCCGGCATGTTGGCGTAGTCAACGTCCGCCGAGTGCAAGCCCTTGATTCGGTCCACACATACGTGCGCCTCCATGTAGGCGGTGTGCGCGAGCGCAGGCGGACCCGAGACATCACCAATGGCGTAGATGCCCCTTAAGTTGGTCCGGAAGCTGGAGTCATGAGCGATCCATTTGGCCTTCTGAAGCGTCACGCCCAGCGCCTCCAGCCCAATGTCCTCCACGTTGGGGACCACGCCAAGCGCGACCAGACAGTGCGAACCGCGGAGCAGCGTGCCGTCCTTCAGCGTGACGAGCACGCCTTCTTTGCCGCCGTTCTCGGTATTCGGGAGTTCGCGAACCACCGAGGTGCAAAGTGCGTTCGTGCGAACGTCCATCCCCATCTTGCGAAAGCTCTTCTCGATCTGGACCGAGACCTCAGAGTCCTCGAGGGGTGTCAGGCGATCCGCGCCCTCCACGAGGGTGACCGCGCTGCCGAAGCACTGGTAGAAGTAAGCAAATTCACAGCCGATCGCGCCAGAGCCCAGCACGATCACGTGCTCGGGCTGCACCGGGGACGCGATGGCCTCGCGATAGGTGAGCACACGCTCGCCGTCGATCTGCATGCCGGGGAACACCTTCGCGCGCGCCCCGGTCGCGACCACGATGTGCCTGGCGAGGATGGTCTGCTCGCCGCTGCTGCCGGTGACGACGACCTGTCCGGGAGCCGATGCGGTGGGGGCCACGGTGATACGCGCGCTGCCCTTCAGCTGCTGCACACCGAATTTCTTGAACAGGAACTGCACGCCTCGCTCGGACTGGTCGGCGATCTTGCGCGACCGGGCGATCACCTTGCCGTAGTCGTGCCGCGGGTTGTCGGCGGCGAGGCCGAACATCTCGAGCTCGTGCTTGAGGAACCAGTAATGCTCGGCGGCGCGCAACAAGGCCTTCGACGGGATGCAACCCCAGTTCAGGCAGACACCACCGAGCCGCTCCTTCTCGACGCAGATGGTGGAGAGCCCGTGCTGGCTAGCGCGGATGGCCGCGACGTACCCGCCGGGACCGGAGCCGATGACGAGCACGTCGACGGGTTCGGCCATCAGAGCACCAACAACGCGGGGCACTCGACGTAGCGTCGAACGCACTGGAGAAAACGGGCTCCCAACGCACCATCGACGACGCGATGGTCACAGGTGAGCGTGGCTTTCATCCTCCAGCCGACGGCGAGCTGGCCGCCCTTGACTACCGGGACCTGCTCGACCCCGCCTACCGCGAGGATCGCGGCTTCGGGGGCGTTGAGGATCGCAGTGAAGTGCTCGATGCCGAACATGCCAAGGTTCGAGATGGTGAAGCTGCCCCCGGTGTACTCCTCGAGCTGGAGCTTGCCCTCTTTCGCCCGCGCCGCCAGAGCCCGCACCTCGGTGGCGATCTCGGTCGCGGTCTTCTGGTCTGCGTTGCGGATCACCGGGGTGATCAGGCCGTCGGGGAGCGCGACCGCGACGCCGACGTCAACACTACCCCTCTGAACGATGGTGTCGCCCATCCATGCCGCGTTCACCTCGGGCACCTCCCGCAAGCTGCGGGCGACCGCCATCACCACAAGGTCATTGTAGCTGACCTTGACGCCTGAGCCAGATGCGGCGACCTTGAGCTGGACCAGCGCGTCCGCGTCAAAGGTCACCGTCAGGTAGAACACCGGGACCTGTTGGTGCACCTCGGTGAGCCGCCGAGCGATGGTCTTGCGCATCTGCGTGACGCGCCTCGGGCTGTCCGGCTCCGTTGGTGTCGTCGCGGGACCTGCGGGCGCTTTCGCGGCGCGTTCTACGTCGTCGCGGACGATGCGTCCGTCTGGCCCCGTCCCGGACACGCGGCTTAGGTTGACCCCAAGGTCCGCAGCCACCGCCCGGGCGAGCGGGCTAACGCTGGGTCGGTGGGGCGTGGCCGGCACGTACACGCCGCGCGGCTCCATGATGCTCTCGTGGATGGGGCGCCCCGCCCAGATGAGTCCGGGCGTTTTACCCGGAGCCCCAGGCGCTGCGGCGGGCGCTGCGGCGGGCGCTGCGGCGGGCGCTGCGGCGGGCGCTGCGGCGGGCGCTGCGGCGGGCGCTGCGGCGGGCGCGGCCACCCCAACTGCGGCGAGAACCGCGCCCGGGCCCCCCATTAGGCTCGCGTACTCGGCGAGCAGGGCGGTGATGTCGTCCCCGGCGCTCTTGCCGATGATCGCGATCGGCCGGCCGGGCGGGATCTCGTCGCCCTCTTTCGCCAAATGCTTGAGCAGCACGCCCTTGTCAAAGTACTCGATGTCCATCGTCGCTTTGTCGGTCTCTACCGCAGCGATGACTGACTGGGGCTTGAGGAGCCCGCCTTCGGCGATCGTCCAGCGCGCGAGCACGCCCACGGTCATGGTGGGCGTAGCCTGCGGCATCAACAAGAACTCAGCCATGTGTCCTCCCAGTGACCCTGCGCGCGGCTTCGAGGATGCGCTCGGGCGTGATGATCACCTGCTTTTCGAGTACGGTAGCGTACGGCATCGGCACGTCCCGGTTTGTGACGCGCAGCACCGGCGCGTCAAGCAGATCGAAGCACGACTCCTGGATCCTCGCGACGATCTCTGCGCCCACTCCGGCGAACGCGAAGCCCTCCTGAACGACCACCGCGCGGTGTGTGCGGGCGACAGCCTCGAAGATCGCGTCGTGATCGAGCGGGCGGAGGCTGCGCAGGTCCAGCACGGCGGCGGAGATGCCCTCTTTCTGGAGCACCTCGGCGGCGTGGATGCAGTTGAACACCTGCTTGCCCCAGGTGATCAGCACCAGATCGGTGCCGGCACGCTTCTCGTCCGCCTTGCCGATGGGCACGAGGTACTCCTCGGCCGGCACCTCGCCCTTGACCGCGTACATCATCTCACTCTCAAGGAATATGACCGGGTTGTCATCGCGGATCGACGACTTCAGCAAGCCCTTCGCGTCGTAGGGTGTGCTGGGGCAGACCACCTTGAGGCCGGGGAAGTGCGCGTAGATGCTCTCCACCGAGGTGGAGTGCTGAGATGCGAGGTTCTCGGCCGCGCCGTTGGGACCGCGGAACACGATCGGAACCTTGTACTGGCCGGCGGACATCTGGTAGATCCGCGCCGCCGAGTTGATGACCTGGTCGTAGGCGACGAGGCTGAAGTTGAACGTCATAAACTCGATGATCGGCCGCATCCCTGCCATGGCGGCGCCAACGCCAAGGCCGGCAAACCCGTTCTCTGCGATGGGGGTGTCGACCACACGCTCGGGGCCGAACTCGTCGAGCATGCCCTGGCTCACCTTGTAGGCGCCGTCGTAGTAGGCGACCTCCTCGCCCATCAGGAAGATCGTCGGGTCGCGCCGCATCTCCTCGCACATCGCTTGCCGGATGGCTTCGCGCATCTGAATCAGGGGCATCGGGTCGACCTCTTGGGGCTGCGGAGTCTAATCTGAAAGCGGTGCTCCGGCGCGCCGTTGACGGCAGGCGGTAACCAGACGGGGGCCAAGCGGCAGCCACGAGGGACCCACGCGGGGGCAAGCGCGGGGGCAGCCTAACCGAGCGGACCTGATGACTACCGACCCTGCTGCCGCTGATCGCTCCTACGGGGCGCTCCTTGGATGGACGGCCCAGCCCCATGGACCCGCGTACCGGATGTTGAGCACCGGCGGTCGAGGGATGGGCGGGATCGTCACGATGAATGCAGCGGATCACCAACCCAGCCACTGAGTCTCGTTCATCACGGTCGCGGACGTGAACGCCACCACCGCAAAGGTGAAGGAGCTGGGCGGCACCGTGATCGTCGCCACCACTCCGATCCCCCGGACCGGTGAGTTCGCGGAGTATACGCTGGTGGGCGATGCTCACGACGCCGGGAACATGACGGCGACGCCGGGGACGCCGCCCCACTGGCTTCTGTACGCGAGCGTGGAAAACGCTGACGCGATCGTCGCGTTGGCGCAGCAGCTGGGGGCGCGGCTGGTGCACGGGCCAGCCGACATCCCGACCGTCGGGCGCTTCGCCATCTTGATGGATCCGGTGGGGGCGGCGTTCGCAGTGATGCACAGCGCATCGAAGGCCAGTGCCGACGGGTAGCTCAGAAAAGCTGTTGGAGGTCGTGCATCGGCAGCTCACGCGGAGCGGTCACCGAGTAGGCGATGAGGATCTCCTGGCTCGCGCCCGGCGCGATGGTCGCTTTCCACCGCAGCAACCCCGCCGGGTCGTCGGCCTGCGCGGGCAGCTCTGCCGTCCCTTCCAGTCGTTGGACGACCACCTTGTCGAGCTGGCTGACCGGCAGTTGGTCGGTCACGAGCACGTCGGCACCGATGCTGCCGTGGTTCGCGACGAGCACCCTAAATCGGAAGGTGTACCGTACCCGCTTGCCGGAGAGGCTCTCCACCTGCCGGTCGATGAGCTGGCGTTCGACCTTGAAGTGGTCGTCCGTACCAAAGGCGAGATCGAGATCCTCACCCGAGACGATCGCGCCCACACGACCCTCCCCGACGTAGTCCGCACCAACGAAATCCGAGACTACGCCGGGTAGGAGGGGCACTTGTCCCTCGTACCGGATGCGTGCGCGACGGTAGACCTCGGGAACGAGCTTCGGCACCGTGGCGAGCTCGATCGTGCCGCGAAACGTCTGGGTGCCGATGGGTACCCGCTGCTCGCTCCCGTCCCCCGCGATGGTTCGGCGTCCAGGGATCGCGAACACCGCGGTGCCGGACCCCTGGACCGTAGCGGTCATTTCGGATGAGACCGCGCCGGAGGATGTCTGCTCCATCGGGCGGTAGTCGTTGTCCGGAGACGAACTGTAGCCGCTACCTGACCCGAGGTTGTAGCCCCCGGACCCCAGAACCCATGGCTCGAGCTTCGGAAGGTCACCCGAGACCGCGGGGTCGGCGGTGGAGAGCAACAGGCTGGCGTTGGTCCAGGCCTCGCCGGTGTCCTGCACGACGATGCCCGCGTATTCGAGGGTGACCTGACCCGATGCGTCGTCCAGTCGCGCGTTGTAGCTCGGCCGTCAGGAGGCACCCGCGACCTGATAGGACAGGGCGATCTGCGAGTTGCCGCTGACCTCAAGGTCGACGCGCACCGTCTGGCCGGTCGCCAGCGGGTCGGCGAGCTGGATCAGCAGCGGCTGCAATGTCTGATCCAGCTTCCGGGCGGCCTCAAGCTCCTTACGCAAGCGGGCGGCGAGGTCCTCCTCCGCCTGCCCGACATACGCGAGGGTGCTCCGCATCTGCTCCAACGAGGCGAGGGGCCGGTCCCCGCCGGGGTTGACCATGCCGCGCAGCACGTCGCGCTGGGCGAGCAGCGACTCGACTCGGTCGCGGACCTCTCCGAGTCGCGCCGCTACGGTCTGGGCTTCTGCGCGAAGCGCGGCGACCCGCGCGGTGTCCACCACCTCGCCACGACCCGACATCAGCTCGACCCCTACGATCCGCGCGGTGAGCAGGAGGGCGGGTGCGAGGAAGAGCATGCCGGCTGGTAACCTCGGCGGGTGGAGTCACGGTGCCCCGAGCATTCCGGTTGTTGTCCGTGGATTACAGGTGTTTACTCCAGCAGCGAAACGGAGTGCTCACATGGCTGATCGTCCCAAGGACGCGGGTCTCGCGGCAGTGTTTTCGCTCGTGGTGCCGGGTATTGGGCAGTTCTACGCCGGACGTTGGGGCTGGGGCCTGTTCTGGCTCATGATCTCGCCCGGCTTCTGGATCGGAACGGGGGGCTTGTTGGGTTGGATCTGCCACGTCCTGTCCGCCATCCAGGCCCACACGATGGTGCGCGAGTCACCGTGATCTGGGCGATGCTGCGGGCCCTGCTCCGGGCTTCGCTGCGAATTGCCCTCGTGGCCGGGTTATCGTTGGTCCATGGCCAACATCGACCTCCTCCCCTATAAAAACCCGTCGGCCTACCGGCGCATAGCTGCCGTCGCGTGGGCTCCGCCCAACGACCCGCATGTCTACGGCTCAATGGAGATCCGGTCCGAGGCGCTTGAAGCATGGATCGCCAAGAAGCGGGTGGAGACGGGCGAGAGGATCACGCTGACCCACGCGGTCGGCCGTGCCGTCGCCATGGTGATCGGCAAGCACCGCGACCTGAACGCGCTGGTCCGCTTCGGCAACCTGCAGCAACGGCGGGACGTGGATGTGTTCGTTCAGGTCGTCGTCGAGGACGAAACGAACATCGGGCGTGCCGACTTGTCCGGGGTGAAATTCAAGAACGCCGACAAGCTCGACGTCGCCGCGATGTGCCGGATCTTGAAGGATCGCGCTGGGAAGATCCGCGCCGGTCAGGACGAGGAGTTCAACAATACCAAGGCGTCCCTGTCGTCGATGCCCGGCTGGATCCTTCGGCCGTTGCTCAAATTCCTCGATTTTGTGCAATACACCCTCAACATCAACCCGAAGTTCCTCGGAACTCCGGGGGATCCTTTCGGCTCGGCGATGGTGACCAACGTCGGCGTGTTTGGGTTGACCATCGGCTACGCACCGTTCTTTCCGCTGGCTCGGTGCCCGATCATCCTCACGCTGGGCTGCGTAGAGGACAGGGCGGTGGTCGAGAACGGCCAGATCGTGCCCGGGCGGGTGCTGTACCTGAACGGCACCTTCGATCACCGCGTGGTGGACGGCTACCACGCGGGGATCATCGCGAAGGAGATGCGGGCGTTGCTCGCTCACCCAGAGCGGTTGGACGAGGTGATTTGAACAGCGGCCCCTATGCCTTCGTTACCTTTGGTGACCGCCGCTTTCAGGCTGCGGTGCCAGAAGGGCGTGGCCAGACGGTGACGCTGTCCGCCACCGACCTTTCCGGCGCACGCCACGCTGTCCTTTGGACCACCGAGCTCGATGTACAGCACACCGTGGAGGCCGTGCGGTTGGCCCGGCAGTCGGAAGGTGTGTGTGTGGAGGTTGACGCGAAGGTCGCTGCGGGCGGGCGCTGCCAGACGCTGGTCTGGGTGTTTCGCGACAACGGCGAGTGCGTCTGGCAGGAGTGAGTCAATCGCGCGCGGGACGCGGTGAAGTACGAGAGGGCGGCGAACGCGGTGATGGTGAGGGATCGCGAGCGGGCGGGTGGCGGCGCGGCCGACGCGGACGCCGGTGGCGGCGGGCGCGTCATGGGCCGACCGGCTCCTCGATGTGGCCATCGTGGCGCTTCAGGCCCGGCCGCCGGCGGGGGTTTCGGTGGTGAGCGGGCCGAGTGTGTAGAACGGGTCTTCGTGGCAGTGTTTGAGCTGCTCGTCCATCTTCTCCTTGATCTTGTGGATCGGCACGTGGCCGGGCCCCTCGATCATCACCTGCACGTCGCGCGCCCACGCCACCTTGGTGAGCTCCCCGAGGGTGCGCAGCTCGGCGAACTGCGCCCCACTTCACCGACCAGTGCAGCTTCTCGACCTCCTCGTTGATGCCGGAGGAGACCGCCGAGTTGCCGATGCTGCTGTTCACCTTGACCAAGAAGCCGCGGCCGATGATCATCGGCTCGCTTTCCGGGTGGTTGATGTTGACCGGAATGATGGCGCTCCAGCCGCTCGCCGTGCTGGAGCGTGACCTCCCGCATCGGGACCCCGAGCTCGCCCTTCAGCACCCGCCGCGACCCCGATTCGACGTGATTCTTTGCTATGATCTCCTCTTCGTCAGTACCGGGCAACCCCTTTTTTGAAGTGTTCCGCAGGCTACACACTGAGAAAGACTGCATCGAGAAAGAATGTGGCGCTCGCCTCGAAGGGTCTAGCGGAAGGTAGCGGCGGAGTCAATCTTGGGGGGTA
>SHYV01000089.1 GCA_009692605.1 Myxococcales bacterium
GGAGCTACCTCGCGGAGCTACCTCGGGCAGAGGTTGTCGCTGTAGACGTCTTCGTTGTTGTCTTCGATGCACTCGTCCACGATGTCGTGGTCAGAGTTGTTCCCGAAGTCGACCTTGCCGTACACGCTCGCGAGGGTGGCCGGCACCGGGTCGAGGGTGAACGTCACCGAGTCCAGTGACATGCCGGCGGGGATGCTGTCCGTGACGACGGTGTCGGCGAGGAGCACATCCGAGCCCGAGTCCATCACGCCGTACAGCGAGATGGTGACATCCTCCTCGACGTCCTCGTAACCATCGTTAGCGATCTGGAGCCACACCATCAGTCGCTTCCGATCGCACTCGTCGGTGCAGACATCCTTGACCGATACGATGAGGTCCGGGCCCGAGTAGCCGCCGGCCGGAGCGAGGTCGCCGGAGCGGAAGTTGTTGTAGGAGAGCCAGTTCCGGTCGGCGGTGGCCGGAATCCCCCCATCGTCATCCACGTTGGTGATCGAGTAGGCGTGCTCGTTCCAGATCTTGCGACCGGGCATCCAGCTGTTGCCGGCGTCTCCGAACACGTAGATACCGATCTTTGGGGATGTGTTGGCGACCACGATCTCCGCGTGGCCGTCGCTGTCCACGTCCGCGATGGCCGGGTACTCAAGCCATGTGCCGTTGGAGTGTTCGTTGGACTGGACCTTCACCACCCCATCCGAGCCGTTGAACGCCCACAACTTTGTCTCATCGGCGTAGATGGCCTCGGCCGAGCCGTCGCCCTCGAAGTCAAATACGCTGGAGCCTGTGTTCCCTGAGGACGCGTCCTGAGTGTTCATCTGCCACTTGACCGAGCAGTCCTTCTCGAAGACCGTGTACTTCGACCCGGAGGCGGCCGCGAACTCGGCCTCTCCGTCTCCATCGAAGTCCGCGATCGTCGGAGGGCCACCGTAGTAGGAGCTGCCGGCGCCGGGGATCGCTATGGAGCACAACACCCGGAGATCATCGTCCATGAGCCGGATCTTGCCGCCGGATACGACGACGATCTCGCCGTTGTCGTCGCCGTCAAAGTTGCCCACCGCTGGGTAGCCGTCCACCTGACTGTTCGACGCCTTCACGCTGCCGTCCATGTTGTAGAGCGCGTTGCCGGTGACCACCTCCTGTTGCCCGTCCCCGTCGATGTCCACGGCGAAGGCCGTCGTCCCGACGTTCTGCCCGTTCACGCCCGCCATTCCGGAGTTGCCCTTACCCACCACCGCTCCCCGGTAGTTCAGGATGGCGTTGCCGACGATGATCTCGGGGTGCCCGTCGCCGTCCATGTCGGAGATCGCCGGGTTGTCGGAGGTCCCGTACATGTGGCCAGACAACGAGGTGCTGGTCCACTTCAGCGCACCGGTGTGGTCGAACATCTTGATCTTGTAGTCGGTGGTCGGCGCGACGATGTCGGTCCAACCATCCCCGTCGATGTCCCCTAACGCCACCCCGCCGGTGCCCTGCACGCTCTGGTTCGTGATGGTGAGCTTTTCCGCCCCGCCGTCACCCGAGATCACCCGGAGTGTGCCCGCAGGGTAGCTGTTGCCGTAGGCGATGAAGACGATGTCGGGGATGTCGTCGGAGTCAGCATCGCCGTCACCGTCATCGTCGGTGAGCGAGCCGACCGCGGGCATCATCATCACGTTGCTGTCGCTGCCAGCGGTGGCGAACGTGTCCTTCTTCCACTCGACCACCGGGGTGAAGCTGCCAACCGGAGGTCCGGCGTCAAAACACTGCTCCGTCTGCGGGACCGGCTTGCCCGCGAAGGTCTGCTCCTGACAAGACCCCGGTGCGGTGTCGACCGTGGGCCCAGTATCCCCGCCCGATGTGTCGATACCAGGACCGCCCGTATCAAAATCTGGCCCTGAGTTGTCCTTCACCGATCCCAGACCGTTGTCGATGGTGCAGCCGACTCCGAGCACGGTCAGGGCGAGCACCCAGGTCGGTGAAGACGAAACGACGGCGGAGAAGATGGAACGCATGGCTGAGATCCCGTTGCTGACGTAGTGTACACCAGTACGCGCAGGTCGTCGGGGCCCCGGCGAGGAAAGGCGGATACGCTGAACCAGATGCCACGAAACCTCCTGCTCACTGGCTTCGGGCCCTTCCTGAACGTGAGCGAAAACCCGTCCGGCAGGCTGGCCGAGGCGCTGCATGGCACGCTGCTCGCCACGGCAAAAGGCCCAATCCAGCTATGTTCCAAGGTGTTGGCAGTAAAGTACGAGACCGTCGCGTCGGAGACCCTGCTGGCAGCTCGGCAGATCGACGCGATCGGGATCTTGGGGATGGGCGTCGCGAGGGGCGCCAGCGCACCTCGGGTCGAGCGGACTGGCCATGCGCGCTGCGACGGGATCACCCCGGACGCCGCGGGGCAGACTCGGGAGACGCTGGGCGAGATCCCGGTGCTCGTGACCCCCTGGGCCGAGCCGCTGGCCCGCGCGCTCGGTGTCGATGTGTCCGACGACGCCGGAGGCTACGTCTGCAACGCGTGGCTCTACGGCGTGCTCGCCGCCTTGGCCGAACCCGTCCTCCCCTCAGCGAGCCGGCCCCGTCTCCTGACGCCCGTCGCCTTCCTGCACCTGCCGGACTCCGGTCTGGCCGCAGATGTGCTGGCTGCTGCGCTCGCCAAGTGGATCGACGAGTTTTGAGGCTCGGGTTCCTCTCGGACGTCGAGGCACGCTGGAGCAAGCTGGAGGACTTCTGCGAGGACAACCCGTGGGTCTCACTGCGCGGAACGCCCTCTGGGCCCCGGCTCGACGTGCAGCCCGGGGCCACGTTCGTCTACGGCGGCGACACGCTCGACCGCGGCCCCCATTCGCGAAGGGTGCTGCTGACCCTCGTCGAGGCCAAGGTCCGGCAACCCGACCGGGTGATCCTACTGGCGGGAAACCGGGACATCAACAAGCTGCGCCTGCCCCGGGAGCTAAGCGGCCATCCCCGCACCGGCGCACCGACTACCTCGCGCGCGGACATCTTGCGTTGGACGCTCGCCCGGACAATGGGCGCAGCGGGCGCCTTCATGCACCGCGCCGCGGAGCTGGGCGTACATCCCGAACGCGAAGAGGAGCAGGTCGTCCAGAGCATGCTCGACGACATCGCACCCGGCGGCGCCCTGTACAACTACCTGACTCTGGCGCAATTGGCCTACCGATGCGAGGAGACCCTGTTCGTCCACGGGGGCGTCACAGAGGAGAACCTGGGCGCCCTGCCCGAGGAGCCAGATCACGTCGGGCCAGATCACGTCGGGCCAGATCACGTCGGGCCAGATCACGTCGGGCCAGATCACGTCGGGCCCGACCACGCCGGGCCACTGGCATCGACGACCGATGAGTGGGTCGCCGCGCTCAATAGGTTCTACGCCGGCCAGCTCCAATGCTACGCGCGGGATCCGGGCGGCACTGCGCACAACATGCTCATCCGGTATCAGGCGCCGCTACCGGGCACCCGAGCCAACCCACGCAGCGTCGTCTATGCGCGCCCGGTGGACGCGGCGGGCAACGCGGCAACGCCATCCCCCGCGCTACGCGCGCGATTGGGCGCTTCCGGAGTGCGCCGCACCGTGGTCGGCCACACTCCCGCGGGGGACTCTCCCGGCATCATCCGGGTCGGCGGCTTCGAAGCCATCATCGCGGACAGCTCGTACGGCAGGTTGGAGCGCGGCTCGCAGGTCCTGCTCGACGGCCCCCGCACGACGATCCGCGCGTGGGTCCAGCTCGACGGTGGGCCGCCGCAACGGCTCTCCTGCGATCTTGAGCTTGACACACCCTCCCCCATCGGCCGCCGCGACGTCGCCAGCGGGCAGGTGGTGAAGGGTCAACTCGACGACGGACGCTACCTGCTCTGCCGGTTCCTGCCTGACTTCCGGGCAGAGGAGGTGGCGGTCGAGGACCTGAGTGGGCGGGTGTTCGAGGGCGATTGAGCCTCTACGTCCGGCTGACCCCGTAGAGCACACCCTGACGTCCCCAAAGATGGGCCATCAGGTCTTCGACGGGATCGCGCTCGCCCACAGCATCCTTGAAGATCTGCGGCGCATCTTCCATGTGACCGCGGGTGTGGATGTGCGTCCGCAGCCAAGCGAGGATCGGCGAGAAGTCACCGCGCTCCACTCGGTCCCAGAGGTCGGGCATCGCCGCCTCCAACGTGGCGCCAAGGCTGGCGGCGTACACGTTCCCAATGGTGTAGCTCGGAAAATAGCCGAAGTAGCCGCTGGACCAATGGACGTCCTGCAATACCCCGTCGCGGAGGTTCGGTGATACAACACCTACGATGCGTCGGTATGTGTCATTCCATGCTTCGGGCAGGTCCTTCGCCTCGAGCTTGCCCTCGAAGATGAGCAGCTCAAGGTCGAACCGCGCGATGATGTGCAGGTTGTAGGTGGCCTCATCCGAGGACACCCGGACCAGAGACCGCTGTATGCGGTTCGCCGCCCCATAAAGCTCGCCGCTGGGCAGGTTCAAGGTGGGCCAGATCCCAGCCATCCGCGGCTGCAGGTACCGGAAAAATGGCAGGGACCGACCGATGAAGTTCTCCCACAGGCGGCTCTGGGACTCGTGGATCCCCATGCCCGCAGCCCGATTCAGGCCAGTCCCCGCCAGGCTGGCCGGGAGCCCCTGCTCGTAGAGCCCGTGCCCGCACTCGTGCACCGTGCTGCCGAGCGTGCTCATGAAGTCATCGGCTTGAAGCCGCGTCGTCAACCGCACATCACCTTGGCCAAGCCCGGCGGTGAACGGATGCGCGGCGAGGTCAAGGCGACCGGCGTTCAGATCGAACCCGAGGTCGAGGAGCAGCCGGTCGGAGAGCTTACGCTGGCCCTCGACGTCAAGGCTCGGCACCTTGCCCACCGGATGGGGCCGGTCGGCGACGGCATCGAGCAGGACGTTCAGCTCGGCCCCGAGCCGCGAGAACATCGGCCGCAGCTCAGCGACGGTGGATCCGGGATCGTACTCCTCGAGCAGGGCGTCATAGGGATGGGCGGTCGCGGTCCCGGCGCTGGATGAGACCGGCGCGAGCAGGCTGGCCATCTCGCGCTGTAGGTCGATGATCCGCTGCAACGGGCCCCCAAAACCCGAGTAGTCATCCTCCGCCTTGGCCTTGACCCAGGCGTTGAACCCTTCGGATCGGGCGATGGCGAGGTCGCCCACCAGCTTCTCGGGCAACAAGGTGCCACGCTGGTAGGCGCGAAGCGCCCGCTTCACGGCGACCCGTGGAACCTCCGCCAGATCCTGCGAGGACAGCACACCGAGCCACTCGCCTACCTCCGGAGCGGTCGCCCGTGCGTGCTGGAGCTTACTGAGCAGCGCCGATTGTTTGCCCCTCGTCTCCGCTGCGGCCAGCGGCATGCAGGTCTGCTCGTCCCAGCCGATCACGCTCGCCACCCCGGCCAGCGTGTCCAGCTCGTCGATACGTTCGGTCAGCGCGGTCCAGGCGTCCATCGAGCAGCTCCAGAGAGGTCGCCCTTGCGGCGAACGGTGTGGGCGCGGAGATAACCCACACCATGCTGCGCTGGAACGACCACGAACGGACCCTCGATCTGGGGGTGCGCGACCTGCTGGACGCACGACAGGGCCGGTTTGAGGTGGGGAGTCGGCGCCTCGCCATGTCCAGCGGCGGCCGAATGCGGGCGGGGCAACGGGTTCATCGCGAGGTCGAGGCTGAACGAGCTGGTGCCACGGTCTCCGCGCCCGCCAGTGGCGGAGGGGGCTGGACGAGCGAGCGTACCGCGCGAGTGCTCCTCGTCGTACGCGAATGGAGCTGCACGGTGCACGGCCGAATGGACGGCGTCGAGGAGACCGATGGGCACACGATGATCGAGGAGGTGAAATCCACAGCGCTCGCGGCCGACGAACTGGCGCTCGCCGGGGGGTTCCCCGAGTGGGAGGCCCAGCTCCGGCTGTATCTCTGGATGGCGCGCGAGCTCGGCTGGCCCGAGCCGGTCGGCCAGCTCAGGGTGGTCTCACTAGTCGATGGATCACAACGGATATGGAGCTTTCCGGCTGATAGCGTTCCGGTCGGGCAGCGCGTCCATGGACTACTCGACCGGTGGGTCTACGAGCGCGAGCGTTGGCTGGCGTGGCAGGGCCGGCGACGGGACCGTGGGACGCGGCCCGCACATGACGACTGGCGGCCGGGGCAGGAGGTGATCGTTGAGAGCAGCAGCCGGGCGGTGGAGCAGGGGCGCCACCTGTTGCTGACCGCGCCGACCGGCGTGGGCAAGACCGCCGCCGTGATGGCGGGTGTCCTAAAGGCCGCCGCCCAGCGCGGGCTCGGGGTGTATTGGGCGACCGCGAAGGGGACGCAGCAGTGGATCGCCGAGAAGACGGCGCGGGCGATGATCGAGGCCGGGACGCCGCTGCGTGCGGTGACGTTGCGGTCGCGGGACAACGCCTGCTGCAACCGCGTTGGACTGGATGTCGTGGTCGACTGTCGCCCGCAGGCATGCCGGTTCGCGGCCGGACATACCGACAACATCGAGCGCGAGCAGGTCATCGAAGCCCTCCAGCCCGGGCTGGCCGGGGCACCCGAAATCGATGGTGCTGCGGGGCGGTTCACCGTGTGCCCCTACGAGCTTTCTGTGGAGCTGGGCAGCGTCGCTGACCTCGTGATCGGAGACTACAACCAAGCCTTCGACCCCTCAAGGGCGCTCCGCCGCCTGTTCGATGAGCGCGACTGGATCGTCGTGGTGGACGAAGCGCACCAGCTGCCCGACCGGGCGATGGGCTACGGCTCGCCTACCCTCCCGGTTGGGCTCTGCGAGCCAGTCCTCGCGCTCACCGACCCCTGCTGGGACGCCATGCGCCACCTCGCCGCAGAGCTTCGGCTCCGGATCGAGGAGGCGAGCTGGCAAGCGGAAGGGCCCGAGAGCGGCCCCGAGAGCGGCCCCGAGAGCGGCCCCGAGAGCGGCCCCGAGAGCGGCCCCTTGAGCGGCCCCTTGAGCGGCCCCTTGAGCGGCCCCTCGAGCAGCCCGCGCAGCGGCCCGGGTCAGGACGTGATCGTCGACCTCACGAAGTCCGACTGGGAAGGCCTTCGGGACCGGTTCGATGAGCTGGCGGTCGACCACGCCCGGCTGCGCGCGCGGGTTGATCCAAGGGAGTTCCAGGCCTGGGAAGACCTCGCCTTCGCGGTCGCCCGCTTCGCCGACGCGCTGGGACGCGCCGGCGACGAGACGGTGACCCTGTGGAGCGCCGCCGGACTGCGGCTGGTCTGTCGCGACCCCGCACCGATCCTGGAGCCGACGTTCAGCCGGTTCGTCGCGAGCGTATCGATGAGCGCGACCCTGCGTCCGACATGGTTCTACCGGGAGCGGTGCGGGTTGGACGCGTCACGGGTCGACGATCTGCTCGTCCCCTCGCCCTTCCCCCCGGAGAACCGGAGGGTCGTGGTGGTGAACGGGGTCTCGACCGCGTGGAAGGACCGCGACAAACACCGGTCGTCCATCCGGGCGGTGCTGGAAGGTGTGCTCGCCGAGTCCAACCCCCTGTTTCCGCTCGGAAATGTGGCGTTCTACTTCGCGAGCTACGAGCAGCGTGACGACCTCTGCCACGGTCTGGAGATCGGCCGTCGTCGCCTGCTCATGCCCGGCCGTCCGACTCAGGGAGCGCCAGAGGACGACGCGCGGGCGCTCGTGGTCGCTGAGCTGCACGCGCGGCGCGACGTGCTCCTGGCCACCGTGCTCGGCGGGGCCTACTCGGAGGGCATCGACCTGCCCAACGATGCCCTCTCCACCGTCGTCATCGTCGGTCCCGCCCTGCCTCCGCCCGGAGTGGACCGCCGGCTCTTGCAAGACTGGTTTGAACAACGCTGGGACGCCGGGTTCGACCTCGCCTACGTCCAGCCCGGGATGACGAAGGTGGTGCAGGCGGCCGGCCGGGTCGTTCGCTCAGCGGGAGACCGCGGCACGGTATGGCTCATCTGCGAGCGGTTTTTGAGGCACGAGTTCACGAAGTACTTGCCCGAAGACTGGGAGGTCACCCGTCGCAGCGCGAAGACCGGGTTCTGAGCGGGGCTGGGTCGGTCGCCCGCCCAATCGCCCGCCCAATCGCTCGCCCAATCGCCCGGGGTCGTCCCCGATGAGCGGCTGAGGGTTTGGCAAACGACGATACCCCCGAGCGGAGGCCAAGCCGGAGGAGGCGCTCGGCCACACGCTCAAGGCGGCTTCGAGCGCTGGCGGCCCGGCCAACGAAGCGTTCCGAGCGGCCCAGGTGGAAACTTGAGATGTTGGCGAGGGCCACCCGAACCGCTCTCGGGGCGCATGTCGCGGACGGGTGAACGAACGGTGCTTCACTACCGGCGTCAGCTCCCGCGGGCCGCTGGACCGACCGCCGCCCGCGCAATCGCCCAAGTCAACAACGGCGGGGTGACAAGCGTCGTGACGAGGATCATCATGACCACCGCCGAGAACGTGGAGGCGTCGATGACCGGCTGTCCGGCGATGGCGAGGCCGAGGCCGACGTTGGCGAAGATCAAGCCCACCTCTCCGCGCGGGATCATCCCCACACCCACCGCCAAACGGCTGACGCCGGGGCCGAAGGCGCCCAGCCCGGCGACCACCTTGCCAAGCACCGCGACCAGCGTCAACGCGCTGGCCAGACCGACGACGTGCAGGTCGGCAAACTGGCTGAGGTCCACCCGAAACCCCATAAAGACGAAGAAGATCGGGGCCAGAAACGAGGTCACCGGGTGAACGAGCTGCTCCAGCGGGTACTCGCCCTGCTCGGTGAATGGCGTGTAATGGGCTGCTTCGAGGATCAGCCCCGCCGCGAACGCCCCGAGGATCGGCGCCAAACCCGCCTTGGAGGCCGCCCAGCTCATGGCGAAGCAGAACGCGAGCGCGATCCCGAGCAGCACTCCGCCGCCCCGGAGCGTAGCCGCCCGCCGAAACAGCCGGGGTGCGAGCCACGTCCCGAGGAGCATCGCGCCGACCAGGAACACCACCGCCTTCCCAACGATCCACAACAACGGCGCCATTTCCAGCGAGGCGCCGCGATCCGCAGCCTGGATGAGCCCGGTGACCACCGCCAGCATGACCAGCCCGAGCACGTCGTCGAGGACCGCCGCGCCAAGGATGACGCGCGCCGTCGGGCTGCCGGACTGACCGAGATCCGCGAGCACTCGGGCGGTGATCCCCACGCTGGTCGCTGTGAGCGTCGCGCCGACGAACAGGTGCACCAATCCGGACTGCTGCGGGAGCAAGCACGCGCTCGCCACCCACCCCAGCCCAAAGGGTACGGCCACGCCGAGGCAACCCACCGCCAGCGCGGAGCGCCCGACCTGGATCAATTGCCGGGTGGTGGACTCCAACCCGACCTGAAAGAGCAAGAGGATCACCCCAAGCTCGGCCAGCGCACCGACCAGCCCGTCGTCCTCGACGAAGTCGAGACCGTGCCAGCCGAGCAGCCCGAGATTTCCCGCGACCAGGCCTGCGACCAGCTCGCCCAGCACACCCGGCTGGCCGAAGCGGATCGCCACGCTCCCACCCAGCTTTGCGGCTGCGAGGATGATGGCGAGCGCGAGCAAGGTCGCGGGCAAGCCCACCCTACTTGTACTTCTGTACGCGCCGCAGCAGGGCCGGCGAGAGCCGGTTCAACGAATCCAGCGCCCGCGCCCGCGCGGACAGGATCATCGTGTCCGGACGCTCGCCCGCTGCCCGCACGATCTCCCGACCTGCCTCCGCGGGCGACATCGTCTTCAGCCCGGGATGGTCAGCCTCGAAGGTCAGGTAGCCGGCGTTCTCGAAGAAGGCCGTTCGGATCGCCGGTGGACAGACCACCACCACGCTCGCTCCGGTGCCGGCCAGCTCGCCCCGCAGCGACTCGGACCAGCCAATCAGCGCGTGTTTGCTCGCGCAGTACGCTGTGTGGTTCTTGTAGCCTCGCCGCCCGGCGACGCTGGCGATCTGGACCAGCACCCCCTTCGCCTCGATCAGGGCTGGCAAGAACGCACGGGCAACCCGGACGGCCCCGTAGAAGTTGACGCTCATGACCTTCTCGATCGCGGCGATGTCCGTCTCCGCCCACGGCTGGAACAAGCCAATGCCGGCGTTGTTGACCAGGACGTCGACCTGACCGTACCGATCCAGGACCGCAGCGGTCGCGATGCGGACCGAGGTGTCGTCGGTCACGTCCAGGGTGAGCGCGAGGTCAACCTCTGCCGCCAGGTTGCCGAGGCGCGCTTGATCGCGCCCGGTGCCGATGACCCGCGCGCCAGTAGCCGCAAACGCGCGAGCAACTTCGAGTCCTATCCCGCTGGTCGCCCCGGTCACGAGGACGACGGGGCCGGAGGGACTGGCCTTGGAGGGGTTCGACATCTGACGTCCTAACCCGCGCTCACACCGGTTAGCAGCCAACCATCATGCACCTTCCCCGGACTCCCTTGTCTCTCGCCGCACGCTTCGCAACACGCTTCGCGGGCCCGATCGCGGCCGGGCTCGGAGCGCTCGGAGTCGCGTCCTGCGAGCTGGACAGCAGCGGACCTTGCAACAACTACTGCGACTACATCTGCGAGTGCCACGCCGATGACGGCAGCCTCAGCTGCGAGGACTGCCGGACGATCTACTCGGACGAAGACCCGTCCTTGCAGGACGAGTGCGAGACCTCGCTCACCGACCTGCAGAACGCCGACGCCGACGCCGGCACCGGTTGCCCGCTGGACACGGGCGCCGCGGAGCGGTGAGCTCAGGCAACGCAGCGGCGCGGCAACCCAGCAATGCAGCGGCGCCGGGGCGCCGGGACGCGGGCGCCTACCAGACCTTGCTGAGCCTCTCCATCGCCGCATCGAGGCTCTCCAGGCTGACCGCACCGACCGAGATGCGAAACCAGCCGGTGTCCTCCGCCATCTCAAACGCCTGAAAGGGGACGATCGCCACCCCGGCGGCCTCGAGCAACCAACGGCGAATGTCGTCATTGGTCTGCATGGGCACCCCGCCTACACCTGGCCTGCCGAAGGCCTCGAACCGAACGGAGAGGTAGATGGCGCCCTGGGGCGCGATGTGCGGGATGCCGAGCGCCGTCAGGCGGGTGTGGAGCAGGTCGAGGCGCGCCTCGATCGCTGCGTGAAAACCCACCCTGAAGGCGGTCATCGCGACAGGGTTGTTGAGGAGCTGCGCGGTGCCCACCTGCTCCGGGCGCGGTGCCCACGCGCCAATGTGCCCGATCAGCGCCTTCATCGCGCTGGCCAGCGGCGGAGGCAACACGGCCCAGCCGACCCGGAGGCCGGTGGCTGCGAACGCCTTGGAGATCGCGTCCACCGTCACGACGTACGGCGCGACCTCCGGGACCAGGGTGCACGGATGGACGTGCTTCGTTTCGCCAAAACAAAGCTGCCAGTAGACCTGGTCCCACATCCACATCAGCGGCCGCCGCCCCGGCTCGTCGACCGACCGCCGCCGGTTCTCGTCGAGCAGCGCGCGCGCGATGGCCGCGAGCCGTTCGGGGGCGATGGCCGTCCCGGTGGGGTTCAGCGGGCTGTTCAAGCTGAACAGCTGCGCCGTTCGAAAATAGGCTGGAAGCACCTTCGGATCCGGAAAGAACCCCTGCTCGGGGGTGGTCGGGATCGGCACCGCCCTCGCGCCGGTGATCTGCCCGTAGTAGCTGCAATTCCACGACGGCACCGGGAAGAGCTGCTCGTCTCCGGGCTCGAGGAAAAGCCGGTAGGTGGCGTACATGACCGGCCGAGCGCCGCTGGCCACCACGACCCAATCGGGGGTGATCGACACGCCCAGCTCCCGGGCATACCAATCGCACACCGCCTGGCGCAGCTCCGCGATCCCCTCGGCCGGAGGATAGTTCGTCTGCCCGTCGGCCAGGGCGGCCGTCGTCGCGTCGCGCAGGGCGTCGGGGATGGGGAACTGCTTGGGATCGAAGTCCCCAACGGTCAAGTTGCAGATCTTCTGACCGGCGGCGATTCGGGCGCGTACGTCGCCCGCGATGCCGAGGATCATCGAGTGTTGCATTCCAGCCGAGGTGGGGTTCAAGGCGCGGGCCGAATCGGGGCCGGCGGTCAGGACGGTCATGGCGCGGGGGCTATCAAGAAAGCGGGCTCGGCGGATCACGACGACGCGACCGAGCAGCCCGGCAGGCACCGGCAGCGCGCCCGGAGCCACGAGCTCCACACGGCGACCGACCCCCTGTACGATCCGCGGGCCGAGGGTGGTCTGTACGAACCCCTTGACCCTCAGCGCACGCAGTTCGAGCAGCTGCCTCTCCACCTCGTCCGGCGTCTGCCCGGGTGAGACCGCGATCTCCTCGCTCACGAAGGGCTCGTGGGTGTGCCCGTGCTCGTGCGGGTGCCGCTCGACCAGCCCGCCGCAGTCGTGGCCCCCCTGCGCGCGCCGGGCGTCAGCCACACGCGGCTGGGCCGGGAAGAAGACGTCCACCGGGATGTCGCCGTTCGCAGCGGGCAGCACCGGCGTGTCCGGCGCCAGCCGCAGGAGCGCCGCGGTCATCGCGCCCGCATCCGCGAGATCTACCTTGGACAGCACGATCAGGTCGGCGCTCTGCACCTGCTGCTCGAACGTGCCGTTGCGTTCTCGCTCGAGAGAGACCCCAGACTCGCCGTTCGGGACGGAGAAATCGTCGAACGCGCTCCCGGTCGCATCGACGACGACCACGCACGCATCGTCGCCGATCCAGTCCCGGACCGCCGGCCGGTACAGATGAAGCTGCGTCTCGAACGGCAGGGCCACCCCGCTGGTCTCGATGATGATCCGGTCCGGATCCACCGTGTCGTGGAGGCGGACGAGGGTCTCGACCAGCTCATCCGAGAGCTGGCAGCACACGCAGCCGCCCGCGAGCTCGACCATTTGAGACCCCGCGACACCACCGGCACCGGCCAGAAGCGCCTCGTCGATGCCCAGCGCGCCGAACTCGTTGGAGATGATGGCGGTCCGCACGCCGTCCCGCTGGCTGCGCTCCAGCAGCGAACGGACGAGCGTGGTCTTGCCACTCCCGAGAAAGCCGGAGACGACGAGGACGGGGGTCCTCCTGGAAGCGGGTGAGGTCATGCCGGGAGTTACCCCGTAGGTGCCCCATGCGCCCCGGCGAATTATCGGAGCTGCCCCCCCCCCGCCTCCCCCCGCCTCCCCCCGCCTCCCCCCGCGCTCCCTTCGCGCAACCGCAAAGCCCTGCCCCCCGCCGGGAACCCAAGGAGCCTCCATGGCCCGCATCATCTCGATCTCCAACCAGAAGGGCGGCGTTGGCAAGACCACCACCGCCATCAACCTCTCCGCCGCGCTCGCCCGCTCCGGCCACTCGACGCTGCTCATCGACCTCGACCCTCAGGGCAACGCGTCGAGCTGCCTCGGGACCCCAAAGGACAAAGCGGGCAACGGCGTCGCCGAGGCGATGCTCGGCTTTGAGTCCATCCGGGAGTGCATCGTGCCCTCGCTCGACGGGCTCGACCTCTGCCCCGCAAACCGCACCCTGGTGGGCTTGGAGGTTGAGCTGGTGGGAATGCCCAACCGCGAGCGCCGCCTGTCGGTCGCGCTCGACGACCTGCCCGAAAAGTACGCCTACGTCATCATGGACCTGCCGCCGTCGCTCGGCCTGCTCACGCTGAACGCGTTCGTCGCCAGCGACGGGGTCGTCGTCCCTCTTCAGGCCGAGTACTACGCGCTCGAGGGCATCAGCGAGCTCGTCCACACCATGAACGCCGTCCGTCGGGGCCCGAACCCACGGCTGGTCCGCGATGGGATCGTGATGACGCTGCACGACTCGCGCGTGCGGCTCTGCCGCGAGGTCGAAGCCCAAGCGCGGGAGGTCTTCGGCAGCGAGGTCTTCCACACCGTGATCCCGCGGGCCGTGCGGCTCGCTGAGGCGCCGAGCTTCCAGAAGACCATCTTCGGGTTCGACCCAGGCTGTCGTGCAGCGGCGGCGTACCAGGCGCTCGCGGGCGAGCTGGTCACCCGGGTGGCCCACACCCGTACACGGGCCGACCTCGCGCGGACCGCAGGATGAGCAGCGCTCCTCCGAAGCGGCCCGGCGGGCTGGGACGGGGACTCGCCGCGCTGCTCGGCGACGAGAGCCGCGACGCCGGCTTCGACGCCCCCCCACAGGATCAGCTGCTCCGTGTCCCGGTCGGGCTGATCGCGCCGAACCCCGAGCAGCCGCGCACCACCTTCGCCACACCCTCGCTGGATGAGCTGTCCGAGTCCATCCGCGAGCACGGGGTGCTGGCGCCGCTGCTCGTTCGCCGTGAGGGGACCGGCTTTGTACTGGTCGCCGGCGAACGTCGCCTACGGGCCGCGAAGCAGGCCGGCCTCGCCGAGGTCCCGGTGTTCGTTCGGGCCTCGTCCACCCCGCTCCACCAGCTGGAGCTCGCGCTCATCGAGAACCTCCAGCGTGAGGATCTAGACCCGGTCGATGCGGCGCTCGGCTATCAGCGGCTCATCCAGCAGCACGGATACCGACAGGAGCAAGTGGCCCAGCGCGTGGCGAAGGACCGCACCACGGTAGCGAACGCGCTGCGGCTGCTCAAGCTGCCCGACGAAGGCCTCCGCGCCTTGAAGGCGGGGGCGATCTCGGCCGGGCACGCCCGGGCGCTCCTGCCGCTGGAGGAGCCGGCGCAGTTCGTCGTGGCGCTGGCGTCCGTCGTCGCAAAGGGGCTGTCCGTTCGGGCAACCGAGGAGATGGTGAGGGCCCTGCGTCGCCCGCCACCGAAGCCCCCACCCGCCGGCGAGGTTCGCGCGCTGCAGCGGATCGGGGAGTCACTCACCCGTTCGTTGGGCACCCGGGTCGCCGTCGCTCCCAAAAAGAACGGCTCCGGGAGGATCCTGATCGACTACCACGACGCCGAGGAGCTTGAGCGACTGCTCGGGCTCATCGGGCCCCGGGGGTAGGGTGGCGACCAGCCCCCCACTGGCTGCGCTGCTCGGCAAAGGCGCACGCTACTCAGGCGACCTGACGTTCGATGGGCGAGTGAGGCTCGACGGCACGTTCAAGGGTCGGATCCACACCGAGGATGTCCTGGAGATCGGCGAGAGCGGAGTGGTCGAAGGGCACGTGGACGCCGCGACGCTGACCGTCTCGGGCCAGATCACCGGCACCGTCAAGGTCAGTGGCCTCCTGACGCTGACGCGCACTGGCATTCTTGAGGGCGATGTGGACGCCGGCCGGCTGTCCGTCGAGCCGGGGGCACGGATGGTGGCCAAGGTCCGAGTGGGCTGAGGGCGGGCGCTCTCAGTCTCCCGAGATGAGCTTGAATTCTACCCGGCGATTGACCGCACGCCCGGCGTCGGTCGCGTTGTCATCGACCGGCACGGTCTCGCCGTAGCCAACAGCCCGCAACCGCGCAGGCTCGACCCCGTTCGATGCGAACCACGACATGACCGAGTCCGCCCGCCGCTGGGAAAGATCGAGGTTAGACGGGTCATCCCCGTTGTCGTCGGTGTGGCCCTGAATCTCGATGCGCATGTCGGGGAACTGAAGGAGCACGGCCAGAGCCGAGGTCAGGATCGGCGAGGAGGTCTTGCGAATCGTGGCCTTGTTGTTGTCGAAGGTGATCCCCTGAATGACCCCGGTAAACCGGGCGACCTCCACGGGGATCGAATCGGGACAGCCGTCACGGTCCTGATAGGAGTTGACTGTCTCGGGTTCGTTGGGGCAACCGTCCGACTCGTCGGCGAGGCCGTCGTTGTCGTTGTCGAGCTCGGGGCAACCGTCGTCGTCCTCGAAGTCGTCGTCGTCTTCAGGCTCGTTCGTGCAGGCGTCCTGCGTATCGAGGATTCGATCCCCGTCGTTGTCGGGGTCGGGGCAGCCGTCCTCGTCCTCGTAGCTGTCGTGGTCTTCGGCCTTGTTGGGGCACTTGTCCTTCTTGTCGGAGATCTTGTCCTTGTCGTTGTCGAGCTCGGGGCAGCCGTCGCTGTCCTGAAAGTCGTCGTCGTCCTCTGGGTCCTCCGGACACTGGTCGACCTTGTTCAGCAGCCCGTCACGATCGAGATCCGGGTGCTCCTCCACGCGGAGGTCCAGCCCGACCGTCCACTCGATGTTGTCGCCATACAGGCTGCCCTGATCCTGACTCGAATCCCCGAAGAACTGGCCCATCCACCGTGCGTCGGTCCGGATGTGGAGTGGGCCGACGATGTGGACCGTGAAGCCGAGCCCTCCGTTGAGGAGGAGGTTCGTCTGCGGGTTGCGGTAGAGGAGGGTCTCGCCGTCCTTCGACTCGCCCGCGGCAGAGGGGCGATCCACCTTGATGTTCTGGATGCCCGCCCCGCCCGCCGCGAAGATGTCGACCCGGCTCTTCGGCGTGAAGTGGATGAGCAGGTTCAGCCTGGGGTCGAGCAGGTTGTAGGTGTAATCGTGAGCGCGAGTGAGCGCCTGGGCCCAACCGAAGTCCGCTTCCACGTCCAGGTTCGGCACCAGGGTGAGCCCGAGCCGCCCCACCGCGGTCGGCGCAGTCTCCATAGGAGAGCTGGCGCCCATCGCGTACACCCCTCCGTAGACACCCCCAGTGGGCGAGGCAGCGAACGACGGCGAAACAGCAAGAAGTAGGAGGGAGATCACAGACAACCTCAGTAGACGGCGCGGGGTCTAATCAGAAACCAGCAAGAGACAATCGCCGAGGCCGGGGGCGGCCCGCTCGGTCACTTCTTGAACCACCTAGCGAAGAGGCCCTTGGACTCCGCTGCCTTCTCCGCCTTCATCGCACGGATCCGCTTCATTTCGGTGAGCGCGTCTGCGTTCGACGGATTGAGCTTCAGGGTCTGGATGAACGCTTGTTGCGCACCATCCACGTCTCCCCGGGCCAAGCGGGTGCGTCCCAGCAGCAGGCGAGCCCAGTCAGCGCCCGAAATCTCCGCCGCGATCGTCTCGACCTCCCGCACCGCCTCTTCCACCGCGACTGTCGTCTTTCCCGGGTTCAGCCGAATGACGCAGTAGGCTCCATAGGCCCGGACCTGCGGATGCAGCGCGTCGGCGGCCGCCGCAAGGCAAAGCAGCTCGTGGGCCTGCGGAAAGCGCTGGTTCGCGATCTCCCGCTGTGCTGCGGTCAACAGTCGCTCCGCCTCGAGGATCGCGACCATCTGGGCCTCGGCCTTCTCCTCGTCGGTCAACTCCCCCATGATCACCCGGCGCGTGTAGGCATCCCGCTTCTTCGGATCCCCGAGCACCTCCCACGCCGATCGGACGATGTCGAACAGCCGCTCCATGTCGGCACGGATCTCCGGAGGGGCCCCCGCCCAGCAATCGGGATGCAGACGGGCAGCGAGGCCCACGTAGCGCTTGCGCACGGTCTCGGGCGGGTCCTGCCACTTCACATCGAGCACCTCGAAGTGGTTCTGCGCAGCGGTGATTCGCGCGTCGTCGCCCGACTCGTCGATGTCAAGATCGGCCTCGGCCTCGGCCTCGGCCTCGCGCTGTGCGCTCCGCGGCTGAAACAAACCCGACGGACGGTCGCCACGCGCCCCCTGCGAGAGGATCCTTCGTTGACCGTCCACTCCCTCGGCCGCGATCACGGCGCCAAGCACGCTCGCGACGGCCAACGCCGCCGAGATGACCGTTGGGTTGTCGGGGCCGAAGTCGACCACGTCCTCGGTGGTCCGGCTCCCATCCAGCTCGGCCAGATAGCCGCTGAGGGCCGCGGACCACGGCAACGTCGCGAGCAGCGGCAAGGCCAGCGGAACCGCCCTCGGGAACGATTCGCCGGCCAACTGCGGGAGCGCATCGGCGATCTCCCAGAGCGCCAACGCGATCGCGATGGGCTCCCGGCCCGGCGCCGTGGTCCCGGGGTGGCAAACGATCGCCCCGCCCTGCTCGCCGACCAGCCCCGTCAGCCGGGCCTGACGTGTGGCCGCGACAGGGTCGGCGGCGACACCGTCTTCCGCCAGACGCTCATCGGCCTCGCTCCGCAAGTTTGATTGGACCATCGTAATCTGGCCCGCCTCGATGAAAACGAGCCGGCGCTTCTTGCCATCTTGCCATTCGATCACACCGCTCTCACCGCTAGCCAGCCAGCGGCAGAGCGTGTCGAGAAACGCAAGACCCGCGGTGTTCACCGCCATCCGAGCTCCAGAGCGGGAGTCAAGTATCCTTCCCGACCCACTCCGGCTCGCCTGGAACCCGCGAGTCGGGGGGCTCTGCGGAAACGACCTTTTTCTGTCCTCCCCAAGGCGAGGACCCGTGCTACCTTCGACGGAACGGAGTTTCCATGGTCAACAAGGTCATCCTCATCGGCAACCTCGGACAAGATCCCGAGGTCCGCGCGACTCAATCCGGGCAGTCTGTGGCGAGCCTGCGTTTGGCAACCGCAGAGAAGTTCAAGGACAAGGACGGCAACTGGCAGGAGCGCGCCGAGTGGCACAGCGTCGTGGTGTGGGGCCGTCAGGCCGAGACCATCCAGCAGTACTGCAAAAAGGGCAAGCAGCTCTACATCGAGGGTCGACTACAGACGCGAAAGTGGACCGACAAGGAAGGGAAGGAGCGGTACAGCACCGAGATCGTTGCGGAGAACGTCCGGTTCCTCGGCGGTGGTGGCGGTGGTGGCGGTGGTGGCGGTGAAGAGGGCGGCTACGGCGGTGGTGGCAGTGGTGGCGGCGGTGGCGGCGGCGGCGGCGGTGGCGGCGGCGGTGGCGGTGGCGGCGGAGCCCGTGGCAACTACGGCGGCGGCGGGGCGGGCCCGGCTGGCGGCGGTGGCGCGCGCGGCAACTACGGCGGC
>SHYV01000090.1 GCA_009692605.1 Myxococcales bacterium
AGGTAGGGGAGGCCGAGCCAATCGCGGCTTGCGGCTTCCATTCGACGACCAATCGGCGCAGTCGCGACCGCTCTGACGGCCGAAACGGTCTTCTCGGGCACCGTCCAGCGCTCGGGGACGGTGCGCCCCCCGACCCGGGCAGCGGGCACCACGATCTCCGAGGGCGCGGGCTCAGCTGCGATGGCTGCTGCACCGACCCAGACCCCGAACAGAAGCGCCAGACCGCCAGCGATTCGAGCCATGAGCGGTCCCGTGCTCAGATGCCGAGGCGCTGCTGGTACCCGGCGACCTTCTCAAGAACCTGCTCCATGAGCTCGTCGCTGAGATCCTCACTCGCGAGCGATAGCGCGCGTTCAATCAGGTCGGTGGCCGCCCTCTGGAGCAGCCGCCGGTGCTCGGTCCCCGGTCGCTTGCGAAGGTTCTTCAGCACGAGCTCCACGGGGAGGCGCCCGTCGCTGCGCAGTTCGACGTTGTTGAAAAGCGCCGCGAACGTTCCGGACGAGCCGTCGATGAGGAGCTGCACCCGCGCCTGACCCGTGCCTGCGCCGCCGATCTTCGCGTCGACGGCTGTGCTGACGGCCTCAAGGACGTCGTTTAGCACCTCGAGTTTTTTCCGCGCGTCGTCGTCGCCAAACCGAGGGCCGGAGAAATTCAGGGACACCGCGGTGGCGCTCGCCGCTGCGGTCGCCTCGGGGAGCTCCACGGCCTCGCTGGCGGCCGCTGGTGCCTGCCATCCATCGCCGTGCCGTTCTTCGGCTTGACTGCCGTCGAGATCGACCACGTCGCGCAGCCCGGTGAAGGTTCCCTCGCCCCGGGTCGTGTCATAGTCCCCGAACGCGTCGAGATCGGGCTCATCCTCAACTCGCGCCGAGGCAGCCGGCAACGGGGCGGAATCGCGCACCGGCCCACCGCCGTCTGCCTGCTTCCCGCTTGGGGGGGGGTATGAGTCCCACTTCAAGGCTCCAGCGTTGAGCAGGTCAATGACGTCTTGGAGGATGCGGTTTGGCTCGCGTGCGGAGCGCCTCATGAGCTCGGACACGGTGGTCCCGTTTCGGCAGAGCTCCACCACCTGAAGCCCCGAGGCCCCCGAGGCCGCGACGGTGCCCGGAAGCAGCGGGGCCCGGGAGCCTTGGACGGGACGAGCCGAGTCGCGCAGGATCGCGAGATCATCCAGTAGAGCCCTCGAGTCGTGCCCGATTTGGATGTTCGGTACGAAAACGGCGTCGACTGGCTCGAACGCGATCTCGCGCGCGGCGCCGAGAAATCGGAACAGGTTCTCCCGGAAGCGCTCGTGCAGCAGCTCCTGCACGTCCTCCTCGCGCAGCGCGTTGTACAGCGCATCGATGAACTGCCCAGCTGCGCCGGATTCTTTTGCGAGGCGCTCCAGTTGATCCGGGGGCAGGGCCGCAGAAGCGCGCAGGCAGCGAAGCAATTGCACTTCGTCGTCCCCCGAACGCGCGGCGAGGATCTCGCCACCCATCACGTAGACCTGCAGCACTCCCAGATCGGTGTCCGAAGCGGTGAGGCAGCCGGTCCGCCCATCTTCAAGAGACGCTCGAACCACAGCGCGGGCCGCGTCGCCAGACGGCGGAGAGGCAGGCGCTTTCGAGGGCTTTGACTTTGAACGGATGGAAGACTCCGGGACTTCGGGTTGCTAACTTGCCTCCAGCATGGCGGCATCCCCACCGAGGTTGACCATCAGCCGGTCGCGGGCTCTGGACAGCCGGCTCATCACCGTGCCGAGCTTGATTCCGAGTCGGTCGGCGATCTCGGCGTACGAATGGTCCCCGTAGTATCGGAGCATCAGGATCGAGCGGTGGTCTTCGGAGAGCAGCTCCACAACGGCCAGGACCTCTCGTTGGCGCTCTCCATTAAATACTGCGTCCACGGGATCTTCTCCCCGACCAGGCACTCCATTCGCCCCGGCGCCCGGCTGACTCCGCAGGAGCACGTCGCGTCGGCGCCGGTCACGGACCAGGTTGAAGCACAGGTTCCGGGTCACGCGGTAGAGCCACGCCTGCATCTTGAAATCGGCGTCGAAGAAGCGGGGCTCTCGCATGGCCTTGATGAAGACTTCCTGGACGACGTCGTGCGCTTCTTCTGTGTCGCGGAGGATGTACACCGCGTGGACCTTCAGCTTTTCTCCGAAGCACCGCACGACGAGATCGAAGGCCGTGGAGCCTCGGGGTACAGTCTGTTTGAGGCGGGCGGCCACCCGGATGTCGTCTTCAGTTACTTGATGGCCGATCGGGAAGAGAAGTGGGGGCGGGGTAGGGGTGCGGGTCATCGGGGCCTCCGAGCCATTCGGGAGGGCCGGCGGGGCTGCCGGGTTCCTTCCGTGTCGCTCACAGGAGATACGCTTGAGGGCAGGAAGACTTTACGTCCGTGACAGATCGTGAAGGCGCGGGACAGTTCCTTTCGGAGCCGCATCTGTCCCCGCACCGGGCGGTTCAGCGCTCCTCGAGGATCTCCAGCACATACCGCTTGCGATTTTTTCCGCCGACGGCATGGACAATTCGACGAATGGCGTCCGCATGGATCCCCCGCTTGCCGATCACCTTTCCGACGTCCGTCCGGGCGACCGACAGCTCAAGTACGCAGCTGTGCGTTCCCTCTACCTCGGTCACGACGACCTGTTCTGGAGTATCCACCAGCGCTTTCACGATCGCTTCAACGAGGCCCCGTACATCGACCCACCCCTCGCTGCGCAGCTCAGGCATGGTGTCGGATTCGTGTTTTTCTTCCACAGCAACTCCCGCGGGGACTATTGCAAAGAATGGGCCCGCTTGGCCCCTCCGTCAAGGGCAAGCAGGCCTCTGCCATGTGCCGCGATGAATGTTGATGCCATCCCGGCTGCACACCCGCTCCCGCCGTGACAGCTCCCTGCCCAGCTCGGGCAGCGCTGTGGGCTGCCACGCGCTGAGCAGACGCCCGGCCCATTCAAAGTAGGCTTTGATGTCCGTTGCGAGGTGCAGGCAGCCGGTGGGGGTCAGTGCTCTGGCGCAAAGCGCGACGAACGCGGGCGAGAAAAGCAGGCGGCGGGCTCGGACGGTGTCGTTCCAGATTGGATCGGGGAACAACACGTAGATGGTGGAGATCCGCCCCGGTGGGATCACCGTCGCCAGCGCTGCGCGCGCGTCGGCTCTCCATGCGCGGCAGTTGCTGGGGAGCGACGGGAGGGCGGCTACGCGCGCTTCGCGGATTTCGATTCCGAGCTGCAACGTCTCCGGCCACAGCCGGGCGCGATCGAGGAGGCACATGCCGTGGTCGAAGCCAATCTCCAACGAGGCCGGGGCCGTGATCGAGAGGAACGCTCGTACGCCTTCCGCCTCGGAGGCATGGCGGCCAGCGGCGAACAGGTGCGAACCGTTCAACGCTGGAATCCGGTCCGGGTCGGTCGGGGGGTGCGCCGGCGGCGACCAGGATCGGGGCTCGCTCACCGCGATAGGATCTGCTTGACCGTGCTGTAGTCGGGCTCGCTGATCGCGCCCATGCGCGTACACCGAACCTTGTTTTTACCGTCGACGAAGAACTGCAGGGGGATCGAGGCGTTCGCGTTGAGCCCATTGCTGGGCAACCACGCTGCGACCAAACCGAAGTTGGCGATCCGCAGCCCGACCGGGATGTCGGCGTGGGCCTTGCTCCAGCGGGTGACGTCGGCCGCCGTGGAGTCGAGCGACAGGAAGGCGAGGGTAAAGTGCAACCCTTCTTTCTCCAGCCGCTCCTTCCACCGCGTCAGCATCGGCATCTCAGCCACACAGGGCCCGCACCACGTCGCCCAAGCGTTGACCCAGATCCAGCCCCCGGTGGCGGGGATCTGTCCGTCCATCTCGGGCCACTGGAACGCAGGTGCGGCCTCGGACTCGTCGTGGGTGTCGCAGAAGGCGTCTACGGCGTCCTTCTTCACGTCGGGTGCCTTGACCGACTCGAAGCGCTCGGTCCTCTGAGCCGCCTTCGGGGGCTCACCGGAGCAGCCAATCAGGCCGGCGAGCGTGAGCAAGCTCAGCAGCGTCCCGACCGGCCCGCCGATCGTTGCGCGGACCCTGCACGACGTGCTCAAAGCCGACAATCGATCCACGCGACGAACGCGCTTCTGTTCAGGTCCTGCGACTGGCACGCCCCGGGGTCTCCCGAGCGTTGCCAAGAGCAGAACTCAGCATCCAGCTGCGCGAATTCTTCGCCCAGCCAGAGGATGCCGACCTCCTTGTTCAGGTCCTGATCCTTGAAGGTGTCTTGGAGGTGGTGAAGGACGCCCTCTCCTCGCTGCTGGGAGAGGTTTCGGTTGTAGACCTCACTGCCCTCTGGCGACGACCGGGAGACCACGAAGAAGTAGGACGCGCCGCGTTGATCTGCGAACGTGCGGTCGAGCAGGGCGAGGTCGCCCGCGTCGAGATCCGGGGACTCCTTGTCGAACTGGATGATGCCAGCCCGCTCCTTGAGCGGCAGGAACAACTTGTTGAAGTCATCGCCTGCGAGCGTAGCCACGTTTTTGGCTTCGAGCGGCTGGCACCCTCGCACCTCTCCGGAAGACAGAAGGCCGCAGCTCTGGAGCACACGGCGCAGGACCTTCTTCAGGTCCGCCGAGCAATAGCCCTCGTCCGCTGCTGCGGCTACGGCCACCTGAGGCTGGGCCGAGGCGCTGGCCTCATTGGCGGCGAGTTGAGCCTTGGCGTCGCCGATCCCGATGCTGACGAGGATTGCGGGGACAGCGAGGCAGGCTGCTGCGAGTCCGGCGTGTACGGGGGTGTTCATGGGGTCTCCTTGGTCGCGCCATTCGAGAGCAGGCGGCTGAGCGCGTAGTCGAGTCCGAGATCGGTGTCTGCGTCACACAGCTTTGTATTCTCCACATAGAGCTGTGGGGTCAACACGGGCAGCTGGTTGGCTACGGCGAAGCGCAGCGACTTGTTCAGGCGCGATTTGACGGCCGGGGAGCCGATGCAGGCCTTCAGCTCGGGAAAGGCACCGGTCACCAGATCTTTGGCTGCGTCGGGATTCTTCGCAGCGGCCGCGCGCAGCTCATCCTGGTGCTCAAAGGCCCAGACGATGACGTTGTCCGCCTTGGCGTCCGCGCAGAGCACCGCCTCGCTCACCATGCAGGCGCCAGGGTGAAGGGTGTTTGACACCATCCAATTGCAGGTGTTGTCGAGCGGGAACATCAGCGCGCTCCGCTTGAGCTCCCCCGCCATGCCGGACGCGGCGAGGCGGCCCTCAAAACCCTTGCACGCGGGACAGAGCGGGTCGAAGACCTCGATGGTGGTCTTGCCACTCACCTGCTGGCCGATGGGCAGGAGGACCTGATTGGTATCCTCCGGCTTGAGCAGCGTGCCGCACGTTCCGACGTACTTCGAATAGTCCGGGGCGAGCGCCGCGTAGAGCAAGGCGGGCACCAGCACGAAGCCCACGCCCTCCGCGAAGGACAAGCCGAACTCGCGGCCGAACCCGTCCATGTCCTCACCGACGCCCTGCGCGCGGATGCCAAAAGCCGCTCCAAACGCTACCACGGAGGAGATGTAGATGCCGATGCACAGCTTGCAGGCAGCGCCGAGCTGCACCATCGAGAGGTACCCCATGCCGAGCGAGGTGAGCACCGGCAGCAGCGTCGCGAGCAGGAGGAACGTGGTGGCGCGTTTATCATCTTCCCGACGGTTCAGCGCGAGGTCCAGACCGCGGAACAACAGAAAGGAAAAGACCGCGAGCCCGCCCAGGGCGATCGGGATGCCCCCCCAGATCGCCGCGCGGAAGACCGAGCTGTACGGGCTCATTAAGGTGACGTGGCAGCCCGAGGACGCGGAGGAGTCGCTCTCCAGCACGCCGGGGATGAACGAGCAGTGCACGTCGTGCACATCCCGGTCCAAATGGGTCACGAAGTCCCAGGTGGAGAAGCCGGAGAAGAACATGCCGGACGCAGCCGCGACCAGAAAAACGATAGTGAACGGGCGCACAGGGGATCCGGAGTCGGGCGCGCATTAGCCCGGGGGCTCGAGCTTTGCCACTATCGCGGCGGGCTCTGGCCGATCATTCTTCGGGTCTGGCTTCGTCCCGTCCTCCGAGCGCAATCTGAAGGGCGACCCCGACCCGGTTGATCGCCCCCGTATAGGTTCCGTTCGCGTTGGGGTAGTAGTACCGGTCGGTTGATGGCACCGTCAAGTCCGGTTTGGGAAGCGACATACCGAACTTGCTCGTTGTGATTTCGCGGGTCGATAGGAAGTGATGTGTGTAGCTCACGCTGACGCTGACCGCGTCGATCGGCTTGAACGAGAGCAGGCCGGACACTAAGATCGCGTCCGCATCGTAGTTGTTCGGCGAGAGCGACTCGTCCGGGATCGCGGACTCGTCGTAGAGGATCTTTCCGCCAAGCGTGAGGCGGTCGGCCAGCGTGCCGTGTCCAGAGGCTCCGAACCAGTAGGAGTTGCGATTGTCGCGTGCCCACAGGCGGCCCTGAGCGAGCAGCTGGTTCGCGCTCTCGTTGTCGCTTTGGGGGTCGTGGATGTCGATGACGTAGTTGTCGAATACGCTCCAGCCTACCCAGCCGGCGATGGCTTCCACATGAAGCTCCGGGGTGACCTCCCAGCCGACCCCGCCGTGGACCCGGCTCGGCAGGCTGTACGACACGCTCGCTGACGCGGGGATCGTCGTATTGCAGATGCCGAACTGCTCCGCACCGAACCGCCCAATCGAGTCCGAGTCTGGCGGGCACTGGAAGGTGATCAGCAGATCGCCCTCGTTCACGACGTTGACTCCCTTCAAGAAGGCCACCGCAAGCGACACCGTGGGTACGGGGGTCACCCGGACGCCGGCACCGAAGGTGTACACCGTGTCCTGTAGGCCGTCGAAGTTCAGGGTGGCCTTGTAGCGTTCGGTCTCCAAGTCGTCGGTCGTGTACCCGGACACCTCGCCTTGTGCGGTGATCTGCGTGTCGAGGTCGGGCATCGCGTCGTTGTCAACCACAGCGGTCCACTGGTTTTGAACCATCGCACCCGACAGCCCGATCGCCAGCTTCTGCTGAAAGTTCCACGCCAAGCCTGCGGTGGCCTGTATGGCTCGAATGCTGCCATCCCGGAGCGTGTAGCTGCCTGTTCCCGCGGTTCCGTAGTCCGGGCCGGAGTCTATGAAGCCCTCCTCGCTGCCGCCCCTGGCGATGGGGACCGCGAGGCTCGCTCCAACCCCTAGGCCTGCCAGCCCAGCGTCGGTCGCCACACCCACAAACGGCAAGACGCCCTTCATGGAGTAGGTGTCCAGCCCGCCGTTCGGCTCTGCACGATCGTAGAGCACGCGCCCGAAAATGGGCGCGGCTTCGAAGGTCAGCCGCCAGCCGCTCCCCGCCGCGATGCCCGCGGGGTTCCACCACGAGGCCGTGCCATCCGTCGCCAGCGGCGAGCCGGAAAATCCGCCCACCTCCAGGTTGTCCAGCGAAGCCGCGCGCGCGCTGGACAAGCAGCCGGCTGTGAGCAGGAACAGCATTTGGGGTCCGTATCAAGAACCGGCAGCGTGCTGGGCCGCTCGGGTGCCGGGACGTTGCGGTCTGCCTACTCCGCCGGCGTCGACTCGTTCGACTTGAAGTTGACGTTTCGCTCTACCGAGGCCTCCGCCACCAGGGCTGCCTCCCACCTCTGGTAGAAATCCTCCTGCTTCGCGGCAAGCAGGCCGGCGCGTACCCCTGACTTCTCCGCCTGAAAGTCAGCCTCTTCAGGTTCGGCCTTGGAGATCAGACTGACAGCGTACATCGTGCCTTTGTTCTCCAGGGCCAGAGGGAAAACGTCTCCAATGCTCGCGGTCTCAAGGCTCTTCCGAAGTGCGGGCTGGGCACCCAGCACCGGGATCTCCAGCGCGTCGAGCGAGAAGGGCCCAGTCTGCTCCACCGCCAGCTTGGCGGGCTCGGTGAGGTCTCGGGGCACGACGTGCGTGGTGGTCCATGCGGCGATCACCTTGGTAGCGAACGCACGCTGGACGTCGCCGACCCTGGAGTCGCGCACCATGGACTCGGCGATGGTCTTCTGCGCCTCTTCCAGGGCGACCACGCGGGCCTCATCGATCGCCGAGACCTTCACGATCTCATAGCCGCGGCCGGTCTCCATCGCTGGCGAGACCTTGCCCACGCCGGCCGCGTCCGCCGCAGTCACCAGCACGGGGTCGAGCTGCGCCGGGGCTCGTTGGCCTAGGTTTCCTCCGCTCGCGGAGGTGATGTCTTCGCTCCACAGGGCCGCCAATTCGGCAAAATCACCGCCGTTGGCTGCGAGCGCGGCCACTTCGTCCGCCTGCTTACGCTTCGCCTCCTTGTCTACGCCGGGCAGGTCGGTGCGAAAGACAATCACCGACAGGGTGTAGCGTTTGGGGAGATTGTAGCTTTGCTCGAAGGCGGCGTCGTACTGTGTCTTGATGGTCGCGGCGTTCGCGGTGACGTAGGCGGCGACCTCATCCCCGCTGACCGGGACCTGGTCGAGGAACGCCGTCCGGGGGATTCGGACGTACTCCAGATCGAATTCCATCGCTCGGCCGATCCACGCCGCGCGGACGTCGCGCTCGGTGACCGTGACGCCGGATGCGGCTAGGTCACGGATCTTGTTGGTCAGGAGGCTGCGCCGGATGTTGTCCTCGAACCGTTCGGCGGACTGGCCCTGCTCGCGCAGCCAGTGCTGGTAGGACGCATCATCGAACTTGCCGTCCTTTTGGAAAGCGACCTGAGACCTCAGGATTCTGGCCACTTCCTCTGCCGCGACGCCTACATGGAGGCTGGACGCCTGACTGAGGAGCACCTCTTGGGCGATCATCCTCTCAAGGACATCGCTGGCGAGGTCATTACGCTCGGAGTCGGACAGGTTGCGCCCGGACTGACGCGTGGCTTGCCGCATGACCTGATCGAACTCGCTCTTCGTGACGGCTTGCCCGTTGACCACGGCGTACAGTTGGCTCTTGCCGTTGCCATCACTCCCGCCGATCCCCACGATAAATGCAACTCCGACCATCCCGATCAGGACACGCGTGGTCGTGCTGTCGGTGCCTTGCCTCAGGGTGTCCAGAAACGACATCGTGTATCCGCAGATCGCCGGCGGCTAACATGGTCGACCGCCTGAAGCGAAGAGCGTGGCCAGCGCCTGCCGCGTGCGGGGGGCGAGGTGGCTGCCCATTCCGTTGAGGTGCAGGCGCAGGCGTTCGACATCGGCGGGTTCGTCGACGTCGAAGGTGCCCTCCCAGATTTGGACGGAGAGGCCGCGCCGCTCCGCGACCCGCACCTGAGCCGCCGCCGTGTCGGGAGACGACCACGGCACGCTGTCGAAGACCCGTGCGGCGACCGCACGTCTGCTCACCGCGATGAACGTGTAGCCTCCGTCGAGCGCGCGCCCGACGACCACGTCGGTGTGGCCATGGAGCACTGTGCCGTGCGCGGCTTGGAGCAGCGCCGCGTCCAAAAGGACACAATCGGTGCCCACCGCGACGCCGCCCGCGCCGAGCGCCTCCGTGAGCCTCGCCCCAAGATCCCCGTCACCTTGGGGGACCGCCGGTCGGCCGGCCAGCCACGGATGATCGGCCGGGCCGCGGTAGACGATGCGCCATGGCAGCGCGGTGGCGGCCACCACCTCGATCACGTCGTCCGCCATCGCGGCCGAGAGCGTGGCGGCACCCTCCGCGCCGAGCGTCGCGATCAGCCGGGTCTTGGTCTGCCCGGGCACCGGCACCCTCGCCATCACGTGGATCATCGTGTAGCCCTGCGTAGCGCGGCGCGCCGGACGCCGGGTCGGTCAGCCCGGATTGCAGATCCCCATCGTAGACTTGCACGTGATCACCACGGCCTCGCCGGCCTTGACCCGGACTTTTCCGGTTTGGACCGGAGGTTCGCCGGGGAACGTCACCTCGATGGTGTAGGTGCCCGGTAGGACGGTAGCGGGGAGGGGGTAGCGTGCAGCGCCTGCGATCAGCACCACCACGCCATCTCCCGACGCTCTGACCGCGCTGCCAGCGCTGGCGCCGGTGGGGGACGCGGTCGACGCGGACGTGCCGCTGGCCGGAGTCGCTGTTGTCGTCGCGGAGGCCTGATCCTTCGGGCTCGCATCGGGTGGCGACGTGGGCTGGGTCGTAGCGGGCTGCTGCGCGGGTGGTGCTGGCGACGTCGCCGAGCTGGTCGTCGCGCCCGCAACGGGCTCAGTGCTCTGGCCTGCTGCGAGATCCTTCGCGGCGTTCTCCGTGGTCGACTCTCCGACCCGTGCGGCATCGTCTGCGGCCCGTGCGGCTTCCTCCTCGGTTCGTGTGGCTTCTTCCGCGGCAGAGCGGGCTTCTTGCCAGGCGATTTCCTCCCCGCCATTATCGCTCGACCTCGCGGTCAGGAAGTACGCTCCGCCGGCCGCGCCCACGACGGTCAGGAACGCGGTCCCGCCAATGACCAGCAGCGCGCAAACAGCGAGCACCGCGCAGCCGATTTTCATGGACCGGGCGATGCTGGTTTGTGCAGGTTCATCCTAAATCGTTAGCTACGGGTTGACGGTGTAGACGGCATATTTTCCTCGTGATCCTACACCGCGGCTCACCGCGTCCAGCCCGGAAATCGCCGTGTTCGTGTAGACGATGTGGAGGACCCCGAAGATCACCCGGTCGGCCGCTCCCACGTTCGCGTCGTCCCACTGGTCCTCGGGGATGCCCACTTCGCCGGCCTCCGCAGCCGCCGCACAGGTCCAGTGCTCGAGCCCGTTCCCGTCGCCGTCCAGTAGGGTCCCCGATACCGCGATCAGATCCGCTGCGCTCCCCGACCAGGTCACCTGGAGCTGGTTGAGCGCGATGTCCGGGATGCGGGCGTCATCTTCGTCCCCGGGGTCAGGACCGTAGTACGGAATCGCCCCTGGAACCAAGACAAAGGGCGAGACAGCCAGGCTCCCCGAGACCAGCGCGGTCTCTTCTAGGTTAAAAGAGGTCGCATCGAGGCCAACGTCGCCATTGAGCAAGGTGACATCATAGCGCCGCCCCGCCGCGTTCCAGGAGAGCGGGACGTCGGCGTTTCCTGTGGAGATCACCGAGGTATTTTCAGGCAGATCAACGAGCCTGTCCGTCCATGCCGAAAGGTCCACGGGGTGGTCCGAGCATCCAGCCGGCGCCGGGAGTACCCAGTCGGCAGCGAAGTCGTCCTGCGGGGTCTGAAACAGACCCCAGTGCGCCGTGCCGCCGGGCGTGTTGTCCTCCCATCCGGCGCCTTCAAATTCGTCCCAGATCACCGCCGCCGTGGCGCGGGCCGGGGCGTTGTCCGCCCAACTGCCGGCGATGTAGGGCCAGCAGCCGGGTAGGACCACGAGGGCAAGACCGAGCGCGCATTGGAGTTCACGCGACATCAAAAGCTCCCCGCTATGCCGACAGTGAGCAACCCGAGCGCGACCGCACCGGCCCCGATCGAGCCCAGATAGCCGGCATGATTAATGGTATAGTCAAGCTTTGTTCGTTTGTTTTCGAACGAAGCGTGTGTTGCCGCGGAGGTCGCGAACAGGCCGCCTGCCGCTACGGCGGCCGCCCCTCCGGCGATCAAGAACGCGGTTCCCGAGCGTGGCGGGGCCTGCTTCGCCTCCCGCGGCGCTGGAGCCGTCGACAGGACCGGCGCAGTCACGGCCACTGGCAGGGGTACGGCGCTCGTGACGTACCGAGCGGGGAGCGGGGACGTAGGGAGCAGCCACGCGGCGTACCCGACCACCTCGCGGTCGGCCAACTGGACCACGGCCGGGCGGTCAGCCGGTCGGCGTGACGCCTCCACGCCGTCGACGTATCCCTGATACCCGACCGCGAGCCCCAGCTCGTTCCTGACGCCGACTGGGACGATGCTCTCGGCGTGCAGCCGTGCCAACTTCCCGCCTTCAGGTGCGATCTTCAGCGGCAGGGTGCGGAGGGGGTCAATCGCCAGTTCGGCGGAGAACGCAGCTTTCGCGCCCGCCGAATCGCCCGCCAGAAAAGCGGCGAGGCCGTGGATCTGGTGAACCTGGGCGACGGTTCCCGGCGGCAGCGGGGAGGTCTGGCATGCGACCTCGGAGTCGACGGCCTCGACTGCGTCGTCGACGCCGGTGTCGTCCATCGCGGCGAACGCGAGGAGGCCCTCCTGCACCGCGGACTCGACGTCGTTGGGTGTGCATGCGGCCTCTGCAAAGCTGACGAGCGATAATGGGAGGAGGAACAAGGTCATTCCGGATACTCTTTGCGGCGGCGCTAACCTGCTCCCGAGACCTCGCAACCGGCCGGGGGTCAAGTCAGCGTTCGAACGCGGGTCGCTGGGTGCGCGTGTACAGGCTAGACTCCGCTCGTGGCTGAACAGCGTGTACAACTCTCGGTGGCTTCGCCCTACGACGTCGTTTACACCGGGTTTTCCGCTACGGTGTCCCGACTCGGAACGGCGTACAAGATGGTCCTGTCGGACGACGGGCGTGCGCTCCGTGACGACAAGCCGTACGACGGGGTCTATGTCGGCGAGATCACGACCGACTACTCGGCTTGGACTGACCTCTCTATCTCGGGGACTCTTCGTACCGGGGAGACTGTCACCCTGTACACCGGCACCGTCCGGACCTCTGAGACCGACGTCGTGCTCGCTTTTCAGGTGCGGAGCATGGCGCCGCCTGCGCACGGGCCCCCTCAGGCGGCGCGGGTCGCGGCCGCGTGGCCCGAGAGCGCCGCACCGGTTCCCGAAGGGCTCCCGATCCTCGGTGCGTTCCTGTGGGCCGCCCTGATCGCTGTCATGGTGTCGCTCAAGCTTTCGGGCGCACAATCGCCGGGCCGACGTTGAACGCTCTCTTCGCTTCAGGCCCGCCATCAACCCGGGTCCAGATCGTCGCTTCTCTGGCGCTCTACTCGGTGTTGAGCGTGATCTGGTCCTGGCCTTTGGCCTCCGACCCCTTGAACATGCTTGTCTGTCGGCAGGTGGACGGGTTCGGCCAGACCTGGTTCGTGGCCCAGCCGCTTCGGCTCATCAGCCAATCCAGCAGCTTCCCCGAAGGGGAGTGGCTCAACCGATCGGATTCGTTCATCATCTGGGGGATCGGCGCGGTGCTGACCCCGCTGGGCGGGCCGATGGCGGCGGGCTCATTATGCGCGCTGCTGGGGCCTGCGCTGACCGGACTGGCAGCCGATCGGTGCGCGGTTGCGTGGGGGGCGTCGTGGCCGTGGAGCATCGTCGCCGGGTTAGCTTTCGGGTTCTCGTCCATGGCCGCCAACGCTCTTTTGGAAGGCCACACCTACGCTATCCTCGACCCATGGACCCCGTTGATGCTCGGCGCCCTTCCGGCCGCCCTCCGGCCGGACCCTGATCGTCGCGCGGTGTTGCTGGTCGTCGTGGGCTGGTCGGGCGCGCTGCTGACGTCGGCCTACATCGCGATCACCGCCAGCTTGATGCTGGTGCCGTTGATGGTCGGCTCGTGGCTTCGTCAAGAGACCCGCACGCGCACCCTGTTCGGGGTGTTGTCGTGCATTGGGGTGATCGGAGCGCCCTACGTGGGGCTTTTTGCGCTGCACGGGCCCTCCACCCGGGCGAGCCAGGGCACTCTGCTCTACACCTACGGTGCCATGCGGACGGGGTCTGCCACCCTCGCCGGCCTTCTTGCCTGGTCTCCGGGGTCAGATGTGATGCAACACTCGATGGCTCCGGTCATCCCGATGACCGTGACGATGCTCGCCATCTTCGCCGCCTCCGGAGTGCGGGCTTCTCGGCGCCTGATCGCCGTGGGCGTCTTCGCCGTCCTTCTTTCGCTGGGGCCGGAGGTTGACCTGCCGGGGATCGGTCGCTTTCCGGGCCTACTGGCCCCGATCGCCCAGCTGCCGGCCGCGAGCTTCTTCCGGTTTCCAGCCCGGATCCTCCCAGCAGCCTTTCTGGCTTTCGGCGTGGTCGGTGCACAGGCCCTCACGGTCGTGGCGCCGGGCGCCCTGCGGTGGGCGGTGCTCGCCCTGTTCGCCGCAGTGATTGACGCGATCGTGGGGTCCGGCGCCCCGTTCCGGACGCGGCCCATTCCCTTCCCCCTGCCTAGCGCCTATACGTATGCGCCTCCCGGAGCGCTGCTGGAGCTCTTCCCGGACCGCTCCGTCACGTCTCCCGAGTTCATGCTGTACCTCATCGGCCGTACGTGCGGTTACGCGGCGTTGCATGGCGAGCCGGTGTTGCAGGAGTGCCTTTCGATCAGTCAGGGCACCGACCATCGGCACCTCATGGCGGGTTGGCTGTTCGGGCGAATCTTCGATGGCCCGGACGACATCGCCGTCAACCTCGCCGTTCGTGGAGTGGCGAGCGTCGCGTTCCACCCTGACCTGTTCCTGACCGGCGAGAGGGATCTAATCCGCGCCGGCTTGGAGGCCGCGTTGGGTCCACCGCTCGCCGAGAGCGCCGACGCTGGAGAGCGCGTCGTCCTGTTCGCGGTTCCAGGCGTGGTCGCCTCGCGCTCCGAGGCGGTGAACGCTTGGCAGGAGGCGCTCCCATGATCCCGACCTGTGCGATGATGGGGGTCGCCTTGCTCCTCGATGCCGGCAGTCCGGCTGCGAGCGCCGCGCCGCGTGGTTTCCAGCTGTTGTTCATGGATCAGACGGGAGCCGTGACTGGCGACGTCACCGTCACGATCACATCGCCCGGCATGGTGTCGCTGACCGGCACGCTCCACAACGACGGCAAGCCGCCCGACGTGGCGGCGAACGACCAGACCTGGGCGACCTCCTTCTCGGAGTCGCCGGATGCCGACTTCCGAGTTCAGCTTCAGGGAACCGGCATCGACCTCACCGTTGACGTCGCCTCCGGCGTGCTCGCCGGTGTGCCTCGGCTCGTCCTCGTCTCGGACGGAGCTTCGGTCAGCGCGTCGAACTCCGCGGCAACCCGGTCCCCGTCCGGCGCGGGCACGACAGCTCGCTCCGGGACGACGGGTGGTTCGGCGCAGGTGGGCGGGGCGCAGGCGGCCGGGCAGGCAGCCACGCAAGCTGGACAGGCTGCGGGGCAGGCCCAGTTCGGCCGCATGACCCCGCCGGGGCTGGTCCCGGGCGGGCAGGCGGGGACAGGGCAGTTCGGCCCTCCGCCCGACGGGCAGGCCCCCGGCGAGTTTGGACCTCCGCCGGCCGGGCAGGCACCGGGTGAGTTCGGCCCTCCGCCGGATGGCCAGAGCCCAGGTCAGATCCCGGGCGGCCAAATGGGCGCTCCCCTGAACGGCATGATCCCCGGCCAGTTCGGGACTCCCGGTGGACCTGGGCGGAACATGGCCGGCGATGCCGGGTCGCCCAACGCCCACAACTGGTACGCGTTTTTACCCGGAGTTGCGCTGTGGGGGGTCCTGATCGGCAGCGGGCTCTTCGGCGTCGGCGTCGGCTTCGGGCTTGGCCTTAGGCGCCAGAGGAAGCACGGAGGGGCGCTACGCGGGCGCTTTACGATGCGGGTGGTCGAGGAATGGGCGCCGTCGGCTACGCCCAGCGATGGCGTTGCGGCGCGTCCAACCCTCATCGTCGGTCCGGGGAGCGCGACCGGGAACATCCTCACCCCGGTGCTGCCCGACGAGGTGATCGCCACCGCCGCCGCGCTCGGGGCCTCGCCCCTGGTCGTGGTCATCGACGAGGCCCTGCTTGACCGGCTGCTGCCGGATGAGCCTGGGATCGACGCGCTCGTCCGGGTGGTCGACGGCCAGTTCGAGTTGCTGGTCGTGAGACCTACAGGTGGTAGGTCCTGAATTTTCCTGCGTCGGTCCCCGGGCCGAGCAGGCGGGTGATGCAGTCCACGTAGGTGGACCCGAACTTGTTGGCCCGCTCCATGTCGATGTACACGTCGTTCACTCCCGCCGTCTTGAGCCAGTCCAACACCTTGGCCGAGTCTGAGGTGACCGGCTGCGCCGGGCCCCCCTCGCAGGCGTAGATGTCTGCAGTCGGACCGGAGCTATACAACACCTTGTACGCATCAGGGGCGATCTCACCGTCAGGCTCGATGTTGCCGTTGACCGTGGCGCGGTTGTAAAGTGGTTGAAGGAGGAAAAAGTCGAGGTCTGCGAAGCCGTTGGGATTCGTGAGGGGAAGCTCCAGAAACGGGCCCTCGCCGCTCCCCAGCACTTCGGCTACGCCGGCCAGGCGCTCGCTGGTCAGATCGGTCACCTTCATCGGAAGGTTGGTCGACATCGCCCAGGGCTCTACCAGCAGCAGGATCACGACTGGCGCCGCGGTCCAGCGCCAGCGCGCGACCAGGCGGCTCGCTCCTCCTGCGACCAGCAGCGCGAACCCGACCGCGCCCACGAACAGCAGGCGGTCCGGCCACCACAGCCTACGCAGCAGCGGCATCATCGACACGGTGATGAACGGGCCAGGCAAGGAGACGCCATCGACGCCGAACAGCTCCGGCAGCTGGATCACTGGTCCAAGCGCGAGGAGGAACCCGGCGATCAGCCACAAGAACGGCAGCAGGATCCTCCGGCGCTGTGCGAAACAGGCGATGAGGCAGAGCAGCGCCGATACCGGCCGGATCATCGCTGCCCCCTCGGAGGCCGTCGCGCTCCCGAGATCCCGGAACTCCAGCAGATCGATGAGGCGCGAGGTGTGGGCCACCACGTCGAAGATCTCTGCGTTGACGCCACCGTGGGAGCCGGCTTGGGCGAGGGTGTACAACAGTGGGCCTCCCGCGCCGACCATGCCGGCTGCGATGATGAGGCCGATGGCGCCGACCACAGGCCGGCGCTCAGGGACACACGCGATCGCGGTCATCAACAGCATGACAACCAGGAAAACGCCCCAATACCAGTACGCGAGCGCGCAGCCCGCAGCGCAGAGCCCGGCCAGAATGGCCGCGATGGTGCGTGAGGCCCGGGAGCCGCCGCCACCGCGGTCGGTAGCGTCCATGGCGAGGGCGATGGCGAGGGGCACAAAGGCAGCCCCCAGCACGTGCACCGCGCGCCCCTGGTTGATCTCGCGCAGGTAGATGCCCGCAGTCTGAAACGCGATGCCACCGGCGAGCCCGCCGATCGAGCTCTTCCACCAGCGCGCGCATAGCCACGCCATGCTGACCCCGGCGGCGCCGAGAAAGCTCCAGACGCCGAGCGTGAAGCCGGCGGTGAGGCCGAACGCTGCGCAGAATGGCCAACCAAACAACGCGTCGAGCGGGAAGCCCTGAATGGTGAACCTGTCGGTCACCGCCGGGTACATGATCATTTTCGAGTGCATCGCGCCGGACATGCCTTGCTCGTAGACCAGCCACCAGATGTTGTACATCCCGGGCAGGTCGGGAAGCTCGTGACCGGGAAGCCGGGTGCTGGGGTGCGCGATCGCGGGCAGGAGCAGCGCGGCGGCGTGGAGCATCAGGAAAAGCGCGACCCAACGAAACCCGTTCGGGAGCGCGTCCAGCCGCGGCAGCAGCGGAGAGCCGGAGTGCTTGGCCGGCGACGGCGCTTCGTTGGGCATCGGACCGCCCCTAACCGGTTAGTTCGAACAGATGTCTACGCTCCCCTCCGCGCTTCCGTTCCGGCGTTCGCCCAATCACCTGCTGCTGCTTCCGCTGATGATCGCGCTGGCGTGCCAAGGGGGGGGGCTTGATCCTGACGCCCCGCGCGACCCCAGCGTGCCCGGCGCGGCAGGTGCAGGCCCTACGCTGCCGGCTGTCGCTGCCGAGGATCCGGCCGCGGACATCCTCAAGTCCTACCCTTTAATCGGCTCGTTGATGCTCGGTAACCGAGCCAAGGGCTTTGATGCTGCCACGCTGGAAGCGCTGGTTGCCATCGACAACGCGGCGAAGGAGAAGGCGTTGAAAGCGGCCATCGCCTTTGACGCGGCGGCCGGTTCAGCTCGCACCGATCTCGGGACGGGCGCGATCACCGCGGACCACATCGACGCGCTGGTGGCTGCCGATCGGGCGCTCCGGGAGGTCGCTTTGAACGCGCTGATCGACGGAATGCGCGCGCTTCCGAGCGGGGGGGCCGGAGAGCGAGGGTCAAGCGCCCAAGGGGAGTCCTCGCCCCGCGCGGTCTCGGGGACGCTCGGGCTGCTGGTCTCCGCCGAGGGGCGCACCGTGCCGGAGGAGCCGGGCAACGCGGCGTACATGGCGGTGGTGGAGGTGGAGACTGCGCGCGCGGCGGCGTGGACGCAGGCCTTTTCGAAGTGGATGCAGAGCGTGTCGGCTGGGCGTGGGACTGAGACGACCTCGACCGCGTTCGCCGACGCCACCCGGACCCTGTTCGATGCGGGAGACGCGTCGATGCGGTCGCGATTGGAGCTCGCCCCGCGGCTCATCGCAGCTTCTGGCAATCCGGCCGAGATGCTCGTCTCCGCCCGGTTCTCGTCCTGGTTGAACCTGACCTGGGAGGGTAAGCCCCGCGCTTCGGGTTTGCCGGTGCCGGTCGCTTCAAGCGAAGTGCCGTCGTCCTCTGCCTTGTCGGGCCCAGGCATGATGAGCAAGGATGGGTTGCCTGGACCGGGGATGGCGCCGGGCATCACAGGGGGCCTGACTCCGGGCTCCGGGATGATGCAGCCGGGGACGATGCAGCCGCCGGGGTCGATGCAGCCGGGGTCGATGCAGTCGGGGTCGATGCAGCCGCCGGGGTCGATGCAGTCGGGGTCGATGCAGTCGGGGTCGATGCAGTCGGGGTCGATGCAGCCGCCGGGGTCGATGCAGTCGGGGTCGATGCAGCCGCCGGGGTCGATGCAGTCGGGGTCGATGCAGTCGGGGTCGATGCAG
>SHYV01000091.1 GCA_009692605.1 Myxococcales bacterium
CGGGGCGTCGAACGAACGAAGCAGCGCCAGCGGACGCCCGGCAGTGCTCCCTGGGGTGTAGACATCGACCTCGGCGGCGTCCCTCAACCGTTGGATACGCGCGGCGTCCTGAGCAGAGGCAGCCAGCCCGTTCTTCCAACTCTCGGCGGTGATCGCGCCGAGATCATCCAGAGAAATGCCACGTCGAGCGGCCTCTTCCGGGTCGACCCACGGTCGAAATTCGGGTCCGGACAAGCCGGGGAAGGTCAGCAGGAGGTTGCCGAGGTCGCCCTTCGGGTCGATGGCGATGCAGGGCACCCCATCGATGGCGGCCTCTTCGAGCAGCGCGATCGAGAGCCCCGTCTTGCCGCTGCCCGTCATACCGACCACCATCGCGTGCGTAGTCAAGTGCTTCGATGCGTAGAGCAGCGGTTCCTGCTCGTGAGCGCCGCTCACCGGGTCCCAGCGCCTACCGAGGTAGAACGCACCCAGCTTCTCGTGGTCGATCATCTGTGCTCGGCTCCGCAGGATGTCTGCTGACGTAATTCGCCGAACGTCGACTCGCGCCGAGCGTGCGCCCAGCGTGGTCTCAGTCCACGCTCAGTCCACGCTCAGTGGGCGGCGGTGGCGCTCCCCAGCACTTCCTCACACGTCTCCACCAACACCGTCACCCGGTCCGGTCCGGCTTCTACAAAACCCACGCCGACGTTGAACCGGCGGGTCACGCCGGCGACCCCGCCCGCCCCATGCACCACCACCACGCCCGGCTTGAGCGTGGTGACGAACGGGATGTGGCCCGGCAGCACGCCGAACTCCCCGATCTCGCCGGGGGCCTGCACACCCTCAGCCTCGGTCTGGAGCAGGATCGCGCGCGGAGTGACGATGCGGACTTCAAGCTGGGGCATGGGACAGACCTCCGGGCAGCGCGCCCTGGGATGGGATCAGACGGACGCGCCGAGCTTGCGAGCCTTGGCGATGACGTCGTCGATGTTGCCTACCAGGTAGAACGCGTCCTCGGGGAGCGCGTCGTACTTCCCTTCAAGGATCTCGCGGAAGCCCTGAACGGTGTCTGCCTTGGAGACGAACTTGCCCTCAGCACCGGTGAACTGTTGGGCCACGGTGAACGGCTGCGAGAGGAACTTCTGGATCTTGCGGGCGCGATAAACGGTGGTCTTGTCCTCTTCCGAGAGTTCGTCCATGCCGAGGATCGCGATGATGTCCTGCAGCTCCTTGTAGCGCTGGAGGATCTTCTGGGTGGCGCGGGCCACGCTGTAGTGCTCTTCGCCGACGACCTTCGGATCGAGGATGCGGGACGTGGAGTCGAGCGGGTCGACCGCGGGGTAGATCCCGATCTCGGTGAGCTTACGGTTCAGCACCGTGGTCGCGTCCAAGTGCGCGAACGCAGTGGCGGGCGCCGGGTCGGTCAAGTCGTCGGCGGGCACATAGATCGCCTGCACGGAGGTGATCGAGCCCTTGTTGGTCGTCGTGATGCGCTCCTGGAGCATGCCCATCTCGGTAGCGAGCGTAGGCTGGTAGCCGACCGCGGACGGGATGCGGCCGAGCAGCGCCGACACCTCGGAGCCCGCCTGGGTGAAGCGGAAGATGTTGTCCACGAAGAACAACACGTCCTGACCCTCGACGTCGCGGAAATACTCGGCGCAGGTGAGGGCGGAGAGCGCGACACGGGCACGAGCACCAGGGGGCTCGTTCATCTGGCCGTACACCAGCGCGGTCTTGGAGAGCACCGTCGACCCATCGCCGAGCTTGGCCTCTTCCATCTCGTGCCAGAGGTCGTTGCCCTCGCGGGTACGCTCGCCGACGCCAGCGAACACCGAGCAGCCACCGTGCTTCTTGGCGACGTTGTTGATGAGCTCCTGAATCAGAACGGTCTTGCCGACGCCGGCGCCGCCGAACAGGCCGATCTTGCCGCCGCGGGAGTAAGGCGCCAGCAGGTCGATGACCTTGATGCCGGTCTCGAACATCTCGACCTGGGTCGACTGCTCGGTGAACTCGGGAGGCTGCCGGTGGATCGGCATGAACAGGTCGGAGCCGACGTCGCCGCGCTCGTCCACGGGCTCGCCCAACACGTTGAGGATGCGGCCGAGGGTCTTCGGGCCGACCGGCATCATGATCGGGCCGCCGGTGTCACGCACCGACTGGCCGCGACGCAAGCCGTCGGTGACGTCCATGGCGATGCAGCGCACCGTGTTCTCGCCGAGGTGCTGGGAGACCTCGACGGTCAGGTTCTCCTGCGCCTTCGAGATGAAGGCGTTGGTGAGTCGAAGCGCGTTGAGGATGTTCGGAAGCTTGCCAGGGGGAAACTCCACGTCGACGACGGGGCCCATGACCTGCTTGACGATACCGGTGGTGCCTTCCATGTGGGACTCCAAGAATGTTCAGTTGGAAAGTAGATTCGAGACTAGAGCGCTTCCGCGCCCGAGACGATCTCGATGAGCTCTTTGGTGATCGCCGCCTGACGACCACGATTGTAGTCGAGGGTGAGCGACTTGATTAGGTCGGAGGCGTTCCGCGTTGCGTTGTCCATCGCGGTCATCCGCGCGGCCTGCTCGCCTGCGCCGGTCTCAAGGAAACACTGCAACAGCAGCGTCCGCAGGTAGAGCGGCAGCAGCGTATTGAGGATGGCCGCGCCCTTGGGCTCGTAGACGTAGTCCGCACCCGACCCACCCGCCGGGGCGTCCGCCGCCGCGTCGATGGAGAGCGGAAGCACACGAACGAACGTGGGGATCTGCGTGAGCGTATTCTTGAACTGGTTGTAGGCCACGTAGACTTCGTCGTAGCGACCGGCGTCATCCGCCGGCAGGGAGAAGCCCGCGACCAGCACATCCGAGAGCGCCTGAACCTCAGCGCTCAAGCCCGCGGGAGTGATCTCGATCCGGCTCCCTTCGACGGTGTAGCTGCGCGCCTTGAAGAACTCGCGAGCCTTCTTGCCGAAGGTACGCACACGCAGGGCGCGCACTTTTCCATCGGCGTGAACCGCACCGGAGACGTCCATCGCCTGTTGGGCCTTGAGCCAGACGTCCGCCTGCCGCAGCAGCGTCCCGTTGAAGCCACCGCAGAGCCCGCGATCGGTGCTCACCACCACAAGGAGCACGCTCTTCACGCTGCCGTGGGACTCAAGCAGGGGATGCTCGATCTCGCCAGAGCCAGAAGCCACGCGCTGGAGGGTGGCGGTTAGCGTCTCCTGCCAGGGGCGTGCGGACATCGCAGCCTCGGTCGCCCGCCGCAGCTTGGCCGCCGACACCATCTTCATAGCGTTGGTGATCTGCTTGGTGCTCTTGACCGAAGCGATGCGGGTGCGGATGTCGCGGAGCGTGGCCATGGGCTACTTCCAGGTGCTGCGGAAGCGGCGGGCCTCGGTCAGGACCTTCTCGCGAAGCTCACCGCCAGCACGGAACTTAGCGTTCAGCTTGCCACGCAGCTCGGCGGTCAACGCGTGGCCCTCGAAGTGGCTCGACAGATCGGTGATGAACCGACGCACATCGCCGACCGGGACGTCATCGTAGACGCCCTCGGTGCCGCAGACGATCTGCACGACCTGCATCTCCATGGGCACCGGAGAGTACTGGTCCTGCTTCAACAGCTCGACGAGCCGGGCGCCACGGTTGAGCTGGCGGCGGGTGACCTCGTCGAGGTCGGAGCCGAACGCGGAGAAGGCCTGCAGCTCGCGGTACGTGGCGAGGGTCAGCTTCAGCGTCCCGGCGACGTCCTTCATCGCGGTCAGCTGAGCCGAACCGCCGACGCGGGAGACCGAGAGGCCGACGTTCACCGCCGGACGGACGCCGGCGTAGAACAGGTTGGTCTCGAGGAAGATCTGGCCGTCAGTGATCGAGATGACGTTGGTCGGGATGTAGGCCGCGACGTCACCCGCCTGCGTTTCGATGATCGGGAGCGCGGTGAGGGAGCCGGCGCCGAGCGAATCGTTGACCTTGCAGGCGCGCTCGAGAAGACGGCTGTGCAGGTAGAAAACGTCGCCCGGGTAGGCCTCGCGCCCGGGCGGGCGACGAAGCAACAGGGAGAGCTGGCGATAGGCCGCGGCCTGCTTGGACAGATCGTCGTAGACGATCAGCGCGTGCTGGCCGTTGTCCCGGTAGTACTCGCCGAGCGTGGCGCCGGTGTAGCAGGAGATGAACTGAAGCGGCGCCGGCGCGGAGGCGGGCGCTGCCACGACCGTCGTGTACTTGAGCGCATCGAACTGCTTGAGCTTCTCGACGACCTGCGCGATGGTCGACTGCTTCTGGCCGACGGCAACGTAGATGCAGTGCATCTTCTTGACCGGATCGTCGAAGAACTGGCGCTGGTTGATGATGGTGTCGATGGCGACAGCCGTCTTGCCGGTCTGGCGGTCACCGATGATGAGCTCACGCTGGCCGCGGCCGACCGGGATCATGCCGTCGATGGCCTTGATGCCCGTCTCCAAGGGCTCGTGCACGCTCTTGCGGGCGACGATGCCGGGGGCCTTGATCTCGACCGGACGAAGATGGTCGCGGGGGATGGGCGGGCCGCCGTCGATCGCGTTCCCGAGCGCATCCACCACGCGGCCAAGCGTGGCCGGCCCGACGGGGACCGAGACGATCTCGCCGGTGCGGCGGACGACGTCACCCTCTTTGATGGTGCGGTCGTCGCCAAAGATCGCGACGCCGACGTTGTCCTCTTCGAGGTTCAGGACCATGCCCTTCAGGCCGCCCGGAAACTCGAGAAGCTCGCCAGCGAGGGCGTTCTCAAGGCCGTAGATGCGAGCGATGCCGTCGCCGACCTTCAGTACCGTCCCGGTCTCGGTGACCGCCACGCGGGCATCGTAGTTCTTGATCTGCTGCTTGAGGATCTGGCTGATCTCTTCTGCGCGGATGTCCATGAGTGCGGCTCCATGTTTCTGGAAGGCGGGGCGGTCAAGAAGAAGGGTCGGGCGAGCGGGTCGCGCGAAGGGTCGGGCGAGAATGCGGTCAGGAACGACCGGTGTCGGCGAGGGTCAGGGCGAGGCGCTCCAGACGGGACCGGATGGACGCGTCGAAGACGCGACTGCCAACCTGCGCGACCATCCCGCCGATCAGGCTAGCGTCGACCTTGGCATCGAGCACCACCGACTTGCCGGTGGCGACCTCGAGAGCGCGCTGGACCTGTGCGCGGGAGGCCGCGTCCAGGCTCGCCGCGGTGGTCACCGACGCTCGGACGCGATTGGCCTCGACGTCGGCGAACGCCCGGTAGTCGCGAACCACCCCCTCAAGGCCATCCATGCGTCGCTTCTCAAGGAGCAGCCGCAAGAAGTTCGCGACAGTGGCGTCCAGGTTGAGCCCCGGCAGCACACGCTCAAGCACCAGCCTGCGCTCCGGCAGGGTGAAGATCGGGTTGCTCAGCGCGCTGGCGAGGCGGTTTCCGTCGAGCTGGCAAACGTTCCAGAAGCGCTCCAGATCGTTCCCGTATCGGTCGACGGCATGGGTCTCCTGCGCGATTTCCAGCAGCGCCTTGGCGTACCGGCGAGTGACAGAACCCTCGGTCATTTGGACGCTCCGGTGCTGCGGGCGGTCTTTTCGGCGTCCACCGCCGCAAGGAATTCGCGGGCAAGCCGCTCCTGATCAGCCGGAGTGGTGGCTCGCGTGAGGGTGGCTCGCGCCAACTGCATGGCCAGCGCCACGGCCTCCTCGCGGATCTCGGCGCGGGCGCGGGCGGTCTCCTCGCGGATCGCGCGCTCGGCGCTCTCACGAACCCGGTTCGCCTCGGCTTCGGCCCGCGACTCAAGCAAGCGCCCCTCCCGGTCAGCATCGGACCGGGCATCGACCCGCATCTCTTCCAGCTCGGTGTCCAGCGACGCGAGCTTTCGCTCCACCGCCTCGAACCGGGCCTTCGCGTCACCTTGAACCCGCGCCGCCTCATCCAGCCCGCTGCGGATGGCCGCCGCCCGGCTGGCTACCGCCGCCGCGATCGGCTTCCGCGCCAGGACGTACAGCAGCACGATGAAGATGGCGAGGTTTATGAACCCGAAGGCGATCTGGTCGGGATGGAGCGCGTACTCATCGTCGTGCCCTGCGCCCTCGGAAGCATGGCCAACGGAAGCATGGCCAACGGGCGCATCGCCAACCGGCGCAGCAGCCCCGTGCCCCGCGGCCTCGTGCCCCGCGGCCTCGTGCCCCGGATGGGCGGGGTGGTTCGCAAACGCAGGGGTCACCCCGGACCACAACCACAGCATCTACGCCTCCACCTGACGGCCGAGCACGGCCGACACAATGTCACCCGACAGCTCCTTCGACATTTCATCGACCGCGCGCCGCGCTACCGCGGCCTCCCGCTGCACCGCCCCGATCGCCTTCTGAAGCCGAACGTCCGACTCGCGGCGCGCTTCCGCGACTGCGCGGGCATGGGCCTTCTGCGCGTCTGCACGCAGGCCCGCACGGTAGGTCGCGATGTCAGCGCGCACCTGCTTCAGCCTTCCCTCGTAGTCCGCAGCGCGGGCCTCCGCGCGCTTCACGAGCTCCTGCGCGTCGTGCTTGGCACCCACGGTCGCGGCAGCGCGATCGTGGAGGTAATCGAGCATCGGCTTGAACAGGATCACATGCAAGCCGGCCACAAGGACCAGAAACGGCACGACCTGGATGAGCGCCAGCTTGAGGTCCGGGATGATGTTCACGGGCCAGCTCCTTCGGGGGGGGCCGGCTATCCCTTGCGACGGCTGACGGCAAGGCCAATCGCTGGACCGGGCGCATCAGGCACGAACCGTGCCCCGGCGTCCCAGCTACCTCGCCCGGTTCTCTTTCCCGATTCCCAGCCAGAGCCCTGCATTCCCTTGCGGCACCCACTCCCGGAGGCTGCCCGAGACGACGATGTAGCTGGCCCCGATGTTTCCCCACAAGCCAAGTCGCACCGTGCCGAAGGTCCAGCCGGTGGAGGCGTCAAGCAGCAGCGGGGCGGACCAACTGGCGCCGAACGCGTTCAGATCCACATCGCCGGGCAACGTGGCTCCCAGGTTCAACACACCTCGACCCCGCAGCGCGAACGCACACCACGGCGCCGCCATCAGGCCAAACCGCGGAAGTTCGCCCGCGGTGAAGTGGACCCGGGGGCCTCCTGCCACACCGAAATCGAGCCCCATGCCCTTCCCCGTCCGGCCCCGGAGGCCAACCGCGAGGCTCACCTCACCCGGCAGAGTAGCGTCCACCCCGAAGCCCAGCCGCGACCCTTGCCAATACGCCGCAGAGACCTCACCCCACCCAACGGCCGCAACGCCTCCCGCGCTCGGCAGCCGGAACGCGAGCGGGTCCGCGCGAGCGACGGAGGGGACCCCCGCCAGCCCAACACAAACAACAAGGAAGCAGGCGATGAAACAGCGGTACACGAGCGACTCCGATGCCAATGGTGGGGCCTTCTGCCTTGACGTGTCCATAGCATGCCGAGATCGCGACCGGCGCCCTCAAAGTCGCTGGGGCGGTTGTCGAAGCAATCTGTTAACCTTCTCGTATGAGCACCCCGCCTCCCCCCACCAACCGCACCGCCCCCCGCTTCGACATCGAGGCGCGCATCACCGTTGAGTCAGAGACGAACTTCTACACCGGGTTTACCCAGAACATCAGCGGCGGAGGGGTGTTCGTCGCGATGGCCGACCCTCCCGCGGTCGGACAGATCGTTCGGCTCCAGGTGCAGTTGGATGAAGGGCGGGCCGTCAAGGCGACGGGCGAAGTCCGCTGGCATCGGTTGAACGAGTTCGACGAGGTCGTGGGCGCGGGCATACAGTTCGTCGCGCTGGACGAAGAGTCTACGGTCGCGCTGCAGACGATGCTGGAGAACACCGGCCAGGACCCGCTCCTCATGGAGTGATCAGGCGATTTCGCGTCGCCCCTCGAACGCCCTGGCCAGCGAGACGCGGTCCGCGAATTCGATCTCCGTCCCGACCGCGATTCCGTGTGCAAGGCGGGTCACGCGTACATCCAGCGGCTTCAACAGCCGCGCGAGGTAAAGTGATGTCGCGTCCCCCTCGACGTCCGGGTCCATCGCGAGGATGCACTCGCGCGGCTGTTCGCCCGGAGGAGCCGACGTCCCGATGCGACGCAGCAGCGCCCGAATCCGCAGGTCTTCCGGCCCGACCCCGTCGAGCGGCGACAGCGCCCCGTGAAGGACGTGAAACCGTCCTTTGAACTCGCCGGACCCGTCAATGGCCCGCACATCCTGAGGGCGCTCCACAACGCAGATCAGCCCGGCGTCTCGCCGCACGTCCAGACAGCGGGCGCACACCTCTCGCTCGGTCAGGTCGCAGCAGACCGCGCACTCATGCACCGAGGCCTTCAAGCCCTGAATGGCGCTCGCGATCTGTTCGGCCGCCTCGGGCGTCTGGCGAAGAAGCCAATAGGCGTAGCGGGTCGCGGTCCGTTCACCGACCCCGGGAAAGCGGGCGAGCTGCTGCACCGCGAGCCGGAAGGGGTCGCTCATCCGATCATCCCCCGAAGAGTCCCGGGGGCAGGCCCATTCCCGCCGCCAGACCCAAGAGCTTTTCGGCGACGACCTCTTTGGCCCGCCGGATGGCGTCGTTCGTCGCGGCGCGCACCAGATCCTCAAGAAGCTCGACATCCGCCGCCGCTTTGGGGTCGATGTGCACCGCGAGGACCTCTTGGGCACCGTTCATCCGCACCCTCACCAGCCCGTTGGCCGCGATGCCGTCTACCTCGACCTGCTGGGCCTCGGCCTGCAGGTCGGCCATCCGCTGCTGGAAGCCGCCCATCATGCCGGCCATGCCTCCGCCAAGGGGGTTTCCGCCGCCGAACAGGTCACTCATCTTCAGGCTCCGTTTCCGGTGCCGACATATCCTGCGGGGCGCCGGTGGTAGGCACGATGCTCTCGATACGAGCGTTCAGGGCCGCGACCAGCTTGTTCAGCAGGGGGGAAGCCTTCGCGGCGGCGACCGCCAGAGCGTGCTGCCGCTCATCGAACGCCGAGCGGCGCTCACCACCGGTGACGCCAGCTCCGGAGTCGACCCGCACCTCAATCTGGCGAAAGTCTTCGAAGAAGCGTCCGACCTCCACATCCCGGAGGGTCTCGCGCACCATGGTCTGGGTGATCATGGACCGAACGGCGAGCGTGAGCTTACCCTGAACGAACGAGATGAAGGCAGCGTTCTCCACCAGCGTCACCCGGGAGATCGGCAGGAGCGAATCCAGCATCGATCGGTAACGCACGCTCGGAGAGGGATCGGCAGGCGGAGGCGCGACGGGAGGCGGAGGCGCCACGGGAAGCAGAGGCGCCACGGGAAGCAGAGGCGCGACGGGAGGCGGAGGCGCGACGGGAGGCGGAGGCGCCACGGGAAGCAGAGGCGCTGCGAGAGGCGGAGGCGCGACGGGAGCGGACGTGTGACCTACCGACTCTCGCCCTCCGGGTCGCGGCCGCGCGGCGACGCAACGCCTTGACCGCGCAATCGGCGCTCGAGGTCCACAAGGCGGTCCACCAGCGCGCCGACCGGCTGGGACGGCCGGATCGCGACGAGGCGGGCCACGGCCATCTCAAGCACCAAGCGAGGACGCGTTGACCTGGAGACCTGATCGTGCACGTCGAGGAGCACCTGAAAGGTGCGCGACAGCTGCTCGGACGGCACGCCGGACGTCAGCTCGAGCAGCACAGCCTTCTCTTCTTCCGACACGTCGAGGAACTTGCGCGCCCCCTCCGACATGGTCGCGATCGTGGCGTTCCTCACCAGCTCCAGCAGTTCATCGGTGAACTGGTCGAGCTCGTGCCCGGAGTCGTAGACCTCGGCGATGCTCTGCAGGCAGCGCTCGGGTTCGCACCGCAGCACTCCGCGGAGCATCTCGTAGAGAAACCGACGATCGACCAGCCCAAGGATGTCGGCCACCTGCTGGTCGTCGCCTGAAGCGCCGCCGAAGCTGATGATCTGGTCAAGCAGGCTCTGCGCATCGCGCATCGAGCCCTCACCCGCCTTGGCGACCATCTGCAAACCGGTGTCGGTGATCTCGACCCCCTCAGCATCGCAGATCTTCCGGAGCCGGGCGGCGACGACGGTCGCTGGGATGCGCTTGAAATCGAACCGTTGGACCCGCGACAGGATGGTGTCGGGAATCTTGTTGACCTCGGTGGTCGCGAAGATGAACTTGACGTGCTCGGGCGGCTCTTCAAGCGTCTTCAGCAGCGCGTTGAAGGCGCCCCGGGAGAGCATGTGCACTTCGTCGATGACGTACACCCGAAAACGCGCGGAGGCCGGAAGGTAGCGCACACCGTCCCGCAGCGTCCGGATGTCGTCCACGGAGTTGTTCGATGCGCCGTCGATCTCCACCACATCGGGTGACGTGCCCGCCAGAATGTCGACGCACGGCCCGCACGTTCCGCACGGCAAAGGCGTCGGACCCACAACGCACTGCAGCGCCCGTGCGAACGCACGCGCCGCCGTCGTCTTCCCCACGCCGCGCGCCCCGGTGAACAAGAACGCATGGTGGAGGCGCCCTGACGTCAGCGAGTTCTTCAACGTACGCGTGACGTGCGCCTGGCCGCTCATCTCTTCGAGCGTCTGGGGACGCCACTTACGGGCGATGGCCAGATAGGCCCCGCGCACCGTTTCGGGGCCGGGATGGTTGGCGTCGACAAAAATTTCGGCCACCAGCGCACACTCCCAAGACACGACCGTGCGGAGGGTTGATGGCCGGGCACCTCACAGCCCCGAACCCGACGCTACCGTTGCTTCCGCAAGGATCTGGCGGGGTTCACGAGAGCCCGGCCTGCGAGACCCGACCATCAACGCCCCGCACGACGGGACCCACAACACGTAACCACGCAAACCACGGACGGCCACACGGCGGTGATCGCAGGGCGGGATCCATGCTACGTGCTACGCCACAAGCGCACCATGCAGTCCCTCATCCCATCGCCCCGGGCCAGCCATCGCCGCTGGGCCACCGACCGCCGCTGGGCCAGCCTGCTCATTCCGCTCGTCCTATCGGGCTGCCCCGACCCCACCTCGGTCGCGGAGGCCCCGGAGCCGGCCCTTCCTGCGGCGCCGCTCCAGATGGTCGGCGTCCCGCCCCCACCCGAGCAGGGAAGGAACCCCGATCCAACGATGGGCCCAGGCCTCCCCAGCGGAGTACCCGGCGCCCCGGCACCAGGTACCGCCGCAGGGGGAACCTCCGGCGGGCGCCCCAAGGCGGCGGGGTTCACCATCCAGCCAGGCGAGGGTGTCCGGCTCTCCGGCCGGGTCAAGTACCACGGCTCCCGAACAGGGGTGCTGCGCATCGACGTCTTGAAGAACAACGAGACCACGACCTTCCCGGAGCTGCTGGAGACCATCTCGCTCACTTCGGCTGGCCCCTGGACGACCGAGGTCCCGAAGGATCTGGGCGAGATCTCCATCGTGTCGTTCATCGACGCCGACGACAACGGACCCAATGACGGTGAACCTGCCGCCATGATCGAACACACCGTCGTAGCGAGCAAGAACATCAGCGGCCTTGATCTCACGCTCACCGACTCCCCGAACCTGGGCGCATTGAAGCCCGGGGGCAGCGTGCCGCCTCCGCCCCCGGGCGAGGAGACGGTGGCTCCGCCCGGGTCGGCCCCCCCTCCCCGGGCGGAGCCCGCGCCGACTCCGCCGAAATAGTGTCCGGACTCGCCGCCTGGTTCAACGACCCGCACCACGCGCCGTCTCCCAACGCGTTCCGTCGTGCGCTTGGCGCGGTCGCAGAGCGGGGCCGGGCCGGGCGTATCGAGATCGAAGTTGACGGCGGGTGGATCGGCGCTGCGGTCGACGACGAGGGGGACGCGGGGAGCTTCGGACCGTTCACAGTCGCGCTGGATGGCCATCCCACCAACCTGCGGGCGCTCACCGCCGAGCAAGCCGGACGGGAGTCAGGCGCCACGACGCCGAGCGAGGTGATCGCTGCCATCTTCGCCGAAATCGGCGTCGAGCAGGGCTTGAGCCGGATGGATGGCGCCTTCGCGCTGATCGCCTGGGACGCCCAGAGCAAAACGATGTGGGCGATCCGCGACCGACTGGGGACACGCCCGATGTTCGTCGGGCAGGGCGGCGGCGGGGTGCTTGTTGCTTCCACGCCGAGCGCCGCACACCCGCACGGCTTCGACGTGACCGGGCTGGAGCGCTTGGCACGCTTGGGTTTCTTGCCTCCCCCGCTGAGCGTCATGGCCGGGGCCGCGCGCGTCCCGGCCGGCTGCCTGTGGCGCAGCGCTCGGGGGGCGGCCCCGGCGGATGGCCGCCCCCCCGGACGGCCCTCGGGCACGTCGGGCACGTCGGGCATCGAGCGCTGGTGGGATGCCGCTGCGGGCGTGCCGGGAGAGGGTGGCGCGCTGGTACGTTGGGTGCAGAGTCTGGAATTCGCCGCACGCCTGTGCGTGCGGAGCGCAGCCGCCGAGCCGGACGTCGCCGTCTGGGTGGAGGACGAGGCGGGGCTCGCCGTGCTGGCGGCCGCGGGCCACCCTGTCCACGGCAAGGCGCGTGCCTTCGTGGTCGACATCGAGGGCGAGCCCCGACTCGGCATCGAGCCCGGCTACGCCCGAACCGTGGACCGGATCCCGTTGGGCCCCGACGATCTGGACCAGGCGCTGGACGACCTCGCCGCGCTGGACGAGCCGGCGGTCTTGCCGGACGCGCTGCTCTGGTGGGCAGTAGGGCAGCGAGCGCTCCGCACCGAGCTGCGCGCAGTGCTGACAGGCCGCGGAGTCGAGGCGTGGCTGGAGTCGAATGGGGGACGGGCGGGCGGCGGGCGGGCGGGCGCGGGACGGGCGGGGGGAGAAGCAGGGGGTCTGGCCGCGCGGCTCGCCGGCCGCTTCGCGCGACCGGGCGCGCCGCAGCCAGAGGAGTCTTGCCTGGAGCTCGACCGAATCCGCGCCGAAGCCCCCGCGCAACCTGCGCCGACGAGCTGGATGCAACGACGGGTGACCCTAGCGGAGGGAGCCCTGCGCACCGCCGATCTCGTGGGCACCGGCGCGGGGGTGCGGTTCGTCTCCCCGCTCTGTGATCCCCGTCTGGTCCAATTGGGCACCAGCGTCCCCCTCGGCCACCATCCGCAGATCGCTCGACGGCTGTGGGCGGCGATGGGGGCCACAACGGGGTCCCCGCCAGCTAAGCGCAGCGTGATCCCGCTGCGCCGATGGCTCACCGGCGGCGCAGCGCACACCTTGATCGACCTGCCGCAGCGCCTTGAGCGGCTTGTCGACTCAGGCAGCGTGCAGGCCCTGATCGCGGCGCTGCCGGGGTCGGACACGGCCGCCAATCGGCTCTTCGCCCTGCTAGTCATCGAGCGCTGGTCGCGCGGCCGGTGAAGTACGCCAACGACGGGTTACCCGCCCGCTCCTCTCCCGGAGCCCGTCGTGAACCCGATCCGCAAGTCCCTCGCCGGTATGCCCGCTCCCCTCAAGCGCAGCATTCAGGAGCGCGTGTACCCGAAGCTGCTGCCAGAGGGGGAGACCGCCCCCGAATGGCACCTACAGAGCTTCGACGACTCGTGGCATCGTCACGGCCGCCACTGGAGCATTCTGGTCTTCTACGTCCAGGACGGCGGAGCGGATGACGCCACGCAGCTCAAGGAGTTTCAGGAGCACCTCGCTGACTTCAGCCGACTGAACGTCAAGGTGTTCGGCATCTCCAGCGAGGAGTCCGCCAGCCACAAGCAGTTCGCCGAGGAGAACGGGATCCTGTTCCCGCTGCTCACCGATCGGGGTGGATCGGTGGCCCGCCAATTCCACGCCTGCATGGTGATCCCCATCGCGGGCCCCATGCAGATCCGCACCGTCTACCTCGTGAACCCCGAGCGCAAGATCCGCCTGGGGAATCGTGGCAAGCCTTCTGTAGCCGCGATCGTGCGCTCGATCACGGCGCTGCAACAGGCGACAAAGACGGGGATGTAGCCCCCCTACTTGCCCCGACGCAGCATCCAGGTGCCGATCATCCCGGCGATGCAGCAGCCGGGGATCACGAGCAGGCCGAGCGCGCCGCCGCCGAAGACGGAGAGTTCACTCAGCTCCAGCTTGCCCTTGGCCGCGCTGTTGGCGCGAACTGCGAGCTGGTCCTTCTCACCGACCATCCAGGCTGCGGTGTTCAGGAACAGGTCCTGATTCTGCACCTTGAGGATCAACAGGTTCGAGGCGAAGTCACCGTCGCCGAACACCATCACCTTTCCCCCAGCCTTCAGCGCCGGCGCTTCGATCGCGGTGGGCGCGGTGGTGAGGGCGGCCGGGGCATCCGGGGAGACGGCCAGCGCCTCGCTCGTGGTCCGCAAGGCGGACGGGTCGCTGATGTCGATGGTGGCGATCAGGCCAACGTTACCGATGAGATCGACTCCTTCGTCCGGCTGGGCCGGCTTCTCCGGGTCGGTGAGCTGCGTCTCGCCCCATCCGCTCTCGGAGCCGTGCGCGATCACCTGAACGTTGAGCCCGGGGATGTCATCGCCCTTGGTCACCGACCGGGCGAGCGAGAGCACGACCAACCCGGTGAGCTTCTGCGTGACCGGGTGCGCATTCCAGCTCATAGAATCGAGGCCGAGCGCCGTGGCGTCGTTGGCCATGACCTGCCGACTGGGATCGCCCTCTACCACAACGTCGTTGCCGATCTTGAGTCCGTAGCGGGCCATGTCGGCGGCCGTCTCGGGCGTCTGGAGCGGGTCGAGCATGACCATCAGGCCTCCGCCAGCTGCCGCGTAGCGGGCAAGCCGATCGCGCTCGATCGGCAGCAGCTCAACGCGGGGGCCGGTGACCACCACGATCTCGCACGTCGCCGGCTCCGGCTGGGTGTCGAGCAGGCTCAGCTGGGAGGTCTTGTAGTTCTGGCCTTCCAGGCGTTGCAGCGCGACCCCGAGGCCGTTGGGGCTCTGGTCATCGGTGTAGTCCAGCTCGCCGTGACCCTGTACGACACAGACGCTGTGCGACTTGTCCGACTTGACCTTCACGAGCGCATTGGTGAACGCCTCCTCGTCGAAGTCAGACTCGAGGCGCTGCTGGTTCTCGCCCACCTTCACGATCACGGTGCCCGACGCCGAGATGATCTTCATCTGCTCAGCGAGCAGTGGGTTGGAGTACGGATCGTGGTACTCGACCTTGAGCAAGCGGGTCTCGTCGACGTAGCCCTGCATCAGGTTCTTGAAGTTCGAGTCCTGAGGGCTCCCGCTCTGGAAGAACGCGTACACCAGAACCTCGCGGTCAAGCCCTCTGGCGAGCTCCTTGGACTGCTCGGACAGCGTGAACTGCTGCCCTTTGGTGAGGTCCCAGCGCTTGTCGTACCGGAACGCGACGACGTTGATCCCGACGGCGATGCCGGCGAGGACCACCACGATCAGGCTGGCCATGGCAGCCCGGCCGACGGTCTGGTCCCGGCCGATCGCGGCCAAGTTCTTCCAGTCCAATACCAGCCAAAGCGCGATGAGGAAGAGGCCGACCCCACCGACGCTGTGGATGAGCATCGGCGTCTTGTCGAAGCCGAACGCCATCCACGCGACGCCCGTTGCGAGCATGCACAACAGACCAAAGAGGGCGAGCAACCCGCCCACGACACGCATGACCATCAGCGCCACCGAAGGGCTTCAACCCGCTGCGACGTCGCAAACAGGAAGAACCCGATGAAAGAGAGGAAGTAGACAACATCCTGAGTATGGATCAGGCCCTTGCCCATGGAGTCTGCGTGCTTCAGCATCGACAAGTAGTCGATGCTGGTCTTGATCGGGCTGTCTTCCATGCCCTGCACCACCCAGTTGGAGATCCAGAGGAAGAGTCCGCCCGCGAACGCCATCATGAACGCGACGATCTGGTTCTCGGTCATCGCGGAACAGAACGTCCCCATCGCCACGATCGTGGCGCAAAGGAGGATGAAGCCCAGGTAGTTGGAGAGCACCACGCCGGTGTCCGGGTCCCCGGTGGCGTAAAGAAACCAGGTGTACGGCAGCGTGGTGGCCGCCATCACCAGCGCAAACCCCATGCCGCCGAGGAACTTGCCAAGCGCGATCTGGAACGAGCCGATCGGCGAGGTCAACAGCAGCTCGATGCTGCGCTGGCGCCGGTCTTCGGCGATCAGGCGCATGGTCACCGCGGGCAAGATGAACAGCGCGATGAGCCCGAGGTTCGAGAACAGCGGCTGGATGAGCCACTCGTTCACCGAGAGCTGGTCCGCCTGCATCGGATTGAGCACCGAATCCTGGTAGGCGCCGAGGTACCCGATGAGCAGGGCCGTGAAGAAGAACCCGCCGATGAAGGTGAACGCGGTGAGCGCGATCCACCCGACGGGCGTGTTGAAGAGCGCGGAGGTCTCCCTGCGCGCGATGCTGAGCGCCCCGATCATGCCGTGACCCCGGTAGTGAGCTGAATGTAGGTGTCTTCGAGCCGCTGGCCTTGCAGCGAGAGCAGGCCGAAAGGAATGGAAGCGGCGGCGACCGCCTCGCGGACATCCCGCTCGCCGGTCACCACGAGCCGTGAGCCGTCATGCTCGACGTGCGTGACCCCGGGCACCTTCTGGAGGGCCGCCATGGCCCCCTCAGGGCGCGCGAGCTCGACATGGACCTTCTTCTCTGCCCCGCCAGCGAGGCTGGCCAGATCGCTCTGCGCGACGATGCGGCCCTTGTGGATGATGATCACGCGATTGCAGATCGCCTCGATCTCGGTGAGCACATGCGTGGAGAGCATGACGGTGCGGTCGTCACCGGCCGAGAGCTCCTGAATCAGGTTCTTGATCTCAATGCGCTGGGCGGGGTCGAGCCCGGAGGTCGGCTCGTCCAAGACGAGCACCTTCGGGTCGTGGACGAGCGCCTGAGCAAGCCCAACCCGCTGCCGGTAGCCCTTGGAGAGATTGTCGATGATGCGGTGCGCCACGCCGTCCAGCCCGACGCGGCCCAGCGCCTTCTTCGTTGCGGCGTCGACATCCGCGACCCCCTTGATGGTCGCCGCGAAGCGTACGTAGTCGCCGACCGTCATGTTCGTGTAGAGCGGTGGTGTCTCCGGCGCATACCCGAGGATGGACTGCACCTTCTGCGGGTTTTCTGCGACATCGAAGCCTCCGACCCGCGCGATCCCGGCGCTGGCGCCAAGCGAGCCAGCGATGATCCGCATGGTGGTGCTCTTGCCCGCGCCGTTCTGGCCGAGGAACCCGACGACCTCGCCCTTCTGGACCGTGAAGCTCACGTCCGAGAGGGCGAGCATGTCGCCGTAGGATTTTGTCAGGCCTTGAACCTCAATCATCGATCACCGCGGGTGAAGCGCGCCGGGCCTCGATCGAGGCGGGTGGTGCGAAAGGGAGTCCGACTAACCGTCAAGCCCGGTCGCGTCGCCTCGAACCCGGGCGTCGAATCGTCAAAGCTTGTCCGAACGGTAGAAGGTCGAGGTGGTCTTGCACACCGGGTCCCCCGGCGCGGCGCCCTTCGTGGTCGCCCCATCGGTCACGACACGCGCGCCGCCGTTGGCCAGAACCACGATCCCCTCGGCATCCTCGGGCAGCGCCAAAGCGTGACGTACGGGGGTCGCGAGCGGGCCGGCCACCTCGAAGAGCACGGGAGGGGCCTTTCCTGTAGACGCCCCTGCGAGGACCCACAACAAATCTGGCTTTCCGGGCTGAACCCCAAGGTCGACGATGGCCATTCCGCCTAGGTCCAACGGGTAGGCCCCGGTGACCTCGAAGATCGACGCCGAGGCCTTCGGAGCGAGCTCAACCAGGAGGGCCCGCCCATCGACCAGCGGAGCCCGCAGTCCGAGCCACAGGTGCCCCTTCCAGAAGGCCGCCCCCTCCACGTTGCGCTCGGCCTCGAAGCTGTCGCCCTGACACACCGTGCACTGCTCCCAATCGACGGTCCAAAGAGTAGAGGTGCCTCGGTGAACTTGAAGAATCCGTTGCCTCTCAGGTCGATCCTCCCCCGACTTGCTGCGCGACTGGGAGCCCACCACCCAGACAGCCGTCGCGTCGGCAGCCAGCGCCTCGATGTCCTCCACCCGCGTCTCCAGCTTCACCCCTGCAAAGTCGAGCCCGCCGACGCTCCCGAGCGGCACACCATCGAGCGTGTACCGGAAAAGCTCCCCTGTCTGCTCGTTGTCAGCGACCAACACGGTGTCCGGCTGGTCGGGGTCCAGAGCCATTCCGGACCCCTCACACAGCCCGGCAAGGACAGCGACGGGGATCATGCGGCGTTCATGTGGCACCGATCATCGAGCGGTCCTCACATTCAGAACCGCGAAGTCCACGAGATGATTCCGCCGCCGGGCAGCGGGGCGAACACCGGCCCGTCATCCACCAGCACCAATACGACTCCCGCCCCAAGGAGCGCGACCGAAGCCCCGGCGGTGGCGTAGAGCCCCGTTCGGAGCGGCGTGAGCGTGCCCTCGTAGTATTCCTCGGCGTTGCGGGTCAGCTGGGCGTCATTCTGGGTCTGCCCGGACTTCACCTTCGCCGCGTAGGCCTTGTAGGCCTGCGCAGCCGAGGCGTAAAAGTAGGCGGCCCCCACTCCGCTCCCCGCACCAACGCCGAAGCTGGCAATGCTGGCGATCTTGGTCGGCCCCAATCCACCCCCACG
>SHYV01000092.1 GCA_009692605.1 Myxococcales bacterium
GGGGGGGACGAGCGGGGGGACGAGCGGGGGGACGAGCGGGGGGACGAGCGGGGGGACGAGCGGGGGGACGAGCGGGGGGACGAGCGGGGGGACGAGCGGGGGGACGAGGGCTGGACTGCTGCTGATCCTCGGCGCCGGTTTCAAGGAGGTCGCGCTCTGGCACGGTGCGGCGGGCCTCGCGGCCTCGCGACGCTGGGGCCTCGCGGCGGCAGCCCTCGCATTGTTCGTAGTCCAGGCGTTCGGGGTCGCCGCCGAGTTCGCCCCCGGACAGCTGACTCTTCGGCTGGTCCCTCACAACCTCGAACTGTACGGGAAGACGCTGCTGGGATGGGCGTGGCCACCCGCCCTGCTCGCGCTCGCCCTCGGGGCACCCCGGGAAGCATGGCGCGGAGCCCCAGCGAGGATGTTGGCGGCGGCGGCCATCTCGTCCGCGCCCGGATTGTGCTTCTATCTCTACAACCCGTTCTACTTGCTCGAGGCGACCCTGCTCGGGCTGTTGGGGCTCATCCCGGTGGCCGCGGCGGCCCTTGGGCACCGCCCCAGGTACGTCGCGACGGTCAGCCTGGTGCTCGGCGTCGCGCTGCTCCGCCCTGCGCAATGGGAGGATTACAAGGGGAACGTACCATACCAGCAGCGCCGCTCTGTAGAGGGGCGGGCGCTTTGGAAGCAGGGGGCCGAGGCGACGGAGGTGTGGGCTCCGCCGGGCGACGTGGGCCCGTGTGGGCTCGCGGCGGACCTGCTCGAGTGGGACGGCGCTGCTCGGCTTGAGCTGCGGCCGGCGGACGGGCGCACCCTGCGCGAATGTCTGGTGGTGAGGTAGCCGTCAGCAGCGCGACGCGCCCCCGGTCAACGCTCCGTCGTGCGAGCCCGCAGGCGACTTAGCGCGGCGTCCCCGGGGACCAGCAGCAGCCCCGCGTCGATAAGCCCCAAGGCCTCCGTCCGCTCGTCGTTGGCCAGCCGAGCGTCGATGAGCGCCAGGCGCAGCGGGGTGTCAGCGGGCGAACGTTCAAGTGCGAGCGTCGCATCGGACAGCGGGCGCACACAGGCGGGCGCAGGCTCCGGGGCGCACAGCCCGACCGCCGCGCGCAGCTCCTTGAGATCATCCAGATTAAAAGCCTGTAGCGCATCCGCGCTCCGTCCCAGCTCCATCAGGGCCCGCCCGCGTACGGTCCGACCTCTCAGGCTCCCCACCCCCCCAGTGGTTGCCTCGATCAGCGCAGCGGGGTCTACAAGGTGCAGGCGCGAGCGCACGCGATCCTGCAAGCCCGACGCGGGGAAATCCACCGGCGCGTCCCAACTGTAGACGTGCCGGTAGTGTCCACGCAGGTAGACTTCAACCCGGCTGCGCATCGCCACGGCGCCCTTAGCTGTCCAGCCAAGATCCAGCCGCACCCCGGGCACCCCGTCCAGCGTCGCGTCCGACCGCTCCACATCCAGGTTGGGGTCGGTCTCCCGATAGTGCCCGAGCACGTCGTCGACCGCGTCGGCGATGGACCAGCTCCTCCCGCGCCGCTCGGTGGACAACCCCACGCTCAGCGGCTGGTAGCCTCGCCCGGTCGCTGCGTTCGGACCAGCCCCGCTGCGTGCGTGGTCCAACGCCCTCACCTCATTCCACCCCATTCCGCCAGCCGGCGTCCATCCCGGCCGCCACCACGACGGACGCTCCCCGACCATGCCGTCCGCCTCCGCGACCTCCAGCGGCAGCCACCGCCAGCCCGCGACCCGGACAACGCCTATCGTCATGGCCACCCCCACCATCGCGCCCATGCAGACCCTGGCGTTCGCCCCGCCGAGCACCCCGCTGGCCCCGACCCCGCCCACCGGGCGCAGCAGCGCGCCGAACACCCCGCCGGCGATCAGGCCACCAAAATGCGCCCAGCTGTCCACCCCCTCGTCGCGAAACCCGTTGAACAATGCGTAGAGAGTAAACAACGCCATGCCGCCACCGAAGCGGGCACGCGCCGCCGCCGGGATCAGGTCGAGCCACCGCCACCCGACCACCGCGGCCGCCGCCAGCACGCCAAAATCCGCCGCGCTTGCCCCCACCGAGGGCTTCCCGGGGTTCAACCACGTGGCGAGCAGCCCGCCCGCGCCGGTCGAGGTCAGCCAGAGGCAGATCATCGCCCACGGCCCGACCACCCGCTCCAGCGAGAAGCCGATGAATAGGAGGAAGCTCAGGTTGGATACGATGTGCCCGGGGCTGGCGTGTAGAAAAGCGTAGCTCAGCGTCCGCCAGACCTCTCCCCGCAGCACGATGTCGTCGGAGGCGCGAGCGAGTCCGACGGACCATGCGTCTCCCCACAGGTACATCCGAACGCAGAGCCCACACAAGAGCGCTGTCGCCCAGGGCACCGCGGGGCGGTCCCACGCCGCGCGAAATCGCGCCGCGGGGGTGCCCACGACCTGCTGGTACACCGCCAGATCCCTCGCGGGAACGGGCGGCGCGGCCCCCACCCGGACGGGGGTCTCCGCGTCGATCCGGCCATCGCGTACGAGGGTCTCAAAGTCAGCGACCAGAACGGCCCGCTCAATGCCATCGATCAGCGCGTGGATGAGCAGGGGTTAGATCCCGCAGTCGTCAGAGCATCCATCCTGCATCCCAGTCGTATTCTCCGACAGGTCATTCGACGCGCAGGACGTGATGGTGGTCCGGCGACAGGCCATGCCGTAGCCGCTGTTTCCGATGAACGCGTTGGTCTGGATGTCCGCCTCAATGATCAAATCCAGGCCAAGGCCGTTGGTGCGGCCGGTCGCGGAGGAATTGGTCACCGTTGCCGCGGCGAGGTTGGTCAGCGCGATCCCGGCAGCCGGGCCAGCGCCGACTCCGACAGACTCGAGCACCACGACGCTGTCACCGCCGCTACGGCCCGTGATCTGCACCGCGTCCGAGCTGGTCTCATCGAACTGGCTGTCGCGCAGGTTCACCTCGGCCAGCCCGCTCGCATAGAAGCCGGTGCCGGTGACGCTCCCGAAGTCCAGACCCGACACCTCGACGTAGGCCGAGCTTAAGCCACCCAGCGAGGTAGACAGGGAGATCCCTCCCCCCAGGGCCGACTCAACGCTCATCGAGTCGATGACGAGCAACGGGTCGACCGAGTACCAGTTGCCGGAGAGCAGGCTGCCGCCTGCGCCGGCGCCCGAGGTGCCGACCTCGATGTTCGAGAGCTCCGCAGCGCAGTCGTAAAGGTAAAAGGCCTGATACCAGACGCTGTCAACGGTCAGTCCGTCGATGATCAGGTCGCCGGGGTCGGTCACGCTGCCGTACCCGTAGAAGAGCTGACTCACGCTCTCGTAACTGGACGGGTAGCCGTCCATCAGCACATCGTCCTGATAGTACCAAGACGTGTTCTGCGACGAGCGCGTGGTGCCGACGGTGGTGTCGCTGACCTCTACGTCGCCGTAGTACATCTGGACGAGCGCGCCGCCAAGGTCGTCTACCGTGTTGCCGGCGAACACGGTCCGACTGTTGGACTGAGCGCTCAGGATATCGCCTTCGTACCCGGTGAATGTCGAGTCGGTGACCTCTAGGTCCACGCCATAGCTGGTGATGGCGGAATCGCCGTCCGAGAACGTGCACCGCGTGATGACGTCGGTGCTCTCCGAGAGCGACATGTCCACGCCGGCCGGCGTGTAGGCGTACGTGTAGGTGTGCCCGTCCCCGCCGTCATAGGAATACTGGTAGGTGGCGTGGTTTCCAGTGAAGCTGCTGTCCGAGAGGTTGGTGGCGCCCTGATAGTCCCAGAGCATGCCGTTGGTGGCGGTCCCGGAGAACGTCAGGTTGGAGCCGGTCAGCGCGCCGGCGAGGTTTAGTACCCCCGAGCACGTGTTGCCGGTGAACGAGGCGGAGTCCACGGTGGCGCGGGCGGTGTACAGGGCCAGGCCCCAGCCGGCGTTGTCGGCGAGCGTGGCCTCGGACAGCGTGAGGTCCCCGGTGTTGACGTATAAAGAAACCGAGTAACCAGGGTTATAGGTGTAGCCGTCCTCGGTGCACGGCATCGCGAGCTGCGGCTCCCGGAGATGGGTGACGGTGATCGCCGAGGCCGTAGTGGTCGCTTGAAATAAGTAGAGGCCAATGCGGCCTGTGTCGTCGATCGTGACGTTGTCGAGCGTCGCGAAGGTCGATGTGCCGGTGTACGGCAAGATGACGACGCCAAAGTTGTTGAACCCGCTGGTGCTCACGTGGCTGACCACCGCTTCTACGTCGGTCCCGAGGAGCAGGCCCCCGCAGCTCAGACCGTCCCAGGTCGCATAGGTGAGATCGCAGCCGAGCGTGGAGTCGGTGGTGATCGTGGTATTGGTGACGCTTCCGGTCTCCCCAAAGATCGCGATTCCGGTCACGGTCGCCCCGGTCACCGTGACGCCGTCGACCGTCGCGCTGCCGCCGTCGACGAGCAAGCCGAAGGGCGAGTCGATCCAAGTGTCGCCGCTGGCGTTCAGGGAGCCGTTCTCGACCTTGACGCCCACGCTCCCGGCGCCGGCGATCTGGTTGCCAGAGAGCGTGGCGGTCGAGTCGGCGACGTAGACGCCGAACCCATCCTTGTAGTTCCGCTTGTCCGCGATGACGCCGTCGATCACGTTGTCAGTCACCGTACCGGACGCGCCGGCCGCGAGCTGGACGCCGTAGCCGGCCGGGAGGTCGAGCGTATTGTTCGAGACGGTCGCCGTTCCGCCCTGGATGTCGATGGCGCCGTCGTTCGGCTCGATGAACTGGCTGTTGGAGATCACGAGATCCGTCGCGCCGTTGGACTGGAAGCTCCACGAGCCGGTGGCTTCGTATTTCACGCTGTCCACGGTGATCGTCGCGCCGGACGCGCGAATGCCGAGGTACGGGCTCGTGACGGTGAGGCCCGACACGGTGATGCCGGAGCCGGTCAGGTCGAGGACCGGGTTCGTGCCGTCGCCGGTCAGGAACGTCTGATCGATGCCGGCGCCGGTGATGGTGACCGAACGGCTGACCTCGACTGGCTCGGCCCACGTCCCCGCGCAGAGCACGATCGTGCTGCCTTCAGACGCCACAGTGAGCGCGTCGCCGAGCCTCGCGTACCCCCCTGCCCCGTCGACCGTGATGCAGCCCTCTTCGTAGTGGACATCGGGCGCCGTGTCCTTGGAGCCGGTGTCGTCGGGGGCCTTTCCGTCGCAGCCGGGAAGCACGGCGAGGCCAATCGCGGAGAGGAGGACTACGGAGGGGCGAAGATGGCGCAAGGAGGCTCCGGCCGCGAAGAAACGCAGGGTGAAGGGATTGGCTATCGTAGCGCGCTTCTCATCCGAACAGGGAGTGAACCGCCACCAACTGAGCGATGAGCAGGGAGACGACGCTCATCACCTTGATCAGGATCGCGACGCCGGGGCCCGACGTGTCCTTGAAAGGGTCGCCGACGGTATCGCCGACCACAGCGGACTTGTGGGTGTCCGAGCGCTTCAGGTGGCCCTCGCCCAGCCCGCCCTTCTCAATGTACTTCTTGGCGTTGTCCCACGCACCGCCTGCGTTCGCCATGAACAACGACATGGAGGCGCCCACCGCCAGCGCGCCCGCGAGCGTGCCGGCCAGGGCTGCAGGTCCCAGCGTGAACCCCACGGCGACAGGTCCGGCCACCGCGACCATGCCAGGCAGGATCATCTGGGAGAGCGCGGCGGTGGTCGCGATGTCGACGATCGCACTGGGCTGGGGCTCGGCGGTGCCCTCGCGCAGGCCAGGGATGGTATCGAACTGGCGCTTGATCTCCAGAACGATGGCGCCCGCCGCGTTGCCGACGGCCAGCATGGTGCTGGCTCCGACGATGAAGGGCATGACCGCCCCGATCAGGATGCCAATCAGGATCTGCGGGTTGTCCAGCGCGAGGTTCATCGCCTCGAGTCCGGCCTCGGCGCGGGAGTGATTGACCTCGAGGCTGTACGCCGAGAACAGCGCGACCACGGTGAGCGTGGCCGAGCCGATGGCGAAGCCCTTGCCGATGGCGGCGGTGGTATTGCCGACCGCGTCGAGCTCGTCGGTGATCTCGCGCACGCTCGGGTCCAGCCCCGCCATCTCGGCGATGCCGCCAGCGTTGTCGCTGATCGGACCGTAGGCATCAACGGTCATGACGATCGCCGTGCCGCCGAGCATGCCGACCGCTGCGAGGGCGATCCCGTACAGCCCAAGGCTGCCCATCTGCGCGTTGGCGATGAACGCCACCAGCGCCACCAGCAACAAACAGGTAGCGACCGACTCCATCCCCACCGCCATGCCGCGGATGAGGTTGGTCCCTGCGCCGGTCTTCGCCGCTTCGGCGACCCGCTTCACCGGGTTGAAGCTCCCCGTGTAGTACTCGGTGATCAGGCCGATCGCCGAGCCGCCGAGGGCGCCAGCAGCCAGCGCGACGGTCACGTTCTGGGAGATGTTGAACAACGGGAGGAACAGCGCGGTCACGCCGACCAACACGATGGGGGGCAGCACCATCGCGAGCCGCAGGACCACGGCAGGTGCGCTGTTGCGCATCATGCGCGCCGCGAAGATCGCCACGATGCTGACCACAAGGCCGATACCGGAGAGGATCAGCGGGAGCGCGACGGCGATCCCACGCGCATCGCCCGGCACGGTCAGCAGCGTATTGATCGCCTTGTCCGGAGCGGTCAGGCCGATCGCCATGGTCGCGACTACCGCGGCGACGAGGGACTCGTAGATGTCCGCGCCCATGCCGGCGACGTCGCCGACGTTGTCACCCACGTTGTCGGCGATCACGCCCGGGTTGCGGGGGTCGTCCTCGGGGATGTTCTCAATCACCTTGCCGGCGATGTCAGCGCCGACGTCGGCCGCCTTGGTGTAAATGCCGCCGCCGATGCGCGCGAACAGCGCGATGGACGAAGCACCAACCGCGAACGCGTGCAGGCTGGGGGCCAGGGTCGCGGTGCCAACGTTGATCAGGTACACCGCGGACAGCCCGATGAGCGAGAGCCCGGCCACGCACAGGCCCATGACCGCCCCGCCATCGAGCGCGGTGAGCAGGGCGTCCGCCTTGGAACCGCCGGCCGCCGCCTGAGCGGTGCGGACGTTGCCGTAGGTGGCGGCCTTCATGCCGATGAACCCAGCCAGCAGGGACAGGAAGGCCCCGAGCAAGAACCAAGCGCCGGCCATCGGCGAGATCGCTCCAGCCAACGCACAGAAGACGACGACCGCGTACACGGCGAGCACCTTGTACTCACGAGCCAGAAAAGCCATCGAGCCTTCGCGGATGTAGCCCGCGATGCGCTTCATCGTCTCGTTGCCCTCGGGGAGGGCCTTTACGCGGAAGTAGAAGAATACGGCGACCAGAAGCCCGACGACGCCAGCGGCAGCGGGGAGTTTGGTCCAGAGGTCAAGGTTCTGCATCGAGCGATCCGTAAGGGCGAGCGAGGAGCGGGGACGCGAGGCCGCGGGGGGCCGGAGGCGCGGAGGAAGCGGGGAAAGCGTGGCACGAAAATGGGCAATAGCGCCGCGGCCCCTTTGTCACGTCCCGAGCCTCCCCGCAAGGCCGAGGGCGTCGCCATGGGCGGAGGACGGACGGACGAGCCGGCGCCGATCGGGGCGCGCCCTGCCGGGGGGGGCGCGTGAAAAACGCCTTGAAGCAAGACCATAACCTGCTCTGAGAAAACAAGGACGGAGACGTGCGCAGCCACCCACAGCCCGACATCCCGATCATAATGTGTACGTCTCGGGTGGTGGGAAGGGCAGTGTCAACCCAACAGCCGATGGGCCGCGAGGTAGTGACGCCGCCTCTGGCCGCCACCGGCGCGATCAGGCCGGGAAGCTCGACCCGGCCCAGCCCGAGCCAGCCGTGGTTTCGGATTAAGCCACGCCATGGACCCCATCCGCCTCGTAACAGACTCACTTCGGCAGCCCGCGGCAGTCTACATCCTCGTCGGCGGAGAGGGCATCTTGCGCCGCCAAGCGCTCGCGCTCATCCGCGAAGGCTGCGTGTCTGGACCGGTAGCGGCGTTCAACGACGCGACGTTCACCGCGGGCACTGGCGGCGACACCGACCCCATGGGCTTCGCGGACATCGTGCGCACGGCGCCGATGATGGCGGTCCGGCGTCTGGTCGTCATCCGCCAGATCGAGGAAGCGAACGTCGCCCTACTTGAAGCCCTGTTGACCTACGTTCAGGCCCCGATTGACAGCACCGTGCTCGTATTGACCGGCGAGAAGTTTCCGGGCGCGGTCGGAGGCACCGACCGCGGCCTGCGCATTGTAAACGCCGTGAAGAAGTCGGGGGTGGTCGTCAAGTTGGAGGTCGAGGCGAGCGACCGAGCCGCTCTGGCGCGCGAGGCCGCCCGTAAGCTTGGCGCCCAGATCGAGCCGTCAGCGCTGATCCTGCTACAAGAACTGAGCGGCGACGACCTCTCCGCGCTCCTCGCGAACGTGGAGAAGTGTGCTGGCTTCATCGGTTCGGACCGGGGGACAATCACCGAGGCCGTGGTGGAGGAGGTCTGCGTCTCCACCGCCGAGGCGGACTCCTGGGGGATCACGAACGCGATCATCGCCCGAGATCGCAACCGGGCGTTGGAGACCCTCCACCGACTTTTGGAGGACGGCGAGGCGCCGCACAAGCTGCTTGGCGGCATTGTCTGGCAGCTACGTCAGGTGCTGACGCTTCAAGACGGCATGAGAAGGGGCATTCCCGAGGCCCAGATGGGCCTTCGAATGCACCCCCGGGCAGCGGCGTCGATCCGGGCGCTCATCCAGAAGCGCGCGGTGAGCCCTTCGGCGGTCCTCGACGAGATCGCCACCGTCAACCGCGCGATGAACTCGTCCAGAGCCGGTGACCGCCGCGTCTTCGAAGCGTGGGTGGTGCGGCTCACCGAGCTCTGATCACCGCTACTTCTTGGCGGCTTCCATCGCCTTGATGGCCTTGGCCAACCGGCTGATGCGGCGCGCCGCGTTCTTGCGGTGGATGATGCCCTTGCCGGCGAGCTTATGCAGCTCAGACATGGTGGCGGGGAGAGAGGCCACGGCGACCGCCGCGTCGCCGGCGTCGATCTTCTCACGGATGGATCGAAGCTGGGTGCGCAAACGGGAACGACCGGCACGGTTGCGGCCGCGGGCCGCCTCGCTGGTGCGGATGCGCTTTATTGCGTCCTTGTGGTGAGCCATGAAATTCTCCGGGAGCAGGAAGGGTGTACGGAACTGGGTCGAGGCGACAGGAAACAGGGCGTAACGAAACGCGCGTCTATCCCTGAGCGCTGCGATGTCAAGCGCACTGAGCCGGGTCCGGCGGCGCTGGGGAGCCGGTGCGGCGAGTTGGGCCCACCGGCCAAACGTCTGGACACACGTCATCTATTGACGCGTCAATGGCGAATTCGGTCCGAATTGACCCGAGCAGCAACGACTCTCGATTTTCTTTGAGAACAGACTCGAGATCACAGGCCTTTGCCCTTGTGCTCGGCGCAGATTCAGATATTCTCGTCTTCCCTCCCCCGCCCTTCCCCAGGGCCCCCCAGACCGCCTTCCTCAGGCTCTCCGTGTCCAACGCGCTCGCGCTCGCCGAGCTCCGGATCGTCGCACCCGCCGTCCACATCGACGTCTACGACGGACCCCTCGACCTCCTCCTGTTTCTGGTTCGCCGGGAGGGTGTGGACGTGCGCGCGATCCCCGTCGCACGCATCTGCGATGCGTACCTATCTGTGCTCCGCGAGTCCGATCTGGTCGATGTCGACGGGGCGGGGGACTACCTAGTGATGGCGGCGACGCTCTGCCAGCTCAAGGCCCGCGACCTCCTGCCCCGGCCGCCCGGGCGCGCGGACGACGACGAGGAGGAGGACCCCAAAGAGCGTCTACAGCGCCGGCTGGTCGAGTACGAGCGGTTTCGGCTCGGAGCGCTGGCTCTGGACGAGATGCCCCGCCTTGGCAGGGAGGTCTACACTCGGCCGGCCACGCCCATTGCTGTAGAAGAGCAGCCATTGGAGGCGAGCGTCTCCTCGTTCGGACTGCTGCGGATGTACTACGATCTGGTGGCCCGCCGCGCCGTTCCACTGCCAACGCACGATGTCGAGCGGGAGCCGATGCAGTTGGCGGACACAGTGCGCGACATCCTTGAGCGGTTGGACGACGGCGCGGAGCACACGGTGGGCGACCTCCTCGCCGCGGCGGGGTCGCGCCCTCGTAAGGTGTTCACCTTCCTGGCCTGCCTCGAGATGGCGCGACGCGGCCTCGTCGATATCCGACAGCTCGTCCACCTGGGCGCCATCCGCATCCGGGCGCTGGTGCGGGCAGACCAGATCGATCCCGCTACGCTCGAAGAGACTACACTCGATGAGCGGTGATGACCCCGAGCTCACTGACGAGACGGACGCGCCAGAGCTGCCGGATTCGCCCGAGCTGCCGGACGGTGACGAGGATCCGCCCGCGAACGTCGTCCCGCTCCGGCGGGCGGCCACTGCGGCTCCGGTGGACCCACACCGTCCGTGCCCCCGAGAGCTGCTGGTAGCCGCGGTGGAGGCCTGCCTTTTCGCCGTTCCGGGCGTGGCGACGTTGGCGCAGCTGGCGGCGGCGCTGCGGACCTCAGAGCCCCAAGTGACCGGGGCGCTCGCCGCCCTCGAGGAGCGCCTCCAACGCGCAGGCGCCGGAGTCCGGCTGCACGCGATCGGGGATGGTTGGCAGCTCCGCACCGAAAGCCGGCTCGCCCCCTGGGTGGCGGCGATTCGGGGGGGTAAGCCCGCGCGGTTGACACGCGCCGCGAACGAGACGCTGGCCATCGTCGCCTTTCGCCAGCCGGTCACGAAGGGGGTGCTGGACGACATCCGCGGCGTGGACAGCGGAGGGGTCCTAAGGATGCTGGCCGACCGTGGGCTGGTGCGCACCGACGGTCGCGCGGACGAACCGGGGCGACCGCTGAATTGGATCACGACACCGGCCTTCCTTGAGCTGTTTGGCCTTCAGAGCCTCGCGGACCTGCCTACCCTAAAGGACCTGCGTGCGCTGGGTGAGGACGACGCGGTGAGCCCGTTCGACGACGTCTCCGCCGATGAGGTCGCGCGGCTCGCCGAGATCCTGCGTCCGGGGCCGCGCGAGATCTGAACCGGTCGTGATAGCTGCCGCCCAACCTGAGTGCTCCCGCCCGATGAAGCCTCCTCCCCTTCAGTGGAACACCCTATCGGGTGGTGAACGCGGTCCGGACGTGGCAAACGAGCACCCCACCGCACTACACTCCACCGGGTCGCAGCTGGCGGGTGCCAGGTGGGACGGCCGGAACGAAGCCCGGGTGGGAGCGTCACGAGGGGGGCGCCCGGACGAGAGGCGGCTGCGAGGTCTCGGGTACAGCCTCTACGGGGTCGGGACCATCACTGTACTCAACAGCCTGACCGAGAGGGAGCCGGACCTGCGGTTGGGGGAGCAGCAGGTGGGGGGGGTCGGCTATCACGTGATCTCCAGTGGAACCTTCATATCCGAGCCTCAAGGTGGTGAACCGCGAGCGCCCGAGGGCCCGGTGATGCGGCAAGGGCAGCTGGACAGCCCCGGCGTCGGGAGGGGACACCGCCGAGGCGCGGTGGGGGTGTTGGCGGACGGCAGCATCCGGATAGCGCGGACCGGCGGGGCGAACGGGGTGTGCAACTCACAGGTCCTGCACGCGCTGTTCGGATCTCCGGGGGTCGAGTTGTTGGATCTCTGCGGCGGCGGCGCGCTCCTGATCGAGAGGGGGACGCACGTGACCGCTCACGACCTGCGCGAGGTGCAGCGCTTCGAGAGCGGCACAGGCGGATTTGGGGCGCCGGAGCTGCGCGTGGGGATGCACCTTGCCTTCGGCATCTGCGACGCTACCTGCTGGTTAGTCGTCGCCCACTCCCACAGCGGCGAGGCCATGCAGGCCGACCTTCATGCCGCCGGCTTCGGCAGTCTCGTGATGTTCGACGGTGGGTTGGGAGGCTTCCTGAGGGATTCGTCGGGCACCCCTTACAACGGGCGGGACGTTCAGGGGTTCGGGATCCGCCTACGAAGTTAGCGCCCAGCCGCGGAGCCCCAAACCTACCGCCAGACCCTCCAGCCCCGGGGTTGTCCGACCGAGGTCCAGCCGGCGGGCGGTGGCCCAGAGAGCAGGGCTCCAAGCCCCGGCGCGGCGCGGCGCGTACGCGAGACTTCAAGTGCGACGAGCGTAGCGCCCGTCTGCTGCATCGCTCCACGCAGGCTCGCGGGCGTCATGGAGCGCCCCGCGCCAAGGCCGGAGAGGCCGATGCCGCCGACCACCCAGGGGCCATCCCATCGATAAAACCAAGGCGACGTCGTGATCACCGGCCCTGGGGGCTCGGCGATCAGCAGCTGCGCGACGGCGCGGGCGCGGGCCGCCTCCATCACGTTATCGCCGGGCAAGCGGGCGTTGACGACCCCGACGACAAGCGCAAGCCCGAAAAGCCAGCGGGAGGGCAAGAGCCATGCCGCGCCGATCGATACACACGCGGTGATCGGCAGCGCGAGACGCTCGTTGGAGAAGGCGAGCCCGAGCGCCGCGGCGTGGAGCAGGCCGAAGCCAAGGACGGCGAGCGCCACGCGGCGGCTGGCCCAAGCGCCCCGACACAGCGCCACAGCGAAGCCCAGCAAGCCGAGCCACGTCGCTGGCTCGTGCAGGCCCGCGGTCAGCGCGAGCCAGAAGCCGCGGGGCCATCGTCGCAGCGTCTCCAGCGAGAGCAGGGGCACCGGGGCTCCCGCGGCGATGGTGATGTTCTCCGACTGATCCGGGAGCACCGATGCTCCCGTGCACAGCGCGGTGAGCCAGTGGGGGGACGTCAGCGCCAGAAGCAGCCCGAGCGTCATCGACCGCCGCGGTGAGCGCAAGAGGACGACGGGGACTGCGGCGATCGCAGTGTACCGGGTGAGCACGGCCGCGGCCACCAGCCCCGCAGCGAGCGCCGGACGGTCACCGTACACCACCGCCAAGAGCGAGAGCGAGAGCGCTGCCATGTCGGTGCCCTCAGTGCTCCCCGCAAGGAGCATGGAGTGGGCACAGAGCACAAACGTCCCTGCCCCCAGACCGAGCCGGTGCGCCACCCCGAGCCCGAGCAACGCCGCAGCCACCACAGAAATTCCCTTCCCCGCCACCAACGCATCGCCCACGGTGGGCGCGACGACTGCCAACATCGCCGGGTACCCCACGGGGTAGAGCCGATCGACGAGGTGACCTCCCGTCCAAAGCTCACGGGCGCGCTCAGAGAATCGGACAAAATCGACGAACTGCACGCCGGGGGAGGACGCAGCGAGAAAGGTCAACCCTGCAACGACCACCACGACCAGCACCCCAATCTCGACCCGACCCGCCGGCCCCGGCCAGCCGCGCTCGATTCCGAGGAAGGGTAGCTTCATGGGCCCTGCGTCTGGAAACACGCGCGCACGGCTTGATCGAGCTTCGGCAGATCCGCACCCAGCGCGATGTGGGCCACCCGGGCATGCTCAACCGCCGCGGAGCAGTCCCCCGAAGCGGCGTACAACGACGCAGTGACCACAGCGGCTGCCGCGGCCTCTACGCCGGAGCCCTGCTGGTTCGCGACGGCCACCGCGGCCTCGCCGAAAACAATGGCCTCATCGGGCTCACCGGCGTGCGCCCGCTCCAGCGCGACCTCGACGAGGGCCGCCGATCCACCGGCGCCGACGGTCAGGGCGCACCGCGGCGCCTGACGTCCCCCTGCGGCCAAGGCCACGACGATCAGCGGCCCAAGCAGCCAGATCTTGCCCCGCCGCCCCCGTCCAGCCTGGGCCGCCCCCCCTGACGCCTGCCCCCCCTGCGCCTGCCCCCCCTGCACCCGGCCGTGAACCGCCGCCCATCCAGCCGCGGACAGGCCCACCGCGCCTACCACCCACTGCGCCGGAGCGAGCGGGTTGAACCCGCCCCAGGCCCCGGCCATCGCCCCCCCCCATAGCCCCGCCACCAGCCATGGACGCCGCTCGCCAGACCAGCCCGCGAGCGCTCCACCAACGAGCGGGACAGCGCTGACCAGATAGGGTGCCCAGTCCGCTCCGTAGAGCAGCGCACGCGCCGCAGCGACGTTTTCGTTCACAGTTCACCGCCGGGAGCTGGCCGGGCGAGCGCATCGGCGACCTCGCTGGCGAGGGCCCCGGGCCGCAGCGTGCGCCCCGCCGCAAGCTGCGCCGCGACCGCCATGTTCGCCACGTGCTCGAGCGAGAGCAGCGAGTCCGGCCGCAACCTGGCCACCAGCGCCCCGCAGATGCCGGCGAGCACGTCCCCGCTGCCCGCTGTCCCGAGCGTCGGACACCGTCCCTCGTGCACGGTAGGAACCGGGCCGGTCACCAACGGGCAGGCCCCCTTGTAGATCGCGGCGATCCGAGGCCCCCGTAGACGCTGGACAGTGGAAAACCGGTCCGCCTCCAGCGCCCGCCAGTCCTGCCCGAGCCAGCAGGCCGCCTCCCCCGCGTGCGGAGTGAGCAATCGCAGCCCACCCGGCTCACCGAGCCCTGAAACCCGAAGCGCGTCGGCATCAACGATGAGCGTGACCGGGCTCGACCACAGACGCCGGACCTCGTCGTCGCGCCCCCGCCCAAGGCCGGGCCCCACGATGACGCAGGAGAATTGTGAACCGTCGCCCACGAGGGTCGATGTTGGACTGACCACCACCTCGACCGGCAGCCCGTCGAGCCGAGCGCCTTCGGCCGGAAAAAGCGTCACCAGCCCGGCGCCAGCGCGCAGCGCAGCACGGCACGCGAGCACCGCCGCGCCTGACGTCCCCGGCGCGCCCGCGACCACAGCGACGTGCCCGCGATCCCACTTGTTCAGCCCAGGCCCCATCGCCGCCATCGGAAGCCCGAGACAGAGCATGGCGTCCGGAGCCCCGCGCTCGCCGAACCCGATGTCCACACACTCCCACGACCCGCTCCAGCGCGAGATCCACTCGCCGGTGAACAGGAACGGCTTCGCACGCGCGATGGTGATGACGTGGTCTACCGATCGCGGCGCCGGTCCAAGGAACATCCCAGTGTCGGTGTCCACGCCGGAAGGCACGTCCAGGACTACAACGGCTGCGCCGGAGCCAGCGTGCCGCTCCCATCCAACATCAGGAATCCCGTCCCGCTGACCGCTCCCAAAGACTGCATCGACTACCAGGTCCGGATCGGCGAGGTCGCCGATGAGCCCGAGGTTCGCACACACTCTGTGAAAGGTGACGCAGTCGGACGACTTCGGGTCCGCGATGGGCAGGGCGCGCACACGCCAGCCCGCCTGCGCGAGGTACCTCGCCACGACGTACCCGTCGCCCCCGTTGTTCCCCGGGCCGCACAGCACCAGCGTGCTCGGCGGGGCAGACCGGCCTCGCATCGCCCAACGCCCGAGCGCCGCCGCCACACCCGCGCCAGCCTGCTCCATGAGGACCGCACCCGGGATCCCGACCCCGTCGATGAGCTCGGCGTCCACCGCGCGTATGCCCGCGCTGCGCTGAACCCACGCGGTGCGCCCAAGCCCGCAGGTCCCCGCAGCTGCCCCCGAGGCTCCCCCCGCGGCTCCCCCCGCCGCCGGGCTCACGCCAACAGCTCCAGGTAGCGGCGAACACTCCCATCGAGGCCAAGGAACACCGCGTCGCTGATCAACGCATGGCCGATGTTGTACTCCTCGATTTCCGGAACGCCGAGCACCAACGGCCGCAAGTTTTGGAGGGTCAGCCCGTGGCCGGCCGCCACCGCGAGCCCAGCCACTCGCCCGGCATCTGTGGCGCGAGCCAGACGCCGCAGCTCGTCCCCGCCGCCCTGCTCCGCCCATCGCGCCGTGTTCAACTCGATCATGTCCACGCCCGGGATCACGCTGGCAGCCACCTGATCCCGATCCGGGTCGATGAACAGCGACGTACGGATCCCGGCCGCGAGCAACCGCTGACAGAACGCGGCCACCTGCTCCCGCTGCCCGGCGACATCGAGCCCCCCCTCCGTCGTCACCTCGCCCGGCCGCTCCGCGACAAGCGTGACCCGATGCGGCCGGGTCCGGAGCAGGATCGCAGCCATTTCGTCGGTGGCGGCGGCTTCAACGTTCAGCAAGGTCTGCACGCTGGCGGCGATGCGCACGATGTCGTGCTCCTGCACGTGCCGGCGATCCCCACGGATGTGCACGGTGATCTGCGCGGCGCCTGCCCGCTCAGCGATCAGCGCTGCTGCGAGAGGGTCCGGGTACCGCGCCTCACGGGCCTGACGAAGGGTCGCGACGTGGTCGACGTTGACGCCGAGACGGCGAAGCGCATGGCTCATGGTCGTATTCCGCACAAGAGGTGGATCAGCTGCTGCAGGCCGCCCTCCGCGACGTCGGCGTCGGCATGCTCGACCATCGCCCGAATGATCGGCTCGGTGCCGCTCGGACGGACGACCACACGGGCGCCCCGGTTGGTCAGCTCGCGTGAGAGCGGCCCCACCAGCTCGGCGACTGCCGCCTTCAACGCGCCGGAGGCGGAAGGCCCACCGGGCCCGACCACGACACCCACGGCCTCGGACACGCGCACCACGCCGTGCTGCTGGATCGCCGGATGCCAATTCAAGAGTCGCTCGAGGCGCTTCGGGGCTGGGATCGCGAGCACCCGCGCGGCGGTCGACAGCCCGCATGAGCCGACCGGGGCGGCCGCGCCGCAGAACATGATGTGTCCGCTGGGCTCACCGCCCATCGTCGCTCCCGTCTGGATCATGCGCTCCCACACCTCGGAGTCGCCGACCGCGGAGCGCTCAAAACGCAGCCCAAGAGCGACCAGACCTCGTTCGAGCGCGAGGTTGGACATGATCGTCCCCACCACCGTAGCCCCCGGCGGCAGGTCGTGGGCCAGGACCCACAGCATCGCATCGCCATCAAGGATGCGCTGACCCTGCGGATCCTGTGGCCGGGCGGAGCCGATGACCATCGCCAGTCGATCCCCGTCACCGTCGAGCGCGATGCCCACCGTCGCGCCCGGGGACCTGGGCAGCCCCGCAGCGGCCAGAACCGCGGCTTCGAGCGTCAACGGATGCGTCGCCCCGCACTCCAAGTTGATCCGCCGGCCATAGCCGTCCCCGACCACGGTGACCCTGGCGCCAGCCCCACGCAGGAGGGCAGCCCCCAGATGATGGCCGGCGCCGTTGGCGGCGTCGAACACCACGTGTTGATCGGTGAGATCGAGCCCCGCGAGCGGCGCCCAGCCATCGACCGAGCCCGCCTCTACGGTGCCGCGAGAACCAAGCTCCGGAGGCGCGCGGGAGCGAGCCAACGCCGCCTCGATGGCGCTCCTCAGCGCCTCGTCCGCCTTCTCCCCGCCGGCCCCGAGCACCTTCAGCCCGTTGTCTTCGGCGAGGTTGTGCGAGGCGGTGATCATGATCCCGCCAGCCCGGGCATGGTCGCGCACCGCCCACGCCAAGGCTGGAGTTGGCACCACCCCGTAGTCGACGGCGCCCGCCCCAGCGGCGCGCACCCCTGCGATGGCCGCGGCCGCGAGGGCCGCCCCCGACGGACGCGTGTCCCGACCGACCGCGATCGGTCCGCCCAGCTGCCGTCCAGCGCCATAGCCAACCCACCACGCGAGGGTGGCGTTGACTTCGTCCCCAAAACGGCCGCGCACGCCATCGGTGCCAAATCGGGTCTTCATTCCGGGACCGCCGCGGCTGGCTGCCGTGCGATGATCTGGATCCGGTCCGGGTCCACGAGCACAACGCGCACCGGGCTCGGCAACCCGAGCACCTCGTAGCGCAGCCCGCCTCCGTCCGCCGAAGCCGGACCCACCGAGCCCTCCGCGTCGGCGAACTCGTCAGGCGCGTAGATGATTACCGAGAGGCCGTCGGTGCGGATCCCGCCGACGAGCGCTTCAGGCCCCTCCACGGTCACCGCGACGTGCGGCAGCGTCGCGCTGTACCGGTCACCGCGAACGACCACAGGAACCGCATCGAACATCCGCTGGCGCAACGTGGAGGCCACCCTGACGCTGACGCTGATCGGTCCCGGGCGCGCCACCCGGATCGTCCCCCCCTTCGGCAACCCAAGCCCGACATCGAACTCAGCGTCCTCGTGCAGACCTGAGACGTCGATCTCCTCGGTCGCCACCTCGGTCATCGCACGGAGCACCCTCGCCGGCCCCGAGACGTCGACGTGCTGCGGAGAGACGCTGAACTCCTTGACCGCATAGCCCTCGGCGGCCTCACCTTTGAGCAGCGGGGCGACCTTGAGACGACGCTTCAATACGCGGTCCAGCTCGAGCCGCAGCGTACCGGGGTTGACGGCAGCGACGCGAAGATCTGGAGGAAGCCCACGAATCGGGCGCTCCGAGAGGTCCACGATCACGTCCCCTTCCCGCGCGCTCGAGAGGTCCAGCGCCATCACCATGTCCGCAGGCCTCATGTTCCTCATGAGGGCTTGTACGCCCGACACGGTGACGGTCGCGAACTCCAGAGGGGTCTCCACGGGAACCAAGCCGTCCGGGTGGGT
>SHYV01000093.1 GCA_009692605.1 Myxococcales bacterium
ATTCGTCTACGTGACGACGGAGTGGATGGAGGGCGAAACGCTCGCGACGATCCTGCCCGTCCCAGATCAGCTCCGGGTGCCCATCGCGCGCGGGATCGGGCGCCTGCTCGAAGTGATGCACGACTCGAACATCGCCTATGGCGACCTGAAGGGCGAGAACCTGATCATCGGCCCCGACGGCACGGTCGCGCTGATCGATCTCGATACGATGCGCCAGGTGCCGGCGCCTGAGCTTGCCATTCGGACCCGCGACTGGACCGCCTCTTGGGCAGCCCCGGAGCAGAGGGGCGAGCAGCAAACCTACCTGGCCAGCGACACATGGGCGTACGGCAGGCTGGTCCGGCAGCTCTTCGGCGAGGACATCCCGGAAGCCTGGAGAGAGATGGTGTCGGCCTGTGCGCACCCGCGCCCGCTCGATCGGCCGAGCACCCGCACCTTGGTGGCCCGACTGCACGATCCCGAAGCCCCAGTGGCCAACTGGCATGATGAGCCGGTGCAGCCCTACATTCCGGGCCCCGGCCTGCCTCATGAGACCAACGGAATTACCCAGAGGGTGGAAGAGCTGGGCGCACAGCCCGCAAAGACCGAGCGGGTCGCTGAGCCGACGACCACGCAGACCACCCCGACCGTCAACTGGGGCGTCCACGAAACGACAGCGCGGGCCGCCAAAGCAGGCAGCTCGGCGCTCAGGAGCTGCCTGCTCATCCCGCTAGTCGGTAGCCTGCTCGGCGTGGGCACGTGCGTGGGTCTGGTGACGTGGTGGGACCGCTCCCAGATCGCGATGGCCAACGCCGCGGCCGATGATGCACTGAGCGCGTTGAAAGCCTACAAGACACGACCTGAGGTCAACAAGGACACCTCGCAGCGCAGCGCGATTCGGGTTCAGGCGGACGCCGCGTGGGAGGCCCGAGCAACCCCCCACGCCACGGCCGTTCGCGGCCTCGCGCTGGTCTGGGAGCAGGGTTGGCAGGACGCCAGCCGCAAGTGGGACCCTCAACGGTACGACGACGCCATCGCAGCGCTCTCGGGGACCGCCGACGAGCCCGCCGCCTGGATGGCCCGCGCGACCGTCGAAGGGGGGGCGTGCCGGCTGAACCGGACCGATGCGCTGTCGGCCGGGCACTGCGACCGCGCGTTGGACGCCATCACCTCCCTGAACGCCGCGCTGCCGGACGCCGACGATTGGCGATGGCTGCGGGTCGAAGCCAGCTGGACCGAGGTGCTCGTGCGCGGGGAGCTCGCCGGGCAGGCGATCGGGGCGAAGACCGGCGAGGCCGACCAGCGGCTCGCTGCTGTGCTCGCGGCCTGCAGCGCAGCCGCTCCGCATCTCCCGTTCGGCCCCGTGAACGCGATCGAGCTCCAGCAGGACTGCCTGGGCTACGCGGCGCTCGCGGGCGACTGGCCGTCGTACTTCGTCTACGCGGACTACCTCTTCGACCATGATCTCGCCAAGGACGTCGTCCCCCGGGTCTACAGGGCGGCCGGCCCCGGATGCGAGGACACCCTCGTCACGCTCCGACGCGGCGACTGGGTCACCAAGGGCGCGCCGTGGTGCACCGCCGTGGGCAACGCCGCGAGGGGCTGCACGAGCCTCGCCGCCGGGGTGATCGCCCGCTCGGCAGGCGACTATCCGGAGGAGGGTTGGGAGGCCCTCAGCCTCGCTCTCGGCAACCGCACCGAGCGATGCCGGGAGTGAGGGTCGGAGGGACCGCATGAGGCCGGTGGTCTACGCCACGATCGGCATCCTCCTCTTGATCCTCGCAGGGGTCGGGATCAGGCAGTCCGCGAACTGGAGGGTGGACGCCGAAGCGCGCGAACGAGACCGCGCCCAAGAGCGGCTCGACCAGCTCGTCGCCGCCTGGGAGAACTACATCGACGAACGTGTCCGGTTCTCCCTCCCCTTGCTCGCATCTGACGACACGTCTCCCGCCGTAGTCGAGGCCAGCCTGCGCGCCAAGCTCGAGTGGGTCGACTCGGTGTATGTCTGGGAGCCCGGCGACCTGGTTTTTCCGGGCGAGCCCTTCCCTGAGAACTTGTCTGCGATGCAGTCGACGCCGTGCATCGCGCGGGCGATGGCCGCCACCGGGGGCGAGGACGAGATGCTCACCGCCCAGCGCTACCTGAACTGCCAGAAGTTCGGCGACCGCCAGCTGCTGCTGTACAGCACGTCGCAAGCCGCGGAGCTGCTGCTCGAGGCCGACCACCCCGAGCTGGCAGACGCCGAGATCCGGCGGATCGCGCCGTTGCCGGCGATGCAGATCTGGTCGGCGGCCGACTATCGGGTGAACGCCAGCCGGCTCGTCGAGCTGCGACTGCAGCACGCACGGGCGGAGAGGGCGTTGGGGCGGGAGGACGTCGCCGAACGGTGGTTAGCGGGGATGAAGTCGGAGATTCTGGGTCTGGACGGCCCGACGCTTCACAGCCTGTTGGAGATCTACACTCAAGAGATCAAGCCGCAGCTGAGCTTCTCCACCGGCGACGATGGCGGCATCGGCGGCCCCGGCAACCCTGGCCTCGACGACGACGATCCCGCCGAAGCCAAGGCCAAGCGTCGGCTCGCGGTGTGGAAGATGGTCGGTGAGCACGACTGGCAGCACGCGGAAGTGCCAACGGTGGACGAGGGTCCCAAGCTGTTCACCGACTCGTCCACCGACCCTCCGGGGCTGCTCTACGTCGCCCGCCTCGAGGTCGGGCACCTGTACGGAGGGATTCAGGTCGATCAGATCGAGCTGCTGCGGACCCTTTACCGGCTCGCTGGGAAGCTGGGGCCCCACCTGACCATCCGAGGCCCGGACGGGGACGTGCTCGCCGGCTCCAAAGCGCCGGTCTCGGTATACAGACCGTTCGGGCACCTCATGCCGTCGCTGCTGGTCGGCATCACCGAGGGGGCGCTCCCCAAGGTGGCCGCGGACATCACGCTCTACGCGCAGCTGAGTGTCATCGCCATCGGGATGCTCGTCGGAGCGTTCGCGCTCATCACCCTGGTCCGGACTGACCGGGAGCAGCTGTCGATCTTGGCCCGCCAGCGGGAATTCATGACCCGCGTGACCCACGAGCTCAAGACCCCGCTCGCCGGAATCCGGGTGATCGCCGAGAACCTCGAGATGGGCGCGTACCGTGACACCGAGCAGGTCGAGTCCTACGCGCGAATCATCATCGCCGAGGCCGAGCGCCTTGGCCTGCGAGTGGACGAGGTCATCAAGGCGGCGAACGGCCCGGCCCGAGAGGATGCGCGGGGCCTCGACCTCTCCAAGGTGCTCTCCGAGCTGGTCGAGACCTGGCGGGAGCGGTACGCGGCCACCGGCACTGGCGCCACGATCGAGCTGGATACACCACAGGCGTTGCCGATGCACGGAAAGGGTTCGATGCTGCGCGACGCAGTGACCAACCTGCTCGACAACGCGCTCAAGTACCGCCGAGACGACCGCCCGCTGCGCGTGCGCGTGCGCGCCCGGGTCGCTGGCCGGTTCGTCATCATCGAAGTCGAGGACAACGGGATGGGGATCCCCGCAGCCATGCGCAAGGCGGTGTTCGAGAAGTTCCGGCGCGTTGAGGGGGCGGGCCGTGGGTTGTCCGGAGGGCACGGCCTCGGGCTATCTTTTGTCTCAGAAGCAGCCCAGCTCCACCGCGGGACTATAGAGTGCGGGGAGAGTCGAACCGGTGGTTCGACCTTCGTGATGCGCGTCCGGCGCGAATCGTAGCTCACCTCGTCTCGCCGCCTCGAGCGGCAACCGGAGCCGACTATATGGAATTCAACGGCGCCAGCGTGCTTCTGGTCGAGGATGACCCCACCATCGCGATGGGGGTCGTCGGCGGGCTCGAGCACGAGCACTTCGCGGTCACCCACGTCTCCAGCGGCGAGGCCGCGCTGAGCTCGATCGACGACGACCCACCGGACTGCCTGATCCTCGACGTCATGCTGCCCGGCATGGATGGCCTGGACGTGCTGCGCCGCGTGAAGAAGTCACACCCGGAGATGCCCATCCTGCTGGTCACGGCCAGGGCAGCGGAGCTCGACCGTGTGCTCGGGCTCGAGCTGGGAGCGGACGACTACGTCACGAAGCCGTTCTCGCTGCGCGAGCTCATCGCCCGCGTGAAGGCCCGACTCCGCACCCGACCCGCCGCACCCCGCGCGCCCGAGCGCTACCGGTTTGGGAAGAATGAGGTGGACCTTCGGCGCCGGATCCTGTTCCACCCGGGAGAGACCGGCGCTGCGGCTGAGGAGCGCATGACCACTCACGAGGCCGGTGTGCTCTCCTACCTGATCGCCCACAAGGGCCGCGATGTCAGCCGCGAGGAGCTGCTCCAGCACGTCTGGGGCTACTCCCCGTCGATGGCGACGCGAACAGTGGACAACCAGATCCTCAAGCTACGGAAGAAGGTCGAGGACCAGCCCGCCGATCCCCGACACATCCTGACCGTGCACGGAACTGGCTACCGCTTCGAGGAGTAGCCCAAGGCTCGCGCACCGCTCACATGCCGCGCTTCCTGCGCGATAGCAGCGCAGCTGCCGCTCCGACGGCGGCCACCAGCCCCCCGTGGGGAGCGCTAACACAGCCGTTTCCGGTGCCCTGCGTCGTGGAATTACGCACGGTGAGCGTGGCGCCGTCAAAGATCCGGACCCCGTCGTCGACGGTCACCGCCCGGTCGCCGACAGCGGCGTCGCCGGACACCACGCAGCTCACCGTCAGCCCACCGCTCACCGCCACCGCAGAGTCGATGACGATGTCGGGTCCCAGATCCACGCTCGGCTCGTCCGTCGCCATCTCGCCCACATAGGTCAGCTGGAGCGTCGCGGTGTCGCCCTGCCACACCGCGAGCTCCGCTTCGTTCAGGCGGGGGCGATCATCGCCGTCCAGCACGGTGAAGACCCCCAGAGCCGTGGTCACTCCGGAGGGCGTCCCGATGACCAGATCCCGCCCGCCGGGCTCGGCGTCGGCCGCGATCTGCACGTCGAGCACCGCCGAGTCCACGTCGCGGATGCTCACCCCAACGCTGATCCCCTCACCCAGCGTGGCGGTCACCCTCCCATCGGTCAGCAGCAAGTAGGCGCCGGTGAGCCCTACATGCAGGTGATCGCCCGGCCAACCCTCGGCGGGCGACAAGGCGGTCACGGTCGGAATGGACGCGGTGATCTCCAGCGGCGCGCTGGGGTCGCCCTCGCCCTCCCCAAATACCGCGACGACGGTGAACGAGTCCACTCCACCAGTCACCGGAACGTCGGCGCGCGGCGTGCTGACCTCGGCGACCAGCACCTCGTCCCGGTAGACCCGATACCCCTCAATGATGTGGCCGCCGAAAGGGGGACCCCACGCCAGCGGCAGCGTATGCCCGACGGCGCGCTGCGCGTCTAGGCGCAAGTTGTCAGGTGCTGGCAGGAAGTACCGGAACGCGACCGCCGGGGACACGGTCTCGTTCTCTCCGTCGCGGGCGAGCACCTGATACGCCACGGTGGTATCAGGCGGGCCCCCGGGCAGGGCCGCCGTCCAGACATCGGCGTCGGCGGCCATCACCGTCTCCTGGGCAGCCCCGCCGTCGACGACGTATCGAAGCACGACGCTGGTCAGGCCCACGTCGTCTCGCACCGTGGCGGAGACGGCCCGCGCGACCATCACATCGTCGGTGTCGCCGAGCACGTCGACGTCGTCGATCTGCGGGGCGACCGGGTCGCCATCCCACCAGCGGAGGTCGTCGATGAACCAGCCCCCGCCGACCCCTGAGGCATCGGCCACCACCACCCACCGGAGCGCCACCGGGCCCGACGCCCCGCTCAAGTCCACCGATGCGGTCAGCCAGCTCCCGGACTGGCCCACCAGGTCCGGCACGACTGCGTAGAGCGGGCTGACGACGCGCCACCCGCTCCCGTCGTCCACCTCGACGTGTCCGGCGTCTCCAGCGAAAAAATCGAACCACTGCTCGAACTGTACGACAGGGCGCGTCGCCGTGGAAAGGTCCACGGCGGGGCATGTCAAGGTGTCGACGGTGTCGTTCAGGTACCCCCCATCGAGGCTGAGCGCCCACGCTCGCGCGCCGCTGTGCGCGGCCCCCGGACCGCCGGTCACCTCGCCCCACTCCCACTGCGCCGTTTGCCCCTCCGCGACGCAGCCCCCATCGTCCTCCTCGAACTCCCAGCCATCGAGCAGCTCAGCGGCCAGCGCCCCGTTCAGGAAGCACAGCCACAGCGGCGCCAGCCATCCCAGCATCACACTCCAGCGAGGCTGTACGTGACCTCGATGAACGCATCCGGAGGGGGAGCCGTCTGGAAGACGAGCGACGGTCCCGCGTGGTCGATGACCCACCCGGAGCCCGCACGGACCCCATCCAACGTGACCGTCACCGACCCGTCGAGCGGGTCGCCCTGCAGCGGAAAACTCAGCTGCCAGTCCGCGACGACCGAGCCCACGTCCGAGCCGACTGCGGTGAAGTCACCGGCGCAGATGCTCGCCACGGTCCCCCCGGATGCCTCGGCCACCGCCATGTAGCGCGCGCCCGGCAGCGCTGTGCCCCCGGAGCCCGTGCACCCGTCGGGCACATCGCCGACCACGGCGCTCGCCCGCGCGCTGCGCCCCGTGGCGGCGGCAGCGTCAGCCAATTGCGCGGCAAAAGCAGCCACCGGGTCGGCCCCGAGCACCTCGCCGCTCTCATCGTCCCCATCGCTCACGAAGATCACGTGAAGCGCAGCGTCCGAACGGCGAAAACCGGTGTTCACGCCGGTCGGATCAGTCAACGCCAGCGAGGCGCAGTCCAGCCCCATGGACGGAGGCGCGGACCCAGTGCCCACGACCAGGTTCCTCGCCAGGCTGGCGCTCACCCCATCTTGAGACGGCGTGAGGATCCACGGGACGCCAAGCAACACCCCCCCATCGTCCAGGTCCATCGAGATGACGCCGATCTGGTAGTCGAGCCCAAGCGTCTCGATGACGTCGACGAACCCCCCCGCAGCGCTGCCAAAACCGGCCTGCTCCTCCGCCATGCTCCCCGTGCTGTCGATCACGAACAGGACGTCCACGGCGGGCAGCGGCGCCTGCGTGAACGACTCGCTGACTACCGCGGTATTGACCAAGCGGTTCTCGCCGTCGAGGAAATAGTCGCTGCACCCCGTTAGCGCGGAGCTCAGGAGCAGCAGGCTCCTCATGTCGGCAACGCCCGCCACGCCTGAACGCGCACCACGTCCTCGCTGCCGCGCGCGTTGCGCTCAAACACGACCCTTCGAAAACCCCACTGGTTCAGCAGCCGGTACTCGCCGCTGAACGACGACCAGTTCATGGCGGCGGACGACGGGAAACCGCAGAGCCCCAGCGCCTCGTCCCGGCGCACCGGCTCGGGGAGTCGGACGTCGACGAGGTAGATGCGATCGTTGTGCACCCGCAACGTGCCGCGTTCAAACTGCAGCTCTTCGCCCTGACCAACCGGAAGCACGGACTGCGTGACGACGCCACCAAGCTGCGCTTCGATCTCCGCGCGCGCCACGCTGTAGGTCTGCTGCCCGAGGTAGCGCGCGTCGACATACACGCCCTCCGGCCGCTGGTAAACCAACGCCGCGGCCGTATTCGGGTGATGCTTGAGCTCGGACCCAACCCGCTGCTTCTCGATCTCCTCGGCGGTTCGTTGAGGGGGTGGCACCACGGCCGGCGCAGCGGACTCACCCGAGCAGGCAACGAGAAGGAAGAGCGCAAGGACCATCTTTGCCCACTCTATCATGATAGGGACCGGCAGATGAACGTACGCCTCCTGTTCTTCGCCGTGCTGCGCGAGCGCGCCGGCGGCGAAGAAGAGACCATCGACCTTCCGTCTGGGTCCACGGTTGGCGACGCCTACCGCGCGCGTTTTCCTGGTCTGGGGCTGCCTGTCGGCTACGCGCGCAACGGGCGGATCTGCGCTCCCACCACCGTGCTCGCGGAGGGAGACGAGGTCGCGCTCCTGCCCCCATTGGGCGGCGGATGAGCGCGCAGGACCCACCGGGGGGCATGCCCGCGCCCCCGACCGCCGGTGACGCGACCGGGCTGACCCCGAACCCCATCGACCCACGCGCGGTAACGGCCGCCGTGCGGTCATCACGACACGGCGCGATCCTCACGTTCGAAGGCGTAGGCCGCAACGAATTCGAGGGGCGACCTGTGCTGGCGCTGGAATACGAGGCGTGGGAGCCGGTGGCGGAAGCTGAGCTGCGCGCGATCACCCAAGAGGCACAGGCGCGCTGGCCGGTGACGGCGGTGATCGTTCACCGCACCGGCCGGGTCGAGATCGGCGAGCCTAGCGTGGTCATCGCGGTGGGGGCGAGTCATCGAGGCGAGGCCTACGAGGCGTCGAGGTACTGCATCGAGCAGCTCAAGGCCCGCGTGACGATCTGGAAGAAGGAGATCTACGCGGACGGCGGGGAGTGGATCGCGAACACCCCGCCAGCGGCCGCCGACCCCAGCAGCGGGGCCGCCGAATGATCGAGCCGCCTGTACCCGCTGAACCCGCTGAACCCGCTGAACCCGCTGAACCCGCTGAACCCGCAGGGCCTCCGGCGCGCCGACGGCGAAACCAACTGCTCAACCGGCCCTTCCGGGATCGGACCGTCGCGGAGGCCGACGGCGTGAACCCGCACGTCGCCCTGCACCGTGAGCTGCCCGATGTGATCCCCGCCGAGGACGCAGCGAGCTTCCGTGGACGCTGGGCGGACGCGTTCGCGTCACCGGGCCCGGTGATCCTCGAAATCGGCAGTGGAAACGGGTTCTACCTCTCCGGCATGGCGGCCCAGCACCCGGAGACGCGCTGGCTCGGACTGGAGCTCCGCTTCAAGCGGGTCGTCCTCGCCGCGCGTAAGCTTCAGGTCGCCGGCATCACTAACGGCCGGGTCGTCCGCTTTGACGCCTACAACCTCGACCGCATCTTCTCGGCGGGCGAGCTCGCCGGGGTCCACATCAACCACCCCGATCCGTGGGCGAAAGACCGTCAGGCCCACCGCAGAATCATCAGCCTGCCGGTCCTCGCGCAGCTCGCGGGGTTCGTACGCTCGGGCGGGGAGCTGAGGCTCAAGACCGACTTTCGGCCCCACATCGACGCGCTGCTGGAGTGCGTGGCTCAGCTGCGGGGCGACGCGGCCCTCGGGCCGTGGTCGGTGCTCGGTACGTCGGACGACATCCTGCACACCGGCGCGCCGTGGCCGCGCGACGTGTGCACGAACTACCAGCGTAAGTTCAACGAAAAAGGCCTTCCGGTCTATGGGGTTTGGCTGCGACGAGAGTAGCCAACCAGGCCTCAACCGCGTCGGCGAAGCGCACTGCTGCCCCGGCGTCGGTGCGGAAGTAGAGCGATGGCTCGACCAGCTCCAGCTCCATCAGCGCGAGGGTCCCGTCGTCGAGCCGGACCAGATCCACCCGCGCCTGAAGCAGGTCACCCGGCGCCGACCGCCACGATCGCGCCTGATGCACCCTGCCCAGCGCGGCCAACACGCCCTTCCCCATGCGGAGCAGCTCCGGGGTCGCGGCGACCGGGATGATCTCGCCGCCGTGCTCCTCCTGCACCCGAAAGTCCCCGGCCCGAGGCCGCTTCACGATCGCGTGGCTGAACCCTGATCCGAACCAGAACAGCGAATACTCCCCTTCACTCTGCACCGACCCCACGAAAGGCTGCGCCATCCACTCGCGGCCGCGAACCTCCCCAGAAGCCTTCGGGAACCGCGACACGATCGTCGCCCGCTCCGGCTCGGTCAGCCAGGGGCCGACGCGAAAGGTGTCCCCGGCGCCCGCCCCGACCACCGGCTTCAGGACCCCCTCGCGCGCGCAGAGCACCGCGAGTTCAGGCCCGGAGAGCCCGCAGCCCCATAGGGTAGGGACGACGGCCACGCCCTCCGCCTCCAGCTCGCGCAGGTAGGATTTATGCACGTTCCAGCCAATCACCTCCAGCGGGTTCGCGAGCGGCACCTGCGCTCCGGCGCCGCTCTCCGACCCGGTGATCGCCTCCAACACGCCCACAAACCGGTCCACGTCGCTGGTGTAATCCCAGGTCGTCCGCACGATGACAGCGTCGTATGCTCGCCACCCTCCGGCCGGCTCCACCGTCCACGGCACTTCATCCGCGACGATTCCCCGACGTGCAAGCTCCACGATCACGACATCGTCGTCGATCACGTAGTCCCCACGATCCGCCATAGTCAGGAGCGCGATTCGCGCGGCGGGACTAGCCGGGGACACCGCCTATCCGTGCTCGCCGAGCTTCAGCGCTTCCAGCCACCGCTCGCACTCGATCGCGGCCATGCAGCCGGAGCCCGCTGCGCTGACAGCCTGCCGGTAGTAGTGGTCCTGAACGTCACCGGCCGCGAACACTCCCGGCACGTTGGTGGCGGTCCGCCCGGGGTTGGTCTTGAGGTAGCCGTTCTCGTCGTGGTCGATCCAATCCGTGAACGGCGCCGTGTTCGGATCGTGCCCGATGCCCAGGAACATGCCGCCGATGGGCTTGTCGTAGACCTCGCCGGTGAGGTTGTTGCGACAACGGACGCCGGTGATTCGCTGGTCCCCGAGCACCTCCAAGGGCGACGTGTTCCAGACGATCTCGAGCTTGGGGTTGGTCTCGGCCCTCACCTGCATCGCCTTTGACGCCCGCAGCTTGCCGCTGCGCACCAGCAGATAGACCTTCGAGGCGAACTTGGTGAGGAACGAAGCCTCTTCCACCGCCGTGTCCCCGCCACCGACGACGATCACCTCAACGCCCTTGTAGAAGAACCCGTCACAGGTCGCGCACGCGCTCACCCCGCCGCCGCTCTTCTGCAAGCGCTCCTCGTTGGGGATCCCGAGGTACTTCGCCGACGCGCCGGTGGCGATGATCAGCGCGTCGCAGGTCAAGATCTCGCCGTTCTCAGTGTGCAACGTGAACGGCCGCTTCGACAAGTCGCAGCTCGTCACCTTCTCCATCGCGAAGCGCGTCCCAAAACGCTCCACCTGCCGGCGCATGGTCTCCATCAATTCCGGCCCCATCACACCGTGCTCGAAGCCCGGGTAGTTCTCGACGTCGGTGGTGATCATCAGCTGCCCACCGGCCAGATCCCCGTCCAGCACGAGCGGGTTCAGGTTTGCGCGAGCGGCGTAGAGCGCCGCGGTGAGGCCCGCAGGACCGGAGCCAAGAATGATGACGTGTTCGTGAGCCATAGGGCACCGTTGAAGCACGGCAGCTAACCGCGAGCCGCGAAGGACGCCGCAGGTGGCGAAACCCCTGCTCCCCCGCTACCCCACCCCCCGCGCCCCCCTGCCACCCCCGCGCCCCCATGCCACCCCCGCGCCCCCCCCTGCCACCCCCGCGCCCCCCCCTGCCACCCCCGCGCCCCCCCCTGCCACTCCCCCTCCCCTGCCACGCGATCTCAGCGCCTTCCCCTCGCCCCGACCTCCGGAGGGAGATCGTGCTCTCCGCTCGTTCGCTCGGGTTCGCGGACGTCCGGTTTGCTGATGCGGGGGCCGCTCCTGCCGGGGCGGGCTCTGCCGTGGCGGGCTCTGCCGTGGCGGGCTCTGCCGGGGCTGTGGCCGGTGCCGGCCCCCTCCCCGCCGAGAGATTTCAGGCGTTCATCGCCGCAGGCCGGCACGCCGGAATGGACTGGCTCGCCACCAGCGCCGGCGACCGCATCGACGCCCGCCGCATCTTCCCGAGCGTGCGCACGGTGGCCGTCCTGCGGCTGGACTACGGAGGGGTCGCCCCCCCCTGCCCGGGACCGGGGTTCGGGCGGGTCGCCAGCTACGCATGGGGGCGGGACTACCACAACCTCATCGGCCGCAAGCTGAAGAAGCTCCAGCGTCGCCTTGCCGAGGCGCACCCGGGTGTTCGGACCTACGCCAGCATCGACAGCCGCCCGGTGTGGGAGCGCGCCTGGGCCGAAGTGGCAGGGCTCGGCTACGCGGCGAAGAATGGGTGCATCCTCACGCCGTCGCAGGGTGCGTACTACTTCATCGCCACGCTGCTGTTCACCGAGGTCGTGGAGCCCGACCCGCCGGTTCCGGCCCGTTGCGGGGCGTGCACCCGCTGCCTTGTAGCCTGTCCCACGGGCGCGCTCCCCGGAGATGGCTCGTTGGACGCGCCCCGCTGCATCTCCTACCTGACCATCGAAGAGCCGGGCCCGATCGCCGAGGACATGCGGGCTAAAATAGGTAGCTGGGTGTACGGTTGCGACGACTGTCAGGAGGTCTGTCCCCACGTCGGCGCCGATCGGCCGCTGGTGCCTCCCGAGCTGCAGCCGCACAACGCCTGGCTGGACCTGTCCGCGGTGCTCATGGCCGACGACGACTGGCTGACCGCCGTAACCACCGGGACCCCGCTGCGGCGCGCGGCGCCGCTGCGTCTCAAGCGCAACGCCGCGATCGTGCTTGGGAACCAGGGCGTGGGCCGGGCAGCGCTCGAACACGCCGCGCGCCATCCCAACGCGACAGTGGCGGAGGCAGCGAGCTGGGCGTTGGAACGGGGGACTGGGCGTTGGAACGGGTGACTGGGCGCTAAACAAGTGACTGGGCGCTAAACGGGAGAGGAACGCAGGCTGAACCTGCGGTGAACGTGGGGCGAGCGGCCCGACGCGGCGCTCACCTGCTGCTGTTCAAGCGAACCGGGTGCTCTGCGCCGGCCATCGGGTCGTGGACCCCGGCGACGAAGGCCGCCCCAGCGGGCACCCGACCGCACACCGAGCGCGGAAACCCAGCCTTCTGGCAGTACACGCCCGCGCCGTACATGACCTCGTCCCCGTCTCCAAGTCCCCCGACCGCGTCGCCCAGCCCCCCGACCGCGTCGCCCAACCCGCCGACCGCGAGCCGCAGGCAAGCGGCGGTCGCCTCGACGATGGGCTGCCGGCAGTGGGTGATCGCCACCGCGCCGGCGGCGACACACGCCGTGCATGGCGCGCCCGGAAGGAGCCCTGAACGCAGCTCGTCCACCGCCCGCTTGACCGCTGCGGGGGCAGCTGCCGGCGTCAAGCGAGGCCCGCGGCCGCGCGCCGACGCCTCCTCGAGGTAGCCGAGGCCGAGGCTAAACCCGACCCCGCGGCCGTATGCCGGCGGCAACGCAGCCAGATTGAGGTCGCGCAGACTGGGCCACGGTGAGCGCGGATCGGTGAGCGCCTCGGCGAAGCCCTCGACAGCTGCGTCGGACCCGAGCCGGTTCAGGACGTCCAGGTCGGCGCTGTTGGCCCCGCCAACCTGAGCAGCCCGGTACCCCTGCATCCGACCCAACCAGCTCCGAGTGACCCGCTGCCCTTCCGCGCCTCCCGCATCGGTCCGGTGCAGGGCTGGCGCAGCCAACGCGCCCGCGACGCGGTCCTCCGGCATGCGCCACGCGGCGATGTGGGCGAAATCGGAGTGGTTGACCGCAGCGATGTCGAGCAGGCCCGGAGTGATATGCGCGGTTCGAAGGCTGGCGGCCCACCCGATCACCGAGGGCACGCCCAACGCGAGCGCGATGCCAACTCCGAACCCACGCGCCGCTCCTCCGGTCCGAATCCCCTCCCCGGCCGCCGCGCCCCCCAGGACCAGCAGCAGGAACATCCACGGTGCCTGGTACCTGGAGTGGATCACGCCGGCGTGCGGGCCGACGTCGCTCACCGGGACCCCGCTCATACTGTAAAGCAGCCAGAAGACAAGCATCAGGGCAACCCAAGGGAGCACCCTCCGGGCGCTTGGCGCAGCCACAGCGAAGCAGGCACCGGCCGCGACTCCGAGCAGCCAGAGGGTGGTCAGGCCCCCCATTCCACCCAGCGAGCGAAAAAGGTGCGCGGCCAAGGTGGCGGGTCGGACGAGCGCGCTTCCCCGCTCAGCCGCTGCAGCCAAACCGTGCGGGAATACGTTGGCGAGCAAGGAGAGGTCATAGTAGCCAGCATCGCCGTTGGCGGCGGGCACCAACAGCAGCGATGCTCCGAGCGCAATGCCGGCGAGCGGCGCGAGCAGCCCGGGCGCCCTCGCCCGCCAGGCGTTCCCCCCCCCCATCGCCCTCCAGCTGCTGACCCCGGCGATTACCACCACCGCGTAGAGGCTGGTACGGGTGAACCAGAGGGACGCCCCAAGCCAGACCCCGAGCGCGAACGCCCGTCCCGCGCGCACCCGACCCGTCGGACCCAGCAGCGCCATGGCGACCGCCACCCACAGGGCTGACTCTGAGTGGTTCCCCCACAGCATGAGCGAAACATCCGACAGCCCGACCGGCGGCACCGCCAACGCGACCAGCGCGCCCCAGGCGGCGGCCCGCCCGGCGCTCAGGTCGACAGCGACGAACGCTGCGATGAGCGTGAGCCCCGTCCACATCAGGGCGATCCCCTTCCAAAGAGCGAAGTTGTCTCCGCCCCAGCCGATGACCGGCGCGCCGATCACCGCAAAAACCGTGCAGCCCCCACAAAAACTCTTGTACTGTAGATTCAGGAGTTGATCCCAGAGTCCGGCGTGCCAGACGTACCAGGCAACGCCCGCGGTGTGGGCTTCTTCGGCGTTCCAGTACGCTCGGGGGTTGGACGCGAGGCGGGTGAAGTCGAGGAGCACCCGCAGCCCGACCAACACCGAGACGACGCCAACGGTCGTCGTCCCGGGCGACAGGAGCGACCAGCGGCGCGGGGCGCCCACTACGCGGACCGTACCGCCAGCAGCGTGGTCGTCATCCCGCTGCCGAGGCGCTCCCTGTGCCATGGCGTCGGTGTGGGGTCGAGGTCCCAGGTCGCGTTCATCCCGACAACAACAAGATCGTAACCATTCCGCGCTTCGGCGAGCAACGCGTCGGTGCGGTCCACCTCGTCGCCGGACGAGGCCCATCGGGTGACCGTCACGCCCCCCGCTTCCAACAGGCTGGCAACGCGGGCCGCCGCCAGCCCGTCTTCGCTGTCATCAAGCGCGAGCAGCACCCGTTCCACCGCGACGAGCCCCCGGTCCACGAGTACGCCCACCGGACAGCGGGCGATCGCGACGACCTCTGCTACAACTCCGCCGAGGATCGTCCGTTGCAACAGCGGCCGATGGGAGCCAAGCAGTACCAACTCCACCCCTTCTTCCTCCGCCACCCGACAAATCTCCACGCCCGGCTGCGCGGCGGGAAAGCTGCGGTTGGGGACGTGGATACCAAGGTCGGCAGCCCGCTGGTCCACCACGGACAGCGCGGTCTGCACCTCGTCCGGCGTCTCCGCGCTCAAGTAGTTGGATGGCTTGTCCACCGGGAGCAGGCGCAACGCGAGGATGGAGCGCGCTCGACCGCGGACCAGACGCTCCGCGAGGGTGACCATGGGCCCTCCGATCGTGGGGTCCGAGATGCAGAGCAGCACAGCGGGCCGACTCGCCTGCGGAGCGAGGGATTGCCCGGTCTCGGCCCGCCGTGCGGCCCGGCCCGCAGCCTCCACCTCTCTTAGGAGTTGGGCCCGGGGGTAGACCCACTCCAGCAACGGGGAAGTGAGCAGCGTGGTCACGATCGCCATCACGACCATCATCGCGAAGAGCTCGGGCGAAATGACCTTCAGGTCTAGCCCGATGTTGAGCACGACGAGCTGCATCAGTCCGCGCGTATTCATCAAGATACCGATGGCGCTGGACTCCTGCCAAGTCAGGCCGGACGCCCGGGCCGCGAACAAGCTGCCACCGTACTTGCCCACGCACGCCACGACCACGATCACCGCGCAGTCCATCCAGGCCGCAGGCGTGTTCATCAGGCCGATGTCGGTCCGCAGCCCGCTGCACGCGAAGAACACCGGGAGGAGCACGATCACGACGATGTCCTCGAGCTTCTCCACCAGCGCCTGTGTGAACCCGGACTCGCGCGGGGTGATCACCCCCATGACGAAGGCGCCAAACAACGCGTGGATCCCGATGGTCTCGGTGATCGCGGCGTTGGCGAGCAGCAGCAGGAAAACCACGGCGAGCAGCCCTTGCGAGGCTCCCTCGCGCGTGCGGGCGCCGATCCGGGCCAGCAAGGGGCGCACAAGGGTCACCACGACGACGATGTAGACCGCCGCGTAGACGGTGGTCCACACCGCGCCGATGGCGCCCTCCGACCGCGCGACCGACACCACGAAGGCCAGAATGCACCAGGCGGTGACATCATCCACGGCGGCGCAGGCCAGCGCGATCGCGCCGATCCGGGTGCGCAACGCCTGCCGCTCGGCGAGGATCCGAGCCAGCACGGGGAACGCGGTGATGCTCATGGCCACGCCCATGAACAGCGCGAACGGCAGGAACGGCACGCCTTCCGGGGCCAGGCGGGCGTAGAGCGGCCACGCAAGTCCCATGCCCATGGCGAACGGTGCGATGATGCTCGACTGGCTGATCAGCACGCTCGCACGCCCGAGGCCTCGTATGAGCCGCAGGTCGAACTCGAGCCCGATCAGGAACATGAACAACACGAGCCCAAGCTGGCCGACCCCGGTGAGCGCAGGGAGCGAGGCCGGCGTCCACAGGGCGGCGAGGCCAGCGGGCCAAACCGCACCGAGCAGCGACGGCCCAAGCGCGATGCCCGCTAGCACCTGAGCCACCACTCCAGGCTGGCCCACGCGCCGAGCGCCGAGCGCGATCAGCTGCCCAGCCGCCACGATGACGATGATCTGGGTCAGCAGGGTCACGAGCGGGCTCAGGTGCATTGGCGACCGCGCTCTATCGCCGGACCGTTCGGAGCGTTACCTTGCCGGTGCATCCGGATGGTGATCATGCTTACGCCCCCTATTTTGAGTCGTTCTTCCCTTCTGGCGCTCGCCCTCGTCGCCGGGGTCTCACCCGCGCTGGCCGGCCAACCGTCGGCCGGCGGCGATGCGCTGCTGCTGCTGGACGATCACAACCACTTGACCGAGGGGGGGCGCATCACCGGCACGGTGGGGAGCACCGCGTTTGAGGCCACCGACGATGGGGCAGCACCCGACTTCAAGGCGGAAGACGGCATGTACACGGTCATCCTGCCGGTGACCAGCGGAGAGCAGACCATCACGCTCACATCGGGGAGCACGAAGTGGACGGGCTCGGCCGACATGACCGGGATTTCAGTGGTCGCGAAAACACCGATGGTGCAGCAACTGGAGGCCGGCGGAAAGTTGCAGGCCCCCAGCTCCGGCGAGCCGCCGCCGGATGGGGCGCCGCCGGGTGGGGCGCCGCCGGGTGGGGCGGGAGCCGGCATGACCCCCGGCTCGATGACCCCCGGCTCGATGACCCCCGGCTCGATGACCCCGGGCTCGATGACCCCCGGGGGGATGGCCCCGGGAGGGATGAGCGCGGCTCCGGGGGCCGCCGCCCGGCAGACCATTCTGGCCCCGTGGACGGCGTCAGAGGCTCCAGCCCCATCGACCCAAAAGCTGACGGTGGAGGCTGCGCCCCAGCAGCGCGACTCTCCGGCGCCGCCTATCGGCGTGACCATCGGCCTGACGCTCGTGGCGCTTGCCACGTTCGGGGGCGTCGGCTTCTGGATCTTCCGCAAGCCCGAAGAGAAAGCAGCCGAGGCGGACGCCGTCCCTCCCGCGCTGAAGCCTGACGAGACCACAGACGAAAAGCCCTGATCTACCCGACGGCGATGCGGACCAGCAGCTCCCTCGCGTTCACCAGAGGGTAGACACGCGTAGAGAGCACGATCCCGGGGCGCTTGATCCTCACCTCCTCCACCGTGCTTCCCCCGATGGGCGCCCGCACCACGCCGAGCACGCCCCCGGCGCGTACCCGTTCTCCAGCGCCCACCTCGGGGGCGAAAAAACCAGCAAAATTGGCGCGGTATTCGTCGACCTGATCGGTCTCCAGCAACACGCCCCCGGCATCCGGATCGGGCGGAAGCAGGCCGCGTGAGGTCAGGATGCGCACCATCGCGCGGGCGAGCTTTCGGGCGGCGTCCGACGAGAGCAGCCCCGCCTGTCCGCCCCGGAGCGTGAGCCCTGGCCGCGCTTCCGCACGCCATGCTCCCATCAGCCCCCCATCGAAATGCTTGCCAGCGCGCTTCCAAAGGACCGGGAGCCCGCTAGCCCGCGCCGCTTCGAGCGCGTGACCATAGAGCGGGGCCCGGACGTGCGGGCACTCGTCGGTGACACGGTTTCCCGTCTGGACCTCGATGCAGAGATCCCCTTGCGTGGCATCGAGTACGGCTGCCGCGACACGACCGGCGGGAGATCCAGGATCTCCATGGAAAGCAGCGTCGAGCTCCTCGCCAAGAAAGGTCTTCTCACCCGTCTCCGCACCCGGCATGTTCACGCAAGGCAGCAGGTAGACCGACCCTGATGGCCGCCGCACCGCTAGCACGCCGGCGACGAGGTTCACGGCATGGACGCCAGTCACCTCGTCGCCGTCGATCCCAGCGACGATGCTGACCCGCGGCGGGCCAG